>NZ_JBEZDY010000043.1:0-50411 GCF_040648555.1 Actinoplanes sp. NPDC049118
TCCGACCGGCGCTCCAGCACCAGCATCCCGACGCCCTCGCCCCACGCGGTGCCGTCGGCGGCCGCGGCGAACGACTTGCACCGCCCGTCGGCGGCGAGGCCGCGCTGGCGGGAGAAGTCGACGAAGGTGTCCGGGGTGGCCATGACGGTGACACCGCCGGCCAGCGCCATCGAGCACTCGCCGCGGCGCAGCGACTGCGCGGCCAGGTGCAGCGTCACCAGCGACGACGAGCAGGCGGTGTCGACGGTGACCGCCGGCCCCTCCAGCCCGAAGGTGTACGACACCCGGCCGGAGGCCACGCTGTACGAGTTCCCGTTGCCGACGAAGTCGGCCACCTCGGCCGGCAGGTCGCGGATGCGGGAGGCGTAGTCGCCGTACATGACGCCGACGAACACGCCGGTCTGGCTGCCCCGGACCGTGGCGGGGTCGATGCCGGCCCCCTCGAACGCCTCCCACGACGTCTCCAGCAGCAGCCGCTGCTGCGGGTCCATCGCCAGCGCCTCCCGCGGGCTGATCCCGAAGAACGCCGGGTCGAACAACGCGGCGTCGTGCAGGAACCCGCCCTCGCGCACGTAGCTCGTACCGGGCCGGTCCGGGTCGGTGTCGTAGAGCCGTTCGATGTCCCAGCCACGGTCGACGGGGAACTCGGTGATGCCCTCGCCCGCGGCCGCGACCATCCGCCACAGGTCCTCGGGTGACCGGACGTCGCCCGGGTAACGGCAGCTCATGCCGACGATGACGACCGGGTCGTCGTCCGCGACGCCGGACGGCGCGGCCGTCGCCGGCACCGCCTCCAGCCGCCCGGTGAGCTTGGCGAGCAGCTCGCGGGCGACGGCCGCCGGGGTCGGGTGATCGAAGGTGAGGGTGGCGGGCAGCCGCAGCCCGGTGACCTCAGTGAGCCGGTTGCGCAGCTCCACCGCGCTCAGCGAGTCGAAGCCGATCACCCGGAACGCCTGGTCGGCACCGATGGCGGCGGCCTCGGAGTGCCCCAGAACCAGCGCCACCGTGCGCCGGACCAGGTCCCTCAGGTACGGCGCGCGGGCGTCCTCGTCGAGCGCGGCGAGGCGGCCGGCCAGCGACCCTGGTCCGGCCGATCCGTCGGCGGCGGCCCGGCGGGCAGCCGGGCGGACCAGCCCGCGCAGCACCGCCGGCACCCGACCCGTCGCGCGCACCGCCGCCAGGTCCAGCGGGACGGGCGCGACGACCGGCCGGCCGGTGGCGAGCGCGAGGTCGAACAGTTCGAGGCCCAGGGCGGTGCTCAGCGGCAGCGCGCCGGTGCCGGCGATGCGGCGGCGGTCGGAGTCGGTGAGGTGCGCGGTCATGCCGCTGCGGTGGTCCCACAGCCCCCACGTCAGCGCGACGGCGGGCAGGCCGTCGGCGTGCCGGTGCCGGGCCAGGCCGTCGAGGAAGGCGTTCGCGGCGGCGTAGTTGGCCTGCCCGGGACCGCCGAACAACCCGGCGTCGGAGGAGAACAGCACGAACGCGGCGAGCGGCAGCTCGCGGGTCAGCTCGTGCAGGTGCAGCGCGGCGTCCACCTTGGGCCGCAGCACGGCGTCGACCCGTTCGCCGGTCAGCGCCTCCAGCACGCCGTCGTCCAGCACGCCCGCGGCGTGCACGACGGCGGTCAGCGGGTGCTCGGCCGGCACCGCGGCGAGGGTGCGGCGCAGCGCCTCGCGGTCCGCGGCGTCGCAGGCGGCGATCTCGACGGCGGCGCCGAGCCCGGCCAGCTCGGCGGCGAGCTCCGTGGCACCGTCGGCCGCCGCGCCGCGGCGCCCGGCCAGCAGCAGGTGCCGTACCCCGTGCTCGGTGACGAGGTGGCGGGCCACCAGGGCGCCGAGGCCGCCGGTGCCGCCGGTGATCAGGACGGTGCCGGTGGCGTCGAGGCGCGGATTGCCCGGCGCCGGGTCCGCGGGGATCCGGGCGAGGCGGCGCGCGTACGCGACGCCGTCGCGGACCGCCACCTCCGGCTCGCCGGTGCCGATCGCGAGGGCGACCCCTGCCGACACCGTCGTGGTGTCGTCAAGGTCGACCAGCAGGAGCCGGTCCGGGTGCTCGGCCTGCGCCGACCGGAGCAGCCCGCGCACGGCGGGGCCGGCCAGGTCGTCGGTGGCGCCGCGGTTCACCAGGGCCAGCCGGCTGCCGGCGTTCCCGTCGTCGGCCAGCCACCGCTGTAGCCGGTCGAGCGCGTCGCGGACCGCCCGGTGCACGTCGTCGGCGGTGTGCCCGGCGTGCTCGAGCTCGAGGATCCGCCACCCGTCGCCGACGGCCGCCGGGGCGACGCCGGCCAGCCGCACCTCCTCCAGGTGGTACAGCGACTCGTGCAGCACTCCGGCCGGGGCGGCGAGCTGATCGGCCGAGACCGGCCGCGACGTCAGGGCGTCGACGACTGCCAGTACGGCGCCGGAGCCGTCGAAAAGGGTCAGCGTCACCGTGTCGGTGCCGGCGGGCGCCATCCGTACGAGGGCCCGGGCGGCGCCGGACGCCCGCAGCGAGACGCCGCCGAAGGAGAACGGCACGCGCACGCCGTCGTGGCCGGCGAGCAGGCTGGTGGTGTGCAGCGCGGCGTCGAGCAGCGCCGGGTGCAGGCCGTACCCGTCGGCGGCGACGCCGTCGGGCAGCGCGACCTCCGCCAGGACCTCCGCGCCGCGCCGCCACGCCGCCCGCAGTCCCTGGAACGCGCGCCCGTACCCGTATCCGGACTCGGCAAGCGTGGGATAGAAGCCGGACAGGTCGATCGGCTCGGCGCCGTCCACGGACCACGGCGACGGCTCGCTGCCGCCGGCGGCGTCGGGCGCGAGCGTGCCCGCCGCGTGGCAGGTCCAGACGTCGCCCGCCGAGGAGTAGATCTCGACCGGGCGCCGCCCGTGTTCGTCGGCGCCGCCGACCACCACCCGCACCGCCGCGCCGTCCCGGCCGGTGATCATCAGGGGTGCCTGCAGGGTCAGCTCGGTGACCGCGCCGCAGCCGACCTCGTCGCCGGCGCGGACGGCCAGTTCGACGAAGGCGGTGCCGGGCAGCAGCACCTGACCGAGCACGGCGTGGTCGGACAGCCACGGCTGGGCGGCCGCGGAGACGCGGCCGGTGAGCACGACGCCGTCGGAGTCCGGCAGCGCCACCACGGCGGCGAGCAGCGGGTGCCCGGTCGCGGCCAGGCCGAGCCCGGCCGGGTCGGTGCCGGCGGCGGCGCCGTCGAGCCAGAACCGGCGGCGCTGGAACGCGTACGTCGGCAGCGGCACCCCGGCGGCCGAGGCGCCGGGCAGCACCCGGTCCCAGTCCGGGTCGGCGCCGCGCACATAGGCGGTGCCCAGCGCGGTCAGCGCGGTGGTCACCTCCGGGCGGCCGGACCGCAGCACCGGCACGAACACCGCGCCGTCGTCCGGGTCGACGCACTGCTGGCCCATCCCGCTCAGCACGGCGTCCGGTCCCAGCTCGACGAAGGTCCGCACGCCCTGCCCGGTCAGGTAGGTCACCGAGTCGGCGAACCGCACCGCCTCCCGGACGTGGCGCACCCAGTAGTCGGGCGAGCAGATCTCCTCGGCCGTGACCTCCCTGCCGGTCAGGTTCGACACGATCGGGATCCTCGGCGCGGAGTAGTCCAGCACCCGCGCCACCCAGCGGAACTCCGACAGCATCGGCTCCATCCGGGACGAGTGGAACGCGTGGCTGACGGAGAGCCGCCGGGCCCGCCGCCGGCGCGCCTTCCACAGCGACACGAGCTCGTCCACCGCGGCGGCCGCCCCGGAGACCACGACCGCCGTGGGACCGTTCACCGCGGCGATGTCCACGGTGGCGGACAGCAGGGGCCGCACCTCGTCCTCGGAGGCCTCCAGGGCGGCCATCGCGCCGCCGGCGGGAAGCGCCTGCATCAGGCGGCCGCGCAGGGCGACCAGGGCGGCCGCGTCGGTCAGCGACAGCACCCCGGCGACGTGCGCGGCGACGATCTCGCCGACGGAGTGCCCGGCCAGGAAGTCGGGCCGCACGCCCCACGACTCGAGGAGCCGGAAGAGCGCGACCTCGACGGCGAACAGGCCGGCCTGTGTCCACACCGTCTGGTCGAGCAGGTCGCCGCCGTCGAACACGACGTCCCGTACCGAGCCGCCGAGGTGCAGGTCGAGCGCGGCGCAGGCGGCGTCGAACGCGGCCGCGAAGACCGGGTACGCCCCGTGCAGTTCGCGTCCCATCCCGGCGCGCTGTGCGCCCTGGCCGGTGAAGAGGAAGGCGACCGGGTCCTCGGACCGGACGCCGGTCACCGTGCCGGCCGCGGTGCCGTCGGCGGCGAGTTCGCCGAGCGCGCGCCGCAGGTCGCCGGTGCCGTCGGCGATGACGGCGGCGCGGTGACCGAGGTGTGCCCGGGTGGTGGCCAGGGCGGCGGCGAGGTCGCCGGGCGCGGCCTCGGGCAGGTTGCCGGCGAGCCGGGCGGCCTGTGCGCGCAGGGCCGGCTCGCCGGTGCCGGACAGCGGGAAGAGCAGGGGGCCGGTGAGCGGCCGCGAGGGTACCGGGTCGGTGTGCGGCGCCTCCTGCAGGATCAGGTGGGCGTTGGTGCCGCTCATGCCGAACGAGGACACCGCGGCCCGGCGCGGGCGGTCGCCGGCCGGCCAGGGCCGGGCGGCGGTGAGCAGCCGCACCGCGCCGGCGGACCAGTCGACGTGCGGGGTCGGCTCGTCGACGTGCAGGGTGGCGGGCAGGGTCTCGTTGGCCAGCGCCAGCACCATCTTGATCACGCCGCCGACGCCGGCCGCCGCCTGGGTGTGCCCGAGGTTCGACTTGAGCGAGCCGAGCCAGGCCGGCTCGGACCGTTCGCCGCCGTACGTGGCGAGCAGCGCCTGCGCCTCGATCGGGTCACCGAGCCGGGTCCCGGTGCCGTGCCCCTCGACCGCGTCCACGTCGGCCGGCGCGAGGCCGGCGTCCGCCAGCGCGGCCCGGATGACCCGGACCTGGGCGGGGCCGTTCGGCGCGGTGAGCCCGTTGGACGCGCCGTCGGAGTTGATCGCGGTGCCGCGGATCACGGCGAGCACCCGGTGGCCGTGCCGCTCGGCGTCGCTGAGCCGCTCCAGCACGAGCACGCCGACGCCCTCGGACCAGGCGGTGCCGTCGGCCGCCGCGGCGTACGGCTTGCACCGCCCGTCGGGGGCCAGGCCCCGCTGGCGGGAGAAGGCGAGGAAGCCGGCCGGGCTGGCCATCACCGCGACGCCGCCGGCCAGGGCCGTGTCGCACTCGCCGCGGCGCAGCGCGCTGGTGGCCAGGTGCATCGCGACAAGCGAGCCGGAGCAGGCGGTGTCGACCGTGACGGTCGGCCCCTCCAGGCCGAAGGTGTACGCCAGCCGTCCGGAGACCACGCTGGCCGCGTTGCCGGTGAGCAGGTAGCCCTCGAGACCGTCGGTCGCGTCGGCGAGGCGGGGGCCGTACTCCTGGGTCTCGGCGCCGATGAACACGCCGGTCCGGGTGCCGCGCAGGCTGTGCGGGTCGATGGCCGCGTGTTCCAGCGCGGCCCAGCTCGTCTCCAGCAGCAGGCGCTGCTGCGGGTCGGTGGCCAGCGCCTCGCGCGGGTTGATGCCGAAGAACGCCGCGTCGAACTCGTCGGCGTCGTGCAGGAAACCGCCGTGCCGGGTGTACGTCGTACCGGGGTGCTCCGGATCGGGATCGTAGAGAGCCGCGACGTCCCAGCCGCGGTTCGCCGGGAATTCGGTGATCGCGTCGCCGCCCGCCGCCAGCAGCTCCCAGAGCCGGTCCGGCGAGTCCACGCCGCCGGGATAGCGGCAGCCGATGCCGACGACGGCGATCGGTTCGTCCGCGGCGGGGGCCGCCGGCGCCGGTTCGCCGGATTGCACCGGCGGCGCGCCGAGTTCGGCGGCGATCCGGTCGGTGACGGCCCGTGGTGTCGGATGGTCGTAGGCGAGGGTCACCGGCAGCGCCAGCCCGGTCGCCTCGACGAGCCGGCGGTGCAGGTCCACCGCCGCCAGCGACGCGAGCCCGAGGTCCATGAAGGACTGGTCCGGTCCGATGTCCTCGACCGCGTCGCCGAGGGCCGCGACGGCCTGGGCGCGGACGAACCGGAGCAGCCGGCGCCGGGAGTCGTCGGCGTTCGCACGGAAGTTGCCGAATTCGCGCGTCATGTTGTCTACCCCGCAGCTCAGGCGAAAAGGTCTCGGACAGCGGTCGATCACGAGGCTAGGCAGGCATTTCGGCCCGCCCCACCCCTAGCGCCCCCTGATCTGAGGGGGCGGGTGGCCGGTCAGCTCGCGGGCACGAACAGCTCGCGGGCGACGCCCTTGGGGTCCAGTGCGATGACCTCGAAGGCGCGGGTGGTGACGCCGAGCCGCCGGAACAGGTTGTCCGGGCCGGCGAAGACGAGCCGGTTGACGCCGAGCCCGAGCAGGCCGTCGACGACGGCCGGCCACTGGACCGGCCGGTCGAAGGTGTCCAGCAGCATGGCGCGCATGTCCTCGGCGGTGCGCACGACGCTGCCGTCGGTGTCGGAGAGCAGGGTCTGCCGCGGTGCCCGCACGTCGTAGCGGTCCAGCACCTCGAGCTCGGCGCGCAGGCGCAGCCGGCCGAACGCCCTCGCGTGCACCGGCGGGCGCATGGTGTACATCGAGTACCCGCCCATGGCGCCGACCGCGGCCTTCAGCTCGTCCAGCAGTCCCTCCCGGACGGAGAGCATGAGCATGCCGTCGTCGAGCCGCCCGGAGAGGTCGTGGAACTCACCGCGGTCGGTGAGCGTGGCGAGGTACTCGGCCAGCGCGTCCCCGGGCACCCGGGTGACGGTGTGGGTGACCACGTCGGTGTACTCGGTGCGGAAGTAGTCCAGCTCCAGCTCGGCGAGCTGGGCCGTCATCCGGATCACGTCCGGGAAGCTCAGCGCCCCGACGTACGCGGCCGCCGCCTTCTGCCCGAAGCTGGGCCCGGCGCAGATCTCCGGGCGTTCGCCCAGGCTCTGCTCGGCCCGGTCGGCGAGGGCCAGCGAGTTCACCACGAAGGCCAGCTGGGTGTAGACGGAGTAGTCCTCCTCGGCGTCGTAGAACCGCTGCAACAGGTCGTACCCGAGGACGTCGCTGGCCTGCTCCAGGCGGCTGCGCGCATGCGGGTCGAGTACCATGAACCGGCCGACGGCGGCGAAGCTCGACGGCCCCATTCCGGGAAATACAATGGCGGTTCTCTCGGGCATCGGTCCCCATTTCACGTACGCAGGAATGACCGACCCTAGGCGACTCCGGCACCACCATTCAGCCCCTAGCCGCCCCTACCGTCGGGTTGACGACCGTCCCGGCCCGGTGCCCGATTCACGTCAGCGAACGGGTAAAGCAGCAGCTCAGCGCGCCATCCGTTAACTACACTTACACTGAAAATAGTTTCGCGTTTTTCTGGGCTTACAACATAGGGGTTCCCCCTGATCATCCCCGCTCCCTAACATCCACGGTGCTGCATGTCAATTATTCGGTGGTCCGGGGGCTGAGTCACGATGACAATCAATACAGCGAAAAATACAGTCGTACGTCAATTCCATCCGGCGCCGCAGGCACCGGCCCGGCTGGTCTGCCTGGCACACGCGGGCGGCTCAGCGTCGGCCTACCTGCCGCTCTCGCGCGAGCTGTCACCCCGCGTCGACGTACTCGCCGTGCAGTACCCCGGGCGCCAGGACCGCCGCGCCGAGCCCTGCCTGACCGACATCAGCGACCTCGCCGCCGAGGCGGTGACGGCGATCCTGCCGTTCCTCGACCGGCCCACCGCCCTCTTCGGACACAGCATGGGCGCGACGGTGGCGTTCGAGGCGGCCCGGCTGCTCGAGCGCGAGCACGGCCACACGGTGACGCGGCTGTTCGTCTCCGGGCGGCGGGCGCCCTGCACCACCCGGCCCGAGAGCGTGCACCGGCGCGACGACGACGGCCTGCTCGCCGAAATCAGGCTGCTCAGCGGCACCGACTCGGCGATCCTCGCCGACGACGAGATCATGCGGATGGCGCTGCCCGCGCTGCGCGGCGACTACACGGCCATCGAGACGTACCGCCCGGAGCCGGGTGCCGTCACCGCGGCGCCGATCACCGTGCTGACCGGCAGCGACGACATCCGCACCTCGGCCGACGAGGCGGCGGCCTGGGCGCGGCACACCACCGCCGGGTGCGCGGTGCACACGTACACCGGCGGGCACTTCTTCCTCACCGGGCACCGCGCCGCCGTCGCCCGGCTCGTCGCGCGCCACCTGCTGGGCTGACCGCCAACCCCTGAGCCGGACGGACACGAATGTTCACACCTGCCAAGCTGGCCGACCGGGAGGAACACCAGCACCGCCTGCACGCGCTGCTACGCGACTCCCTGCACGGCCGGGGCCACACGATGCTGGTCACCGGCGCGGTGGCCAGCGGCAAGACCGCAATGCTCACCGCGGTCGCCGACCAGGCCGCCGCCATCGGGGCGATGCTGCTGGAGACCTCCTGCGCACCGGCCGAACGGGAGCTCCCGTTCGGACTGATGAACCGCCTGCTGGACAGCGCGAGCGAGGCCTCGGCCGAGTTGGACGACTGCCGCAGGGCGCTGGAGCGCCAGCACGGCCGGGAGTCCGGGGACTGCGCGATCCGCGCGGCGGCGGAGCTGGCCGCGGCGCTGCTGCGGCTCACCGCCGCCCGCCCGGTGGTGATCACCGTCGACGACGTCGACCACGCCGACGACGAGTCCGCCGGGGTGCTGCTGCAGCTGAGCCGCCGTACCCGGCACGCGCCCCTGCTGCTCGTGCTCTCCGAACGGGTCCGGCCCGCGCGCGACCGCCTGCCGCTGCACGCCGAGCTGGCCCACCAGCCGCACTTCCGGCAGCTGCGCCTGGGCCTGCTGACGCCGTCGGGCACCGAGGGGTTGCTCGCCGAGCACCTCGCACCCGACGCGGCACAGCGACTGGCCCCCGAGCTGTACGCCAGCACGGGCGGAAACCCGCTGCTGGTCCGCGCGCTGGTCGAGGACAGCACCCGGGAACCCGGGACACCCGAGATCCGGCTGGTCCGCTCCGACGGCTACAGCCAGGCGGTACTCGGCTGCCTGCACCGGCACGGCCCACAGACCGTGGCGGTGGCCCGGGGACTCGCCGTGCTCGGCCCGTCCGGGCGGGCGCAGACCCTCGCCGACCTGCTCGGCCTGCACCCGCGCTCGGTACTGGACGAGTTGACCGCGCTGCGGCTGTCCGGCCTGGTCGACAAGTGGGCCTACCGGGACGCCGCCGCCCGCGACGCCGTCCTCGACGCCGTGCCGCCCGCAGAACTCGCCGCCCTGCACCGCCGCGCCGCCGACCTGCTGCACGGCGCCACCGGCGCCCCGGTCGACGTGGCCCGGCACCTGATCGGCGCCGACGCGGAACCGGCCGGGTGGATGACACCGACGCTGCGCGACGCGGCCGGGCACGCCCTCGCCGGCGGCGATCCGCGGCTGGCCCGCGACTGCCTGGAGCTGGCCCTGCGCTCCTCCGGAGACCCGTCCGAGCGGGCCGCCATCCGGATCCGGCTGGCGGGGCTGATCTGGCGCAGCGCCCCGGCCGCTGTCGCGGAGCATCTGGACGCCCTGGCCGACGACGCCCGCGCCGGCCGCCTCGAGGGCCCGGACGTCGTGCTCACCATCGGCTACCTGGCCTGGCTCGGCCGGATGGACACGGCGGCCGGGCTGGTGTGCGAACTGGTCGGCGCCGGAACCGTACCGGTCGGTGCGCTGGCCGCCGCCGCCCGGTGGCTCGCCATGTTCAGCCCGCCAATGCGGCCGCGCCTCGAGGAGCTGCGCCTGCTGCCGGACGGCCCGCTGACCGCGGACGGCGCCGCGGGCACCCCGGACGACGCGTACCTGCACGCCGCGCACGCGGTCTCCACGGCGCTGGCCACGGGCTCCTCCGCCGAGGCCGTGCTGGTGCTGCAGCGGTACCACCTGAACGACGCAACCGTGCAGCCGCTGATGTTCGCCCTGTGTGCGCTGATCTACGCCGGCCGGCTGGACCTGGCCGCCGCCTGGTGCGACCGGCTGGTCGGCGAGTGCACGGCCCGGCACGCGCCCGCCTGGCAGGCGATGCTGACCGCGACCCGCGCCGAGATCCTGCTGCGCCGCGGCGAGCTCACCCAGGCGGTGCAGCAGGCCCGCACCGCGCTGGGCCGGCTGCCGGTGCAGAACTGGGGAGCCGGGCTGGCCTTCCCGGTGGGGACGCTTATCGAGGCGTACACCGGCGTCGGGCGCCCGGACGACGCGCTCGGCCTGCTGGCGCTGCCGGCGCGGGAGCTGCTGCAGACGCTGCCCGGGGTGCGCTACCTGCGGGCCCGCGGCCGGTGGCGGCTCGCCACCGGGCGCAGCCACGCCGCGCTCGGCGACTTCATGGCCTGCGGCGAGTTCCAGGAGCGGTGGGGCATCGACTCCTCGGGGCTGGCAGCCTGGCGCCTGGACGCGGCGGAGGCCTGGCTGGCGCTCGGCGACGCCGACCGCGGGTCCAGCCTCGGCGGCCGCCAGCTGCGCCGGGTCCGGCCCGGCCAGGACGGGCTGCGGGCGGCGGTGCTCGGGGTGCTCGGGCGTACCGGCGACCCGCACAGCCGGCTGCAGGCGCTCGGCGAGGCGGTGGAGATCCTCGAACGCGACGGCGACCGGGTTCAGCTCGCCACGGCGCTGGGCGAGCTGGGCCGGGCGTACCGCGAGTTGGGCAACTTCCACCGTGGCCGGACGCTGATCGGCAAGGCCTGGTACGTCGCCAAGGCCTGCGGCGCCGAACCGCTGTGCGACCTGCTGATGCCCCAGCACGCCGAGGCCGAGCTGGAGGCGGCGGCCGGCGATCCGGCGGAGGCGGAGGGGCTCACCGAGGCCGAGATGCGGGTGGCCGTCCTGGCGGCGCACGGGCACACCAACCGGGAGATCTCCGCGAAGCTGTTCATCACGATCAGCACCGTTGAGCAGCACCTCACGCGGGTGTACCGCAAGCTCAACGTGAAGCGGCGGCGCGATCTGCCGCTGAGCCTGGCCGGCAGCGGCGGCGAGCCGGCCGGGGCGCGGCTCGACGTGGGCTGACCCGCGATTTGTTTCGAGGGCGCCGTCGCCGGAGAAGATCCGGTGACGGCGCCCTCGTCGTGTCCGGAACCCCCTATCGGACCCCAGAACAGATGCTTACGAGTAGGGCCGGCGGCGGCATATCGGAAATAATATCTCCACCCGGACCTCCTACGCCGGACGGAGGCCGCCGGCGCACCTCCCGGGTTAGCGTCATCGAACCCCAAGCGGAAAGCGTCGCCCGGCGGCAGACCGCCGCCGGGCGACCGGAAGGAACCAACGTGCCCGAAGCGTCCCCGGACGATGTGGAGATCCTGCTGGCGATGCCGTCCGGGCGGCGCTCCAGTTTCCGGCTGGTCTGCTTCCCGCACACCCTGGAGACCACCGCGTCGTACCTGGCGCTGGCGGATCTGCTGCTGCCCACCGTCGAGGTGCTGGCGATCCGCTACCCCGGGGTGTCCACCGGGCCGCAGCGGCGCATCCCGGACACCGAGGACCTGGTGGACAGGTGCTGCGCCGCGCTGTCGCAGTGGACCGACCGTCCCCTGGCGGTGCTCGGGCACCGGGCCGGCGCCTACCTGGCGTACCGGGTGGCCGGCCGGCTGGCGGCCGAGGCCGGCGCGCACATCTCCGTGCTGTTCGCCGTCGACCGCGCCGGCCCGCCCCGCACCGCCGGCGAACCGATGCTCAGCGAGCGCGTCGTCGCCGTGCTGAGCGACCGGGACGCGGCCGCCGCCACCGCCGCCGCCGGCTGGGCGGCCTGCACCACCGGCACGGTCGACGTCGAGCGCGTCGCCGACGCGCAGCGGTACCTGCACGGCGATCAGCGCGCCCTGGCGAACCTGATCCACGACGAGTTGCTGGCCGCACCCGTAGCCGGGGCACCCGGGCAAGAGCAGGGCCGATAGGGGCGCGGCAAGGGTGCTGCGCGGTTCACGCACTCCCTAGCGTCATTCTCGAACCCGCTGCGCCGGGCGGCCGGGTACGAGGAGGAGTCGTGCGCCGCATGGAACCCACCGTTTTCGCCGCCGACAGCGTGCAGACCCTGACCGAGTTCGAGGGCGACGCGCTGCGCGTGGCCGAGGTGCTGCGCGAGCGGGGCGTCGCGCTCGGCACCCGGGTCATCCTGAAGGCCGACAACTCGGCCGCCTACCTCAAGACGCTCTTCGCGCTGCTGCACGTCGGCGCCTCGGTCGTCCTCGCCGACCAGCAGGAGCACGTCGCCGACACCCGGGCCGTCGCCGCGCAGAGCGGCGCGAAGCTGCTGCTTGTCGACGACGACGCGCCGGTCGCCGAGGACCTCGCCCCGGTACGCCTCTACGAGCTGCTGGTCGACGCGGCCGGCCTGGCGGGCGCCGACGGCCGCCTCGACTTCGACGACTGGGCCGCGCTGCCGGACGGGCTGATCATGCGAACCTCGGGCTCCACCGGCACCCCGAAGTGCGTGGTGAAGTCCGGCGGGGCGTTCCTGCGCAACCTGGAGCGCAACGCCGCCCAGGTCGGCCACGTCGGCGACGACGTGCTGCTGCCGCTGCTGCCCTTCGCGCACCAGTACGGCCTGTCCATGGTGCTGATCGCCTGGCAGGTGCGCTGCTCGCTGGTCATCGCGCCGTACCGGCGGCTGGACCAGGCCCTGCGGATGGCCGGCGACGCCGGCGTCACCGTCATCGACGCCACCCCGGCCAGCTACCGCAGCATGCTGAACCTGGCCACCCGCCGGGCCGCGCTGCGCGCGGGCCTCGACGGCGCGCGGATGTTCTGCGTCGGCGCCGCCCCGCTCGACGCGTCCCTCGTGGGCGGCTACGTCGCCGAGTTCGGCCGGCCGCTGCTGGACAGCTACGGCAGCACCGAGCTCGGCAACGTCGCCTTCGCCACGATCGACAACCCGGTCGAGTGCGGGCGGGCGATGCCCGGCATCGGCGTGCGCGTCGTCGACGACCTGGGCCGTCCGCTGCCGGCCGGTGAGGCCGGGGAGATCGAGGTCGACACCCCGGACGGCCTGACCGGGCACCTCGCCGACGACGGGGCCCTGCTGCCGGCCCCGGGCGGCTGGGCGCGGACCGGCGACCTGGGGCGGCTGGACGCCGACGGGAACCTGTCGGTGCTGGGGCGAAAGCACGCCGTGCACCGGATGGGGTACACGCTCTATCCCGACCTGATCGAGCGGCGGGTCGCCGACGCCGGGCACCGGGTGCGGGTGGTGGCGCTGCCCGATCAGCGCGCCGGCGTGACGCTGACGTTCTTCGTGGAGGACGAGGCCGGCAACGACGCACAGCACTGGCGCGACGCGCTGCACGGGCTGCTGCCGGCGTACGAGCGGCCGAACCGGGTCGCGGTGCTCGAGCGGTTCCCGCTCAACCGCAACGGCAAGGTGGACAAGCTCCAGTTGCGGAAGCTGGCCGCCGAGGCGGAGGCCGTACCGGCGGCGGCCGGGCGATGAGGATCGCGTGCTGGCAGGCCGCCTGCGAGCCCGGCGTGCCGCGGATGCTGGACCGGCTGCGGCAGGCCGCCGCGAGCGCCGCCGCGGGCGGCGCCGAGCTGCTGATCACCCCGGAGATGTCCGTCGGCGGCTACCCGCTGGGCCGCGACAGCATGGCCGCGGCCGCCGGCCCGGCCGACGGTACGGCGTGCCGCGCGGTCGAGGGCATCGCGCGCGCGGCGGACATCGCGATCGTGCACGGCTGGCCAGAGACCGCCGGCGCCGCGCTGCACAACTCGGTCCGGCTGGTCGACCGCAACGGCTCCGGTCTCGCGGCCTACCGCAAGACACACCTGTACCGGCCCGCCGAGCCGCACTTCACCCCCGGCGGCGACGGGGTGGTGCAGGCCCGCCTCGGCGCTCTCAAGGTGGGGCTGCTCATCTGCTACGACGTGGAGTTCCCCGAGGCGGTACGCGCACACGCCCTGGCCGGCACCGACCTGCTTGTGGTGCCGACCGCGCTGATGACGCCCTGGGAGTTCGTGGCGCGCACCCTGGTACCCGCCCGGGCCTTCGAGAGCCAGCTGTACGTGGCGTACACCAACTGGATCGGCGTCAACGAGGGCATCCGGTTCTGCGGGCTGACCACGGTCGCCGCGCCCGACGGCGGCCTCACCACGGTCGACGAGCCGGGGGAACGGCTGCTGTTCGCCGACGTGGATCCGGCGGTGATCGCCGCCGCCCGGGCCACCACCACCTACCTGCCGGACCGCCGCCCCGAGCTGTACGGCCCGGTCACCGCGCACTGACCGGCTACCCGCCGGTCCGCCGCCCGCAGGCGGCGACGATCTGCTCGCAGCCGTGCGCGACGTCCACCGTTCCGGCGCTCACCGCCGCCTCCACCCGGGCCACCACGTCCGCGACCTCGGGATCGGCGGTGAGCACGTCCAGCAGCGCGGCCCGTACCGTCGCCCGCAGCCGCGCCACCCGGCGGTGCCGCCGGCGATCCGCCAGGACGCCGGACGCCGCCTGGCCGTCGCGGTGGGCGCGGAGCTGTTCCCACAGCTCCGCGATGCCGGAGCCGTCCGCCGCGCTGCAGGTCAGCACGCTCGGTGCGGTCACACCGGACCCGCCGTGCACGAGCCGCAGCGCCGCGGCCAGTTCGCGGGCCGCGACCCGGGCGCCGGCGAGCTGGGCGCCGTCGGCCTTGTTGACCGCGACCACGTCGGCCCGCTCCAGCACGCCCCGCTTGATCGCCTGGAGGTGGTCGCCGGTGCCGCCGACGGTGACGAGCAGGAAGGTGTCGGTCAGGTCGGCGACGGCGGTCTCGGACTGGCCGACGCCGACGGTCTCCACGAGCACGACGTCGTAGCCGGCGGCCTCGACGACGACGATGACGTCGTGGGTGTCGCGGGCGACGCCGCCCAGCGTCCCGGCGCTCGGCGAGGGGCGGATGAAGGCGGCGGGATCGGCGGCCAGCCCGGCCATCCGGGTCCGGTCGCCGAGAATGCTGCCGCCGGTACGCGGCGACGACGGATCCACCGCGAGCACGGCGACCCGGTGACCGAGCGCGGTCAGCCGCCGGCCGAGGACGTCGATCAGCGTGGACTTGCCCGCGCCCGGCACCCCGCTGATGCCGATCCGGTGCGCCGTCCCCGCGTACGGGCTCAGCAGCCGCAGCAGCCGCCGGGCCCGCGCACGGTCGGCCGGCAGGTTCGACTCCACCAGGGTCAGCGCCCGCGCGACCGCGGCCCGGTCACCCGCGCGGACCGCGTCCGCGTACGCCTCGGCGTCGACCGTTCCCGGTGCGGTCACGCCCGGCGCAGCCGGCGGGACAGCTCGGCGAGCACGCTCGAGGCGGCGTCGGCGAGAACCGTGCCGGGCGTGAACACCGCGCTCACCCCGGCGTCGCGCAGCGCCGCCACGTCGCCCGGCGGCACCACACCGCCCACGACGAGCATGATGTCGTCGCGGCCGGCGCCGGCCAGTTCCCCGCGCAGCTGCGGCACGAGCGTCAGGTGGCCGCCGGCCAGCGAGTTCACGCCGACGATGTGCACGTCGGAGTCGACCGCCTGGCGTGCCACCTCGGCGGGGGTCTGGAACAGCGGGCCGACGTCGACGTCGAAGCCGAGGTCCGCGAACGCCGTCGCCACCACCTTCTGACCGCGGTCGTGCCCGTCCTGCCCCATCTTCGCGACGAGGATCCGCGGCCGCCTTCCGTGCGCGGCGGCGAACGCGTCCGCGGCGGCGCGGGCCGCGAGGATGCCGGCGGTGTCCCCGGCCTCGGCGCGGTACACCCCGGCGACCGTGTGCACCTCGCCGGCGTGCCGGCCGAAGGCCCGCTCCAGCGCCGTCGACATCTCCCCGACGGTCGCGCCGGCGCGCGCCGCGTCGATCGAACGGGCCAGCAGGTTGTCGGCCGGCCCGCCGTCGCGGCGCCCGGCGGCCGTGGCGGCGGCAGCGGCCTCGAGGGCGGCGAGCGCCTCGGCGCAGGCCGCGCCGTCGCGCCCGGCGCGCAGCGCGCGCAGCCGGTCGATCTGCCGCTGCCGCACCGCCGTGTTGTCCACCTTGCGGACCTCGAGCTGCTCCTCCGCCTCGGGCGGGTACAGGTTGACGCCGAGGATCGGCTGCGTGCCCGCGTCGATGCGGGCCTGCGTGCGGGCCGCCGCCTCCTCGATGCGGCGCTTGGGGATGCCGGCGGCGATCGCCCGCGCCATCCCACCGGCCGCACGCACCTCGGCCAGGTGCCCACTCGCCCGCTCGGCCAGCTCGTGGGTCAGCCGCTCCACGTACGCGCTGCCGCCCCAGGGGTCGATCACCCGGGTGGTGCCCGACTCGTGCCGCAGCAGCAGTTGCGTGTTGCGGGCGATCCGCGCCGAGAACTCGCTCGGCAGCGCCAGCGCCTCGTCGAGCGCGTTCGTGTGCAGCGACTGGGTGTGCCCCTGCGTCGCGGCCATCGCCTCCACGCAGGTGCGTACCACGTTGGTGTAGACGTCCTGCGCCGTCAGCGACCAGCCGGAGGTCTGGCAGTGTGCGCGCAGCGCCAGCGACTTGGGATCGGTCGCGCCGGACGCGCCGACCAGGCGCGCCCAGAGCAGCCGCCCGGCGCGCAGTTTGGCGACCTCGGTGAAGAAGTTCGTGCCGACGCCCCAGAAGAAGGACAGCCTCGGTGCGAAGTCGTCCACCGCCAGCCCGGCGCGGCGGCCCGCCTCGAGGTACTCGGCGCCGTCCGCGAGTGTGTAGGCGAGCTCGAGGTCCGCGGTGGCTCCGGCCTCCTGCATGTGGTAGCCGGAGATGGAGATCGAGTTGAACCGGGGCATGCGGGCGGCGGTGTACGCCAGCACGTCCGAGACGATCCGCATGGACGGGCCCGGCGGGTAGATGTAGGTGTTGCGGACCATGAACTCCTTGAGGATGTCGTTCTGGATGGTCCCGGCGAGCCGCTCCGCCGGCACGCCCTGCTCCTCGGCGGCCACCACGTAGAGCGCCAGGATCGGCAGGACCGCGCCGTTCATGGTCATGGAGACGCTGGTGCGGTCGAGCGGGATGCCGGCGAACAGCTCACGCATGTCCATGATGGAGTCGACGGCGACCCCGGCCATGCCGACGTCGCCCGCGACGCGCGGATGGTCGGAGTCGTAGCCGCGGTGCGTCGCCAGGTCGAACGCGACCGAGAGGCCCTTCTGCCCGGCGGCCAGGTTCCGGCGGTAGAAGGCGTTGGACTCCTCGGCCGTGGAGAAGCCGGCGTACTGCCGGACCGTCCACGGCTGGGTGGTGTACATCGTCGGGTAGGGCCCGCGCAGGTACGGCGGCAGGCCCGGCAGCGTGCCGAGGTCGAGCCCCTCGAGGTCGCCGGCGGTGTACCGGGGTCGCACGGCGATGCCCTCGGGCGTCCGCCATGGTTCCCCGGTCGTCCACCGGCCGGCCGCGGCGGGCGGATCGCCGAGCGGCACGGTGGAGAAGTCCGGAATGGTCATCGCACCCCCAGGTCGTCGAGCGTCGCGCCGAGCGCCTCGGCCGCGTCGCATCCGTCGTGCAGGTAGCCGGTGACGCCGTCGTGGCCGGCGGGCGTTCCGGCCGCCCAGACCCGGACCGCGCCCGCGGCCCGCAGTGCCCGCGCGAGCGGCCCGGCCGCCGTCTCGTACGCGGCATCCGGTCCGCACAGGCAGGCGACCGGCGTTCCCGAGGCCCGCCAGGCGGCCACGGTGGTCTCGACGTCACCGCCGTCCGGCGCCGCGGTGGTCAACAGGCCCGCGGCGGCGAAAAGGTCCGCCGCGGCATCGGTACGGGCGGTACGCGCGGCGGGCGGCCCGAGCGGCACCAGCAGCACCGACGGCCGCACGCCGGTGGCGGCGGCGTGCTGGTCGACGCGCAGGCGCAGCGCCTCGAACACCTCGGCGTACCGGCGTTCGGGCAGGCCGGGGCCGGGTGCCGCCGCCGGCCGGACCGGACCGGGCAGCCGCTCCTCCGGGTCGGCGAACCGGCTGACCCCGACGATCGGTGCCCGCCGCCGGGCGATGTCGTCGCGCCGGGCGGCCCACGCCTCGTCGAGCCAGCCGGCGACCAGCCCCGCGTCCAGGGCGGCCGCCATGCCGCCGGCCCGCTCGATCGTCCGGAACCGGTCCCAGGCGCGGACCGCGAGGTCCTCGGTGTACCGCTCGACGAACCAGGAGCCGCCGGCCGGGTCCGCGACCCGGTGCAGGTGCGCCTCCTCGCGCAGGACGGCCTGGGTGTTGCGGGCGAGACGGCGGGCCGGTTCGCCGGAGCCGCCGAGGCAGGCGTCGAACGGCCGCACGGTGACGGCGTCCGCGCCGCCCAGCACGGCGGCGAAGCAGGCGACCGTCGTACGCAGGATGTTGCTCCACGGGTCCCGCGCGGTCATCATCGCGAGCGAGGTGACGGCGTGCTGGCGCTGGGCGCCGGCGTCCGCGACGCCGCATTCCCGGGCCACCCGGGCCCACAGCCGGCGGGCGGCGCGCAGCAGCGCGATCGTGTCGAACTGGTCCGCCCCGGCCGGGTAGCGGAACTCGAGCTGTCCCAGCGCCCGCGCCGGTTCCAGCCCCGCGTCCGCCAGCCGGCGCAGGTACGCCACCCCGGTGGCGATCGAGCAGGCGAGCACGTCGGCGTTCGAACCGCCGGCGTCGTGGTACCCGGTGACGTCCACCGTGGACGCCCGGACGCCCGGCAGGTCGGCGTCGCAGCGGACGGCGAGGTGGGTGAGCACGCCGTCGTCCGCCGGCGCGCCGGTACGGGCCCGCAGCGCCAACGGATCGGCGCCGAGGTTGCCGGTCAGCGCCGCCGGGGCGATCCCGTGCCGGCGGGCCGCGTCGAGCAGCAGCCCGGCGGCGCGCTCGGTACCGGCGCCGGCGTCGAGGACGACCGCGGTCGAGTCCAGCGTCACGGCGTCGAGCAGGCCGGGAAGCGATGTGCCGGCCCGTTCGACGGCGAGCCAGACCGCGGTGACACCGTTCGCGGTGTCCGACCGCACCGCCGCGGCGTCGGTCCCGTCGTAGCGCTGCCGCACCTGCCACGGCGCACCGGGGGCGCGGCCCCATTCGGCGAGCGGCCAGGTCCCCGCCTCGGGCCCGTACAGCGGCTGCACCGTGAGGCCGTCGTAGGTGGTGGCGGCGAGCAGCTCCGCGACGTCAGCCGGCGTCGCGCCGTCGGGCGCCCGCCCGGCCTTGCGCAGCACGCCGAGGCAGAGCCGCCGCCACCGCTCGTGCGCCGTGCCGCCGGTCTCCGCGCCGCCGCGCTGAGGCGGGCTCGCCTGCTCAACAGTTGCCGTCATCCGCGGCCGCCCCCGGTCGGTCGAAGTCTTCTCAGGACCTGCGATCCGACTGTTTCAACGGGGCAACGGGGCGGCAACCCCTACCGATCCCCTATTCCCCGGCGGTCACATTGATCGATTTACGACCTGTTCACCCCTTCCGGCCCGAGTCGAATATCTGGCACATCCCACCATTCAAGATTGGGGGCGTCCTTTTGGGTGGATTACCCATGTCACGTCCGGTCTTTTCGAGATCCATAAGGGGCCTGTATCGACATCGCTTGAAGCGGTTAATAAGAATGTCTTTTCGTGTCTCCACCCAGAAACCTTTCATCCAAATTGATCTATATGCTCGGAGAGTCGAATACCACTCGGGGAAAGGGAAAACCGAATGAGATCTATTGTCAGATCGGTGACCGTGGCGGGAGCCGGCCTCGCGCTGATGCTGGCCGGCGGTGTCGCGGCGCAGGCTCAGCCGTCCCCGGCGGCGTCCGGCAACGTCAGCACGGTCGCCCGCACGGCCGACGGCAAGGCGGTGACCAGCCCGGCGGCGATCGCCGAGGTGGAGGCCTTCTGGACGCCCGAACGCATGGCGGCCGCGGTGGACCTGGACCTGAAGGTCCCCGACGCCGACCGGCCGGCCGCGCCCGCACCGCAGGGCAAGCCCGGCAGCATCGCCCCCGCGCTGCCCGCGCGCGGCATGGCCGCGCTGAACCAGTCCATGACCGTCGGCAAGGTGTACGTCTCGGTCCCCGGCGGCACGGGTCAGTGCTCGGCAAGCGCCCTGAACAGCGGAAAGCGCCGCCTGGTCATCACCGCGGGCCACTGCGTGCACGCCGGCGCGGGCGGCGGCTGGTACTCGAACTTCATCTTCGTACCGGGCTTCCGGCAGGGCGTCTCGCCGGTGGGCAGCTTCGTCGCCGGTAACCTCACCGCCCGTACCGCGTGGATCAACAGCAGCAGCAGCGATGAGGACATGGCCATCGCGATCATGAACAACGGCGGCATCTACGGCGCCAAGGTGGTCGACACCGTCGGCGGCATGGGCCTGCGGTGGAACTGGGGCTACTCCGTCGCCGTGACCATCCTCGGCTACCCGGCCGCGGGTGGCTTCCCCGGCGACCTCCAGTACTTCTGCCAGGGCACCACCTGGAACGGCCACGGCCAGCAGGTGCGGGCCTGGTGCAACATGACGCAGGGGTCCAGCGGCGGACCTTGGCTGCAGGAATACAACGATCAGAACGGCCTCGGATACACCAACAGCGTGGTCAGTCATCGCCATGGTGACGCGAGCCAGATGGACGGCCCGTACTTCGACAACGACGTCAAGAGCCTCTTCGATTTCGCGGAGGGCCTCTCCCCGGCATGATCCGAGAATAGTGAATGGCGGAGGCCCCGGTATTCGCGCCGGGGCCTCCCCCGATCCGCGATAAGAAGAGATCAAGGGAACGATGGGCGGATGAATATCGTCTCAGCCGGCATGACGATCAAATGGTGGCACTTCCTGACGGTGGTGACGGTAATGTCGATCACGGGATGCGGCCAGGGCGGCGCCGCGGCGCCGCCTCCCGCGGCGGCGGACATCTGGGGACGGACGTTCGTCTCCGCGCCGACCGCGCCGGACGAGGAATCGAGGGAACTCGTCGAGGGCACCCGCCTGCGGCTGGGATTCGAATCGGGCACCGTCACGGCCGAGGCCGGATGCAATCACCTCACCGGCCGCGCCGCCGTCGACGGTGACCGGCTGGTGGTGTCCGACGTCGGCGGCACGATGATGGCCTGCTCGACGGAGCTGATGGATCAGGACACCTGGCTGACGGACTTCCTGCAGCAGGAGCCCCGCTGGCGACTCGACGGCGACACCCTGGTGCTGAGCGCCGGAACGACCCGGCTGCGACTTGTCGACATCCGGTCCGCCGAGCCCGACCGGCCACTGACCGGCACCCGCTGGTCGGTCGAGTCCCTCCTCGACGGCGAGGCCGCCGCGTCGGTCCCGGCCGGCGCCGACGCCCACCTGAGCTTCCAGGGCGGGCGCGTGACGGGCTCGACGGGCTGCGCCGACCTCGACGGCGCGGCCTCCATAGGCGACGGCTCGATCACCTTCTCCCGCCCGACCACCCGGAAACGGACCTGCACGCCGGACCTCGAGTCGCTGAACCGCGCGGTCCTCGACGTGCTCAAGGGCAAGGTGGCCTACAGCATCACCGGCGCCCGGCTGACCCTGACCCGCGCCGACGGCGGCGGCCTGGACCTGCGCGCCACCTCCTGACCCGCAGACGGTCGCGGGGAGTCCCGGCGAACAGTCAGGACTCCCCGCACGCGCGCGGCGCGTCGTTCAGCGCACGGATGCCGGCTCGTCGGCCACGCCCAGCATCTGCCGGAACTCGGCGAACTCGGCGAACGGGAAGTCGTGGCCGTCATTGCGGTTGGAGTAACACCCGTAGTCCCCGCCGAAGGTCCAGCCCTTCTCGGCGTCCCAGCGCCAGGCGTAGTCGTCCTCGGACACCGCCACCAGCAGACCCGCCGCCATCCGCGCCGCGTCGTCGCCGTGGAACAGGCCGGGCCGCTCCAACGCGCCGGCGACGCTCCGCCGCCGCGCCACCAGCAGATCCTGCTCGTCCGCGCCGTGGCCGACCCAGCGCGCCAGCAGCAGCATCGCCTGCTCCGGGGAGACCTGCTGCCGGTCCGGCTCGGCGCGCATCCGCCGCACCACCGCCTCCAGCTCCTCCCAGCGCAGGCAGAACGGATGCCACCGCGCCTGGTCCCAATGGCCGAGCTCGAGCTGGCTGTCGACGGGGACGTCCTCGTCGTCGTCCTCGTAGTCCTCGTAGTCCTCGTCCGGGTCGAGGTCGCACAGGTACAGCGTGTGCAGATTGACCTCGAAGCACAGGCTCAGGCGCAGGAACCAGTCCGGGCGAACCGGAAGATCCAGGTTCGGTTCGCCGATCTCCTCGGCGAGCCGCTCGCCCGTCGCGTCGACGTCGAACCCGTCGGTGCCGTCGAGTGCGTAACACCGCCAGAACTCCGGCGTACGCAGTGCGGTGTGCAGCGGTGTGTCGCTGGTGCGCCCCACGCGGAGACCTCCATTTCGGCGATGCCAGGCGTGGGCGACGCTAATTCGGCATCGCAACATCGCCACCGCCTCGGGATCGCCGCCGCGTGCACGCGTCCGACAGCATGGTCACATGCAGCTGCTCGCCTCGTCGGCCGACCCGGCCCCCCGGCCCGCCCTCGATGTCCTACTTGGACTGGTCGGCGTCGCCGTCCTCGTCCTGATCCTCCGCAGCGGGGTGCGGCGAGCCGGTCGCGACCGGCGGATGAGACTGCGCGCGCGGCCCGCCGTCGCGACAAGCACCGACTGGGACTGGGACCGCGGCGAGGACGGCGACGACCTGCACCGGCCGATCGTGCGGTTCACCACGGCCGACGGCCTCGACGTCGAGGGCGTCACCCTCGGGTGGGAGGCCCGCCGCCGGCCCGGCGAGGTCGGCGAGTCCTTCGACGTCTTCTACGACCCGCACGACCCCCGGACCGTCGTCGGCGACGCCGCGCCGCGCCACTACCCGGTCGTTCGGGTCGCCCTCGCCTTCGGCGGCATCGCGCTGTGTGCCTGGTACGTCGCGGCCGCCGGCATCGGCCTCCCGTCGCCCGCGACGCTCATCGACGGCGTCGACCGCGACCGCTGGGCGTTGCTGGGGCTCGTCGGGGTGGGGCTGAGCCTGCTCGGAATCTGCGCACACCTCGTCTCGGAGGTGCGGGCGCGGCACCGCTGGGGCCAGGGCCGGTTCGGGACCGTCCTGACCGGCATCGGCGCCGCGCTCGCACTCCCCCTCGCGTTGTACCTGCTTGCGCTCGCCTACCTCATCTGGCGGCAGGCGGGATAGCAGGCACCCTTCTCGGGATGGTAGTCGCGCGACTATAGTCGTCTGCATGGACGGCGAGTCTCCGCGCCTTGTCGGCGCTCACGAGATCCGGGACCTGCTCGGCGTGAGCCGGCAACGGGTCTACCAGATGGCCGGGCGATCCGACTTCCCCAGACCGGTCGCCACCCTGGCGCAGGGCAAGATCTGGGCGTTCGACGAGGTCGAGGCGTGGATCGGCACCCACCGTTACCCGGGCGGGGCGGGCCCGACCGGTGCCGGACACGTGACCTGAGCGTTCAGCGCGCGGGCGCACAGACATGAGCTCGCCGACTCAGGTGATCGAGCGTGCGGGTGAGAACGCTCGAGGCCATGCCGACAAACCTGCGTATCGCCGTGGGCACGCTCATCGCCGCCGTGCTCTGCACCCTGGTAACGGTGGCGTTGTGGATCCTGCCGTTCGTGCTGTCGAACGGCCGCGATCCCAACGAAACCGGATGGGTCGTCCTGGTCCTGTTCTCCATCCTTCCGGCCGATCCGCGCAGTGTGGCCAGGCGTCCAGGGTGGTAGGTGAGGTGATACCCGTGGCGAACGAAACCAGCGAGATCGTGCTGAGCAAGCAGGATCTCCGTGCGGTCACCGGTTACGCCGCCGAGATCGCGCAGGAGGTCCTGGAGATCTTCGAGGACGTACACCCGGCCGACCCGCGGCCCCGCGACGCGGTCGACGCCGCATTGGCGTTCGCCCGGGGCGGCGAACGCGGGAGGGCACTGCGCGACGCCGGATGGGCGGCGCACAAGGCGGCCCGGGAGGCGGACACCGAGGCCGCGGGCAATGCGGCGCGGGCGGCGATGTCCGCGGCCGCGGCCGCGTACCTGCATCCGCTGGCCGACGCCAACCAGGTGAAGCACATTCTGGGTGCGGCGGCCCACGCGGCGAGGGCGGCCGAACTGGTGGCGGGCGATGTTCGAGACGTCGGCGCCGATCAGCTCGAGCGGGCGCGGAGGCGCGCGACACCGGCCGTCGTCGACGTGCTCAGCCGCTATCCGGCGGCGCCGCGCGGTGGCGGGCGCGTCGGGGAGCTGCTCCGGGAGCTGGATGGGGCCCTCCGCGGCCGATCCTGAAGCCCGCGTGGCCCGCGCCGCGCCGGGCGACGCGGGCCGGGTGGGCCCGACTCAGAACAGGCGGCCGAGACGGAGGAACACCGTCTCCCCGGTGGCGTCGTCGACGGCGTCGTTGTCGGTCACCGCGTACGCCTGGCCGTCGGCCGCGACGGCGAGGCCCTCGACCTTGTCCTGCACCCAGCCGCGGTCGGCCCTCAGGGCCGGGAGGAGGTCTCTGACCAGCCGCTTGCCGACCACGGGGACGCCGGTCCAGGTCTTCGGGACGTCGAAGCGGTAGATCTTCTTGATCGCCGCGGCGGGTCCGCGCTGGTTGTCGCGCTCGACGACGGCGAACGTGTCCCGGTCGACCGCGACCAGTTCGGACAACCCGGTCCAGCCGGTCTTCGCGGTGTCCAGCGGGTAGGCCAGCCAGCTCCAGGTTCCGTCGCGGTAGCGCCCGATGCGCGCGGTGTCCTCGCCCCTGAGCGGGCGCTGGACGGCGACCCACACGTCGGAGCCGGCGACCGCGACGCCTTCGAGCCCGTTGGAGGTCACCGCGGACGCCACGTCGGCCGGCAACGGGATCTCCTGCTGGACGGCGCCGCGCGCGTCTGTGCGTACCAGAAGGTTGGGTTTGGTGGCGGAACCCTCGACGGCCAGCCAGTAGCCGCCGGACGGGAGCGCGGCGACGCCCTCGGCGTCGTAGCCGACCGGCGTGCCGTTCCTGGTCACGGTGAGCTCGGCGGTGATGGCCGCGGGCCGCGCGGCGGTGTCGATGGTGAGCAGCCGGGTCGGGCTGTATGCGCTGTCGGTGACCGCGACCAGCCGGCCGGTGTGGCCCGGCACCGCGGACAGCCCGGAGAGCGTGCCCCAGGCGATGTCGCCGCGGGAGACCAGCGACGGGAAGGCGCCGGCGGAATCGCCGAGGCCGTAGATCTGCACGGTGCCCCGGATGCCCTCGTCCGGGATCTCCTCCTCGCTGGAGACCACGATCAGGTTCCGCGACGGTACGGCGACGACACCCTCCGGCCCGTTCGTCGTGGGCAGCAGCTGGCGGAATCTCGGCGCCCACGGCCGGGACACGTCGTAGACGGCGGTGAAGTTGCCGCGCTCGGCGTTCACGAACACGTGCGGGACGCCGTGGAAACGGCCGAACGCCACGTTCTCCGGCTCGATACCCTTGGCGTCGGAGCGCTTGTCCGGGTAGAGCCCGTGCGCGATGGCGAGGTGCTCCAGCGAGTTGCCGGCGTCCCAGACGACCCTGCCGCCGCGATCGAAGATCGTCCAGCCGCGGGAGCCGCCCTGGTAATCGCCCTCGTTGGCGGTGGCGAACAGGTCGTCGGTGAGCCAGGTGACGCCGTCGGGCTCACGCTTGGCGGTGATCGTGCCGGTCGGCGAGATCCGGTCGTCGTCCTGGGTGTCCACGCCCGGCACGGTGACCGTACCGGCGCTGAAGTGCCTGATCACCGTGCGCTTCGCGAGCGAGACGATCGCGAGGTGGTTGTTCTCCTGCAGGCTGACGATCGCCTCGTCGCGGGAGTTGACGCTGACGTACTCGGGCTCCGGGTCGCCGGGT
Organism: Actinoplanes sp. NPDC049118; assembly: GCF_040648555.1. NCBI lineage: Bacteria > Bacillati > Actinomycetota > Actinomycetes > Micromonosporales > Micromonosporaceae > Actinoplanes > Actinoplanes sp. NPDC049118. The sequence goes on from NZ_JBEZDY010000043.1 coordinate 25,718, forward strand.
GCGACCTCGGCAAGACCCGTCAGGTCGACGTGGCCGACCGTCCAGGTGCGGGTGTCGACCACGGCGAGATCACCGGCCGGGGCCTGCGGGATCGCGCCGTCGTCGACGTCCTCGTCGCGCTCGTTCTCGATCGCCACGGCGATGTAGCGCCCGCTCGGCGCGACGGCCACGGAGTCGGGCTGGCCGCCGAGGTCGAGGCTCCCGCGGATCGCGCGGGTGCGGGCGTCGATCACGACGAGCTTGCCGGACGGGTCGGTGAAGCCGGCGCTGGTGTTCACCGCGGCGAGCAGCAGGCCGCCGAGGTGCGCGACCGAGGTGGGCTCGCCGCCCATCGCCAGGGTGCCGGCCGGCCGCGGCCGGGCCGGGTCGCCGATGTCGACGAAGCCCAGGCGGCCGCCCGGGCTGTCGGTGTAGACCACGGTGCGCCCGTCCTCGGTGACGGTCGAGATCTCCGCGGCGGCGGTGTCGTCGACGCCCGAGTTCAGGTATGCCGGAACGGTCGCGAGGCGCCGCCAGGACTGCGGCGCGGATTGCCCGTGGGGGTGCGCGGCCGCCGTCGTGGGTGGGGTCGCGAGCGCGGCCAGGGCCGCGATGCCGACCAGGGAAACGGCCTTTCTGGTACGGCCGAAGGGTGTCGTGGAACGCATGGTGACTGCCTACGGGCCGGGTACGACGCTGAGGTGGCCGGCTCGAGAACGTCTGATGTCACCGGCTTGCCGATCTTGGTCCCGCGGGCGGTTCGACCGCGATCGCCCTGATTGGAGCTTGCGCCAGGGCGACCGCTCCGACTGGAGGCCGGCGCCGCGGAAGCGGCCCGATGTGAAGGTTCGGTGTGCGGGGTCGCGCGACGGGGGCTGCCGGCCCTAGTTTTCGATCATGAACACGGTTACCCGGATCCGCGCCTGGCTGTCCGTCGTCGTCGTCGGCCTGGTGATCAGCGGCGTGACGGCCTTCCCGCTGGTCACCGAGCTTCGACTGCTGACGGATCTGCTGCATGCGGCGCCCGCCCCGGACGCACTGGTCGCGTGGATCGACCGGGTGCACGAGGGCGTCGCCGCGACGGACCGTGACTACCCTTTCATCGCGTACGGCACCGACTGGCTGGCCTTCGCCCACCTGATGATCGCGATCGCCTTCTGGGGCCCGTGGCGCGATCCGGTCCGCAATGCCTGGGTGATCGAGTGGGGCATGATCTGCTGCGTCGCGGTCATCCCGCTGACTCTGATCGCCGGGCCGATCCGCCACCTGCCGTGGGGGTGGCAAGTGATCGACATGTCGTTCGGCGTTTTCGGCATCATCCCGCTACTCATCGCCCGGCGGCTGATCAGGCAGCTCGCCGCGGCCCAGGCCGGTCCGGTCGAGAGGGTGGGCGACGGGGAGCCCACCCCGTAACGGCGGCGGCCGGCCGCCCCTCCAGGCCCAGTGGCACCATCATGGCACCCAACTGAGCCAACATGGCTTGCGTGTGTGCCATCGGTGTGCCATCATGGCACCATGGACTTGACCTCGTACGTGAACAACCTTGGACGTGAGTTCGCCACGCTTGCCGAAGCCGGCGGTGACGACGCGCGTGCGCTGGTCGAGCGCCTCACCGGGCCGCTCGAGTCGGCGATCCGGATGACGCTGCTGGACGCGCTCTCGGCCGCCGCCGACGAGATCACCCGGGACCTGGCGCCGGGCTCGGTGGAGGTGCGCCTGCGCGGACGCGACCCGGACTTCGTCGTGACCTCGCCACCCGCCGACCCATCCGGGTCCGCGGTCGTGGACGCCGCGGCGACGGTCGACGGCGCGCCGGACACCGACCTGCTGATCGCCGAGGAGGGCCCCGCCGCGCGGATCAACGTACGCCTGCCCGAGCAGCTCAAGGCCGCCATCGAGGAGGCCGCGGCCAAGGAGGGGCGTTCGGTCAACGCCTGGCTGAGCCGGGCGGCGGCCGCCGCCCTGCAGCGCTCCGACCGCGATCAGCGTCCCGAGCCACGCGGCCGCGCCAAACGGGCCAGGCAGGGCTTCACCGGCTGGGTGCGCTAGCCGCACCGCACGTCCACACACCACATCCCCGACCTGCGGGGACGGCTCACCCACCCATGACGAGGGGACAACCATGCCTAATTTCGATACGCCCGAACCGATCTCCGTCACGCTCGAACTCGGCGTCGGCGACCTGCGGATCGCCGCGAGCGACCGCACCGACACCGTCGTCGAGGTCCGCCCGAGCGACGAGGCCGACGAGTCCGACGTAGCCGCCGCCCAGCAGGTCCGGGTCGACTACGCCAACGGCGTGCTCCGGGTGACCGGCCCGAAGGCGCGCGTCTTCGACTTCTCCCGCAAGACCAGGTCGGTCGACGTGTCCATCGAACTGCCCAGCGGCTCCCCGGTGTCCGCCGAGATGCAGCTGGGCGACTTCCGCTGCACCGGCCGGCTCGGCGGGTGCCGGCTCAAGACCTCCGCCGGGAACGCCCAGCTCGAGCGGACCGGCCCGCTGCGCCTGAGCTCGGGCGCCGGCCACCTCACCGTTGACGGCGTCGCGGGCGACGCCGAGATCTCCACCGGCAACGGGAAGGTCCGGGTCGGCGAGATCGACGGCACCGCGGTCATCAAGAGCTCCAACGGCGACCTCGTGATCGACAGGGTCGCCGGCGACGCCCGGCTGCGTACGGCCAACGGCGAGATCTCCATCGACCGGGCCGGCGCGGGGGTCGACGCGAAGACGTCCAACGGCCGCATCCGCCTCGGCGAGGTGGTCCGCGGCTCGGTCGCCCTCGGGACCGCCGCGGGCGATCTCGAGATCGGCATCGCCGAGGGCACCGCCGCCTGGCTGGAGCTGAACACCGGATTCGGGCACCTGCGCAACCTGCTGGAGCACGCCACCAGCCCCGACGACGCCAACGAGACCGTCGAGGTGCGCGGCCGCACCTCCTACGGCGACATCACCATCCGCCGCGCCTGACCCACTTCTGCCCCCGGAGAAGGAAACCATGACCATCAAGCAATCCTGGCCGGCGATCGCCGCGACCGGGCTACGGAAGTCCTTCGGCGACCAGGTCGTGCTCGACGGACTCGACCTCAGCGTGCAGCGGGGAACGGTCTTCTCGCTGCTCGGCGCGAACGGCGCCGGCAAGACCACAGCGGTGAAAATTCTGTCCACATTGCTCAGTGCCGACGCCGGTGACGTCCGGGTCGCCGGGCACGACCTCGCCCGCGAACCGGACGCCGTGCGCGCCGCGATCGGTGTCACCGGCCAGTTCTCCGCGGTGGACAACCTGCTAACCGGCGCGGAGAACCTGCTGCTGATGGCGGACCTGCACCAGCTACCGCGGCGCGAGGGCCGGCGGCGCACCGCCGAGCTGCTCGAACAGTTCGACCTGACCGAGGCGGGCCGGAAGCCGGCATCGACCTACTCCGGCGGCATGCGCCGGCGGCTCGACCTGGCGATGACCCTGGTCGGCAGCCCGCAAGTGATCTTCCTCGACGAGCCGACCACCGGACTGGACCCGCGCAGCCGCCGCAACATGTGGCAGATCGTCCGGGACCTGGTGGCCGGCGGCGTCACCATCTTCCTGACCACGCAGTACCTGGAGGAGGCCGACGAACTGGCCGACCGCATCGCGGTCCTCGACCACGGCCGGATCGTCGCCGAGGGAACCGCGGAGGAACTCAAGCGCCGCATCCCCGGTGGACACGTTCGCCTGCGGTTCGCCGACCGGGACGGCCTCGACGCGGCCACGGGCGTACTGGGTCAGGCCTCGCGCGACAACGACGCGCTCGCCCTGCGGGTGCCGAGCGACGGCAGCCTGAGCTCGCTGAAGACCCTGATCGGCCGGCTCGACGACCACGCCATCGAGGTCGACGAGCTGTCCGTGCACACCCCCGATCTCGACGACGTCTTCCTCGCCCTCACCGGCAACCCCACCGACGAGAAGGTGACCCCCCGATGACCACCACCCCCGCCGCCCTGCGTTTCCATCCCGTACGCGACTCGGCGACGATGCTGCGCCGCAACCTCAAGCGCATGCTGCGGTACCCGTCGATGACCCTGACGCTCGTCGGTATGCCCGTCGTCTTCCTGCTGCTGTTCGTCTACGTGTTCGGCGGCACGCTGGGCGCCGGGCTCGCCGGCGCGGCACACGTCGACGCGGCCGACGGGCGCGCGGCGTACGCGAACTACGTCGTGCCCACGATCCTCCTGATGACCGTGATGTCCACGGTCCAGGGGACGTCGATCTCGATCGCCATGGACATGACCGAGGGCATCATCGCGCGCTTCCGCACCATGCACATCGCCCGCGTCTCGGTGCTGACCGGGCACGTCCTGGGCAGCATGATCCAGGCGGCGTTCAGCCTGGTGATCGTGATCGGCGTGGCGCTGCTGGTCGGCTTCCGGCCGACCGCCGGGCTCGGCGGGTGGCTGGCCACGGCCGGCTTCCTGGTGGCGGTGACGTTCGCGCTCGTGTGGCTGGCCGTCGCACTCGGCCAGGTGAGCAAGAGCGTCGAGACCGCGAGCAACGTGCTCATGCCGCTGGTACTGCTGCCCTTCATCGGCAGCGGTTTCGTACCCACCGACTCCATGCCGGCCGGTCTGCGCTGGTTCGCCGAGTACCAGCCGTTCACGCCCATCATCGACACCCTGCGCGGCCTGATGATGGACACGCCGATCGGGAACAGCGGGTGGATCGCGCTCGCCTGGAGCGGCGCCATCGCGCTGGGCGGGTACCTCTGGTCGAAACGACTGTTCAACCGCGAGTCCTGAGTCGGCACCGGCGCTCTCACCCGTACCGGATAAGCAACCGTTCCCGGTGCCGCCGCTCACCGCGCTCCTCGGGCACGCCGCGCGGTGGCCCGGGCACGGCGGACGTCGGCCGGGCCGAGGTCGAGCTGATCAGGCGATCGTCAGCTCGACCTTGGTCACCTCGAGCCGTGGCCGACCCCAAAGGGCGAGTAGAGCGTCGACGACATCGACGGACGCGGCCCAGTCCGCGCGACCGTTCATCCCGGCGGACAGCAGGGTCGGCGGAACCCGACCGGAGCCGAGCAACTGCTGCCAGCGCGGAACATCGCACTCCAGATACTCCAGCGCGGGCAACGAGGTGACCACGTCCAGGTTCGCGACCGCCGCGGACCGGTTCACCACCAGGGTGCGGATCCCGCGATGGCCGGCGAGAGCGGCCAGGTCCACCGGCTCCGGCGCGGCACCGACGAACAGCACCTCGGCCTCGGGACCGACGTCGGCCACGGTCCTGCCGCGCGGCCCGACCCGGCACACCAGACCGCCTTCCGGTCCGAGGCTCGCGGGCCCGCCCGGGCGGTGGGTGAGCAGTTCGGTCAACGACGGCGCGAGCCACCGGGCGCCGGCGGGTATTTCGTGGTCCACGTAGAGGACCTGTCCGACGTGCCCGCGAGGGCCGGGCCGGAGATCGACGACGAGCAGGTTCCCGCCGAAATCATCGCCGACGACGAACCACGCCGGCGACGCGGCCAGCGCCTGCACCCGCAGTTGCGGATCGGCGGCGACCACCTCGATCGCGCCGTCCGGCCAGGACCCGTACCGGGCGCGCGGCTCGAGATACTCCCGGGCCGCCGCATCGTCCAGCGCGACGATGCTCATGCCGTAGAACAGGTCCGATCCGGTCGCCGGCAGCACCAGGTCCCCGGCACCGGCGGTCAGATAAAGCGCCCGTACGTCCTCGGGCAGCGCGATGCCCAGCGCGGTCTCGGCCGCCGCCAGCGCCGATCCGGTCGCCGGCTCCGCGTCGGGCAGGATCCCGCGCACCAGCGCCCGCACCGCGTCCGGGTCGGCGTCCGGCGAGGGCCCCACCCCGTCGCACCGCTCCGGCAGCCGCCGGTACGGCTCCGGGTCCGAATCCGCGACGAGCAGTACCGATTCGAGGATCCCGCCGCCCATCCCGAACGACACCTGCGGTGCGCCCGCGACGATGTCGACCCGAGCAGCGCCCCCATGGGTCACCAACACGCGGACCGCGATACCCCGGCCGTCGACCAGGGCGCTGAGTGCTTTCAGCTCGCCGATGCCCGAGCGTCCGCCTTCACGCGAGTCGCCGTCGTCGAAGGTCGAGCCGCCGTACGAACCGGGATGTACGGTGCCGCGGAACTCTGTCTCTCTGGTACCCGCCGGCGCGTCGTCGCGCAGGGCGGACAGGAACGGTCGCCAGATGTCCGGCTGCTGCAAGGCGGCATCGATCACCGGCAGATCGTAGCGGCCCTCCGCCTCTGCACCATGCCGACCGCCACCGGAGCCCTCGGCCCGTCCTTCTGCTGCCCCGGCTTTTGACAGAGCCGCGCCAGGAGCCCGCAGACGCGAACCGGGCGCCCCGGGGAGGCCGAATCGGCATGTCACCGATACTTCCCCCGGGGCGCCCGGTCGTTGCCGGGAGGCAGGTCAGCGCGCGAGCGCGAGACCCTGCTTGTCCGAGAACTTGCCGATCGCGATCATGATGAAGTCGATCAGCGTCCAGATGCCGAGCCCGCCGAACGTGATCAGCATGAGGATGCCCGTGCCGACCTTGCCGACGTAGAAGCGGTGGATGCCGAGCGCGCCCACGAAGAAGCAGAGCAGGAGCGCGGCGATCCAGGACTTCGAGCCCGTGGCGGTGGCAGCTTGGGTGGCGGTCATGAAGCTATCTCCCCTGTTTTTGAATGCGTGAAAATCGATGCACGATAGCGGGACACCGCATCGGTCGGCAAGATCCCAAATCTGGTGACCCCGCTCAGGCCGAAGGTGACGAGTTGGCCGGGGCGGCCGATCGCGGCATTGCCGAGACTCTCCGGCATATCCCGGTGACAACCGGTCGATCTTGCACGGATCTGGCACGCGGTGCCTCCGCCGCTTGCAGTGCACTGCCGCGTAGGGATACGGACCCGGTTGGGTCGGCAACAGCGACTGGCCTCCCTGGTCGGCGGGCAGCCCACGGAGCTTGCCGCACCGATCGCTGAGCGACCGTCGGACAAGGCATACCTACTCCACATCTGTCAGAGAAGAGCTCGTGCGGATCTGGGCCATGCCGAATAGAAATTGCAGCCACCCTGTCGCACGACAACTGGTTGCATGCGGAGCGAACGTGAAGGCCGGATTGGCGAGCTAAACGGTGGTCGACCCGGTCCTCAACGATGGAGGATTTCCACCTCTACGCCTCCCGTGATGCCATCTGCTGGAATTTGCACATGTGCACGAAATGATTCATCGGATTTCGAACGCACCCAGGTGCTCCGTCCGAGATATCCGGTGCTGGCGCGCTTGCGCTTGGATGACCCGGCGGAGCGACTTCCGTTGGCCGGCCGGTACCCGTAGTTTGGCAGCCAAGAATCGACGATCATGTCGTCCATCCTGGGAGGCTTGATGGAATTGTCTTCGCACAGCTCTACGACTGCGGCTTTCGCGAAGTAATCCAGTTCGGAGGCCACGGAATGAACCCCGAGGGCGGCATCGTCGCCTACGCAGTAAGGCGGTGGGTGAGGGCGGTGTGGCGGCGGCCGGCTCCGACGGTTCGGATTGCGGCGGCCAGGGCGCGGCGGGAGCCGACGAGGACGACGAGTTTCTTGGCCCGGGTGACGGCGGTGTAGAGCAGGTTGCGCTGCAGCATCATCCATGCGCTGGTGGTGATCGGGATGACCACGGCCGGGTATTCGGATCCCTGGGAGCGGTGGATGGTCATCGCGTACGCGTGGGCCAGCTCGTCCAACTCGTCGAAGTCGTAGCCGATGGACTCGTCCTCGTCGGTGCGGACGGTCAACGTTTGCTCGTCGGGGTCCAGAGCGGTGACCACTCCGATCGTGCCGTTGAACACCCCGGCCTGGCCCTTGTCGTAGTTGTTGCGGATCTGGGTGACCTTGTCGCCGACCCGGAACACCCGGCCACCGGCCCGCCGCTCCGGCAGTCCCTCCCGGCCGGGGGTGAGTTGCTGTTGCAGCAGCGTGTTCAGAGCGCCGGCACCGGCCGGGCCGCGATGCATCGGGGCGAGAACCTGGATGTCGCGGCGCGGGTCGAGACGAAACTTGCGGGCGATCCGGGTGCAGGCAACCTCGACGGTCAGCGCGGCGGCAGCCTCAGTGTCCTCACACGGGAACAGGAAGAAGTCGCTCATACCCTGTAGCTGCGGCGGCCGGCCGGCGTTGATCCGGTGCGCGTTGGTGACCACCCCGGAGTCGGCGGCCTGCCGGAACACCTGGGTCAGCCGGACCCGCGGCACCGTGTCAGCGGCCAGCAGATCTCGCAACACCTCCCCGGCGCCGACCGAGGGAAGCTGGTCGACGTCACCGACCAGCAGCAGGTGGGCGCCGGGCGGAACGGCCTTGACCAGCTTGTTGGCCAGGATCAGGTCCAGCATCGACGCCTCGTCGACCACCAGCAGATCCACGTCGAGGGGGTTGTCCCGGTCGTAACTGGCCTCCCCGCCGGGTTGCAGCTTGAGCAGCCGGTGCACGGTCGCGGCCGGCTGCCCGGTCAGCTCGGCCAGGCGTTTAGCGGCCCGCCCGGTCGGCGCGACCAGCAGCACCTTGGCCTTCTTCGCGGCGGCCAACTCCACGATCGAACGCACCGTGAAGCTCTTGCCGCAGCCCGGACCGCCGGTCAGCACCGCCACCTTGGAGGTGAGCGCGAGCCGTACGGCCTGCTGCTGCTCCGGCGCCAGGTCCGTGCCGGTGCGCGTGCGCAGCCAGGTCAGCGCTTTGGCCCAGTCGACGCCGGCGAAGGCCGGCATCCTGTCGGCTCGCTCCCGCAGCAACGTCAGCAGCGCGTTCGCCAGGGACATCTCGGCCCGATGGAACGGCACCAGGTAGATTGCCGGGATCGGGCCGTCCGGACCGGGCAACACCTCGCGGACCACGCCCTCTTCGCTGACCAGCTCATCCAGGCAGCGGTCGGCCAGCCCGCCCGGAACGTCGAGGATTTTGGTCGCCTCGGCGATCAGCTGATCGGTAGGCAGGTAGCAGTGTCCGCTGTCGGTGGCCTGCGACAATGTGTACTGCAGGCCGGCTTTCACCCGCTCGGGGCTGTCGTGCGGGATCCCGACGGCCTGCGCGATCGTGTCGGCCGTCTTGAAGCCGATGCCCCAGACATCCGCGGCCAGCCGGTACGGCTCAGACTTCACCACGCCGATCGACTTCTCGGCGTACTTCTTGTAGATCCGCACCGCAATCGACGTCGACACCCCGACGCCTTGCAGGAAGACCATCACCTCCTTGATCGCCTTCTGCTCCTGCCACGCCACAGTGATCTTCGCTGTACGCTTCGGCCCCAGCCCCGGCACCTCGACCAGCCGGCCAGGCTCGTCGTCGATCACCTCCAAGGTTTCCAGGCCGAAGTGCTCGACGATACGTTCGGCGAACACCGGCCCGATTCCCTTGATCAGCCCGGAGCCGAGGTAGCGGCGGATGCCCTGGATCGTCGCGGGCAACACCGTCGTGTACGACAGAACCTCGAACTGCCGCCCGTACTGCGGATGCGACGACCACCAGCCCCGCATCCGCAAACTCTCACCAGGCTGCGCCCCCAGCAGCGACCCGACCACGGTCAGCAGATCCGACCCACGACCGGTCGCCACCCGCGCCACCGTGTAACCGGTCTCCTCGTTCACGAACGTCAACCGCTCCAGCACCGCCTCCAACACCTGCGGCGCCGGCCGGGACGACACACCCGCAGACACCAGCCCATTCTCCCCACCACCACCTGACTCGCCGACGCCGGACTGCGGAGCACCCCGCTACGCCCGCCAAGGCAAGCGAGGGTGCTGTCGGCAGGCCGAGACAAAGAGCCTGATCACCTGCTCGTGGCGGTCATTCGTCCGGCGGGCGCTATGCGCGCAACCCGCTGTCGATTCAGGAAGCGCCCACTCAGGCGTCGGCCTCCCGCATAGCCACTGCTGTGCGAACCCCGCCGAGTGAGGCGTAGGGGCGGCAACACCCGTCACGACGACCCGCGCCCGTCGTGACGGGCCTACCAGATCGCCGCAGCGGCGAGTCGGGGCGTTCTTCAGTACCCGATGCGGACCCGTCCGGATTCAGGCCAAGACGTTGATCACAAGGCATCGATGAGTGCCGTTCCCCACCCGACATAGGACATCTAACAAGTCGAACATTGCCATAGTCTGTGCGCGATCACGCACCGATCGGGATGCAAGGATCAGACTGTGGCCACCCCCAACGGCTGGCTTGCGGACCGCTTCCGCCAGTGCATCCGCGGCATGATCGACGGCATCGTCGTCAACAACGGCACCGACGCGGTGGCCGGATCGATCAGGTTCGACTACACGATTCTCGTCTGGGCCGACCGGGCCACCCGCCAGACCCAGGTGCGGCTGACCATCCCCGGCAGGGACGCCGTCGTCTCGACCATGCCGGCTAACCAGATCGACTGGCCGAACCAGCACATCGACCTCATCCCGGTCGGCTGCATCCCGTCGGCGACGATGAACTGCCCGACCGAGCCGAACCGGACGCTGGACCAGTGGGCCAACAACCCCGACTCTGACATGTTCTTCACGAGCCCGCCCGGCACCGGAGCCGCTCCGGACACCAACGTCGTGAGCAACCTCGCAACGTACAGCTTCGAGGTCGGCACGCTTCCGGTCCGGCCTGGCTTGTTCCCGACCAACTTCAAGACGAACATGCGCTTCGACAGCGGCCGGACGATGTCACCGGCCAATGGCGCCGCGCTTGTCGACTTCACGCCGACGGTGTCGTTCTCCCTGAGCGATTCGGAGGTGAACCAGAGCGCGCTGCACATCCGCGACGCCCAGCTCAATCCGAGCCGGACCTTCCCCAGCTGGCCGAACAAAACCATCCCCGGCCGGGCCGGTGGATCGGAACCCCTGCACCGGCTGGTCGACAGGCCGCTGCAGGACGCCAACCGCAGCGCCTCCATCGCCTTCTGCAAGCAGACCTGGGGGCCCAACTACGCCACCGGCGGCCGGCAGTGTGACGAGTACCCGTTCTGCAGCACCTACGAAGGAGCGGCGACCAGCAGCGCCGACAACCGGGACTTCCCCCGCGGGTGTCGGTTCGCCCGATCAAGGGCCTCGATAACTACACCTCGGGTCGCGGCTCGACGCGTTCTACAACGCGCAACGTGTGATCGACGGACCTCGGCCGCTGCGTCGCTGACTCGGAGGAAACGATCATCGGCGGCAGCCGCTGGCGGGTGGCCGTCAAGGCCGATCAGGACACCCTGGCGATCGCGGTCAACCTCGAGCTGTGGAACACCACACCGGACACCGAGGTCGACGGCGGCTGGGAAGGGCGCCGGGAACTGACCGTGGAATTCCCGCAAGGGGGGCTCTGCGTGGAGAACATCTCCGCCTGGCCGATTCCGCTTTCACCCGGCGACGTCGAGCGAGTGACGCTGCCGTCGAGCAACCAGCTGATACGGCGTGATCAGATCCCACCGAAACGGCATGCTCTCCGGCACCGACGTCACCCCGTCATGATGGCAACCTGATCTGGACAGCCCGCGCTCGGTCGGCAACCGAAACCGAGTCGTACCGACCATGACGACTACGCCGGCAACCGCGCACGACCGGCGGCAAGTCAGGGCGCCGACCGACGGGATGGCTGCATTTCAATCGGCGCCGATCGTGTTCGCGTTGCGCCGAGACTCCCGCCACTCGGCCTGGTCGCGCAGTAACCAGGCAAGACCGTAAAGCGCAAACGAAACCAAGAACCAAGCGAACGCGAATCCGGCCCCGAACTTCGCGTACTGCCCTCCGATGCGGAGGAACAGAACGCCTATCACGACGGACACCACCATCGTCAGTGGCAGCAAGGGCTGCTGACTGGGGTGCGGGTAGCGGTCACGCATCGATGTTCCTTCCAGTGAGCCGTAGCCGATGATGATCGCATGGCCCGCCAGCCAGTCTGGCGCGAGGAGCAACGGTGACTGTGTGTAGCGCCCTGATCGCGGCAAATGAATGCGCCTCGGGCGGACCTGCGGATCGGTAGTTCCGTCTCTTTGCATCAGAGGACGGATCGCACGGCTCCGTATCCGAGCAGTACCAGGACAATGCCAAGGCTGACATAGCTTAGGCGCCGCAGAGTCGGGCGCCCGTGCGGTGACCGGCCGAGGTATGCCCCGGTGGTCAACTGTCCGATAAGGACAGATAGTAGCGGGAAAAAGACCAAGCCGGCTCGGTGCGAGCCGAGAAGCCGCGGCACCGGGTATACCGACTGAAGTGCCGAGTCGACACTCCACCACGACCAACCCTTGGGCAATTCCCACACAACCAGCGCCACGAGGACGATCGCGCCCCCACGGACGACCGATTCCCACCACTCCAGCGGTGTGGGCCATGAGGCCGACCGGAATCCGGACAGGAGCCCGCCGGGGACGGCTCCAGCGGCGGCGCGCAGTTCGGCCGCGTAGTCCTGGGGCTGCTCGACGGTGATCTGGTCGGGATGTTCCCGGAGGTGTTCCTGCAGGTCGGCGATGAGCTCACGCCGATGACGCCACGGCACATCCAGGAGGAAGTTATCCACCGCTGTGACGTAGTTTTGGATGTCTTCCGCTGAGACGGAAGGGTTTTCGCCGGCAGAAGCAGACGGCTCAGCGTTGCTCACGTTCATTCCTCATCTCCAGGAGTCGGTTGACGACGCGGGCGAGCCGTGACCACTCTGCGTCGGCGGCGTCTAGGTCGGCTCGGCCTTTCGGGGTGATGCTGTAGTACTTGCGGGCGGGGCCGCTGGCCGAGGGCTCCAGCCGGGAGGTGACTAGCCCGTCCTGCTCGAGTCGGCGTAGCACTCCGTAGACGGATGGGTCGCCGAGCGGGGTGAGGCCTTCGCCCCGGAGTCGTTCGAGCAGTTCGAGGCCGTACAGCTCGCGACGTGACAGGGCTGCCATGACGGCGATGTCCAGCACGCCCTTGAGCAGTTGACTCGATCTCACCTAGTCTGTATAGCAGAGAACCGTGCATCACACACAACCGCCACGTCGCGCCGTCACGGGGGCGGTCGCGGCGTGGCGGGCGTATCGGCGTGGGAAACATCCGACTCTCGGCAAAAGCGGAGGCATGGAGGCCACCGGCGGTGACGCTGAGTAGCGAGCGCTTCGCGGCAGAAGAGCGCACGTGATCTTGTGGCTCGTGGCGAAGTATCCTGCGCCGATGAAATTGCCCAGTGACGAATACCAGCGTCTGCTCCAGATGTACCGGGACCGGGTAGGCACCTACGTTGCCGTGGATGCGTCGTATGGACAGCGATGGCGGAGCTGGTGCCGGACCCTGCTGTCGTTCGGAGGCTCACTGGTCGTGCCGCCGCGTGGGCCCCGACTCTGATCTTGAGGCATTGCTCGCGAGCGCGTCGACGTTCGTGGCGAGAGTCCGCCTCGCCGATGGGGACGTCGGTGAATGTCATGGCAACGTCGCGGCGCTGTGGATTGACGGTGCTCTCGCGTCAATCGGTACGGGGTATGCGTTGTCCGAGGACCAGCTCTGGCGCCAGCACTCCTGGGGCGTGGACACCGACGGTGCACTGGTCGAAACCACCGAGGAGCGGCGCGCATACGTCGGCATCGTGTTGTCGGAGAGGACGGCGAGTATTCAGTTCGCCGGAAGCAACGCCCAGGAGCACCTGAAACGGTCCTACGGCAACGCGGCCCCCGCGCCGCAGAGCTCATCTCCATGATCCGCGAACTGGCGATCGTCGGTGAGGTCGCGCGGGCTGAGGCCACCTGGCATGTTCCTAATGACTCCGCAGAGCATGTTGCTGATGGGGCACTCTCATCGGATGTCCGAATACCTCCCCGGCGAGCGGGGGGCAGCCCTCCGTAAGGCGCGGTTGCGGCTATGAGGGTGCCGGCTCGTGTGAGTGTTCAAGTGGCAGCGGAGCGCGACACCGGTCGACTACCGGTACCCGAGTGTCCAGCGTGTTGCGGCGTTAATGGCGGCCCTCGTCGGCCGGAACGGTAGTGTCGTTGATATGTCCGGATTGACGGACGAGGGTGGTGGTCCGCCGATCAGGGAGCCCCGGATCCCTTCCGATGTGCGGCACGTGGAGCTGCGAGCGGCTGCCGTCGGTGGGGTTCTGTCTGTTCCTGTGCACCGGTTCTGGTTGTTCACCGAGGACTGTCCGGGACTTTGCATCATCGAGGTTCTCGGTGGCGGGTTGTTCTTGGCCGTTGTTGTGGGTCTGGCTGCGTGGCTGGGCTGCCGGCTCGCCCGAGTGCCACGGGCCAGCGTCGTCGCCGTGGCCGGCCTGCTGCTCGGAGCCTCGTGGTCCTACCTCATGGGCGGTCTGGTCTGGGACCAGAGGACGCCCATGGCCAACCCGCCCCCGCCGCTGGTCATGCTGGTGTTGGTCGGGTCCAGTGGCTATTGGGCTGCGGCGCTCGTGATCGGGCTACGCCGTCGTGCAGCTGTCAAGGTGGCCCTGCTCGCCGTTATTGCCGTCACGCCGTTGCTCGCTGAGTCGCTGGTGCGCGGTGCGCTCGCCTGACCTGCCGTGGTCGTGTACTCCGACGTGGGAATGAAGGGTTTATCGCTCTTTACGGCTGTCCACCCGCATCCAGGGGTCGGCGGGGCGCATCATCCTCATACTCCGATCCCTTTGGCGATCCGAGGCTATACGCGCTCCTCGGCAAAGGCGTGCGTCAGCGCCCGGGCAGCCCATGACACTGCGTAACCCACTGATCGCGGCTATGAGAGTTTGCCGAGCCCGCGCACTGAGGGCTAAAATAGTTGATTCGAAGAGTATCTGTCCGGCAGCGTTCTCAGGGCCGGCTAACAGGACAACGAAGTCTCCATCCAGATGCGCCTTCGACGGTTTGAAGCAAGCTCTCTACGGCGGCGCTACGACGCACGCGCTACTGTGCTTACGGTTCCGAAGGTGCATGCACTCGGCATTCCAGTCGAGATGAACCTGCCGAGGGTGCCCCTCGGTCAGCCGCTTAGCCGCGACAATTCGTCGCCGAGGCGTCGCGCCTCTGCGCGGAGATCCTCAGAGAATCGGTGAATTCTGTCGTCGCCCTCGGAACCGTCTCTCCTCAGGTGATCAGCCAAGCCGATGACGTATTCACGAGCCCGGTGAGCATACGCGAGGCCCGCTCCCAGTGGACGTTCGCCGAGTAGGTGCAGGAGGCGGTGATTGGACTCTGGTCGATCGCGTGCAGCACCGGATCGTTCACTGACGCCGCTGCCGGGCTGGCTGCGCCGACTGTGGCAATACCACTCGCCAGCAGGAGAATGGCGACTGATCGCTTGACGGATCGAGTACTCATGGGTGGTCTCCTTCGACTTGGACCGAGCATCTTTGTCGGACGCTTCCGAAGAATCCACGTGGAGCGACCTGGCCGCTATTACAAGATGTCAGTAGAGCTTCTGGGCGAGTGCCAGGCGTTCCACCTCCACCAGGGAGTTTGCCGCGTCTGGATGCGTCCCATGTCGGGCCGGCGAGTGCCGGGGAGTCGGGTCGTTACTGCCCTCCCCGCCACTCGGCGGCGTTCACGGGTTGACTGTGGCGGTCTGTGGCAGCAGTCCTTGGCGTTGGGCCTCAAGAACGGCAGTTACCCGGTCCGAGACCCGGAGCTTGCGGTACAGGTTGTCCTTGTGCTTGACGACGGTGTGTTCAGAGATCGCCAACCGCCGCCCGATGGCTGCTGCGGTGAGCCCCTGTGCGAGAAGAGCGAGTACGGTCAGTTCACGAGGAGTGATCGAGCACGCCGAGATGCGTGGCTCTAGGTCACTTCTCATAGAGGCAGGCAGAGCCTGTCGCAACCTGCGTAGCTCCATTGTGAGTCTGTCGATCTGGATCAACAGTGGCTGGAGGCGCAGGGCAAAGGCCCGGTCGCGGTCACTGTAGTCTCGTCCGTCGCGACTCACGCTCAGAAAACGAAGAGATCCGGGCACCCCTGGCAGTGGCACCGCAAGTTGGCGAGAGACGCCCAAGTACGACCGGAGTTCAGAATAGGTAGCACTGTTGCGCCAGGTACGTCCGTCGACCAGGTCTCCTATGGTCACCGGACTGGTGCCCCCGCGAAGAACGTGTTCAGTCAGAGGATGCGTCCTCATGTGCATTGCTACCGCCCACGCCGGGAACTGCATCGCAGACGACGGCCACGTCACACCGACTGTCGCGCCACTAGGCCACTGCACGCTGAAGATTCCACTTGCGGCACTGCCAGCAATCGAGCCCGCGAGTCCTTCGCAGATAGATTGCCAAGGAGTCTCGGATTCCCCCGACGAGACCCTATCCAGGGACATCATCGTTAGGTCAATGATACGGTTGTAGTCGCGGAGCGAGAGATTGCCCATGATTCATGCCCCTAACGGGCTCTATCCGGACGGGAGTCACGCGAGTCCCTCGGCTGGCCAGGAATTTGGCACGGATTTAGAATAAATTTCATTTCAACTGGCCCGCGGTGCAGTCGGGCCCAGGGGCGCGCCAGCCGCCGTTGAAGTTGATTTGGCCTGGTCCCGGGTTGTGCGAACGAATCGGCGCCGGCGCCCAAGGTGAGACAGTCGGTCGCGAGGATTGGACGGTCGCCGACCGCGGTACGTATTGGCCGATAGCTGGGTGCGTTGAGTGCATCGATGGACTACTTGAAGACCAGTCGTATAGCGCCCTGGCAGCGACGCCCGTTGCTTGCCACGCTGCACTGCTCCCTTCCTGCGACTTGGTGTGCTTCAATCTCATTTCGTTCACAGCGACTGCACCGAGCCAAATCGTGGCAGCCCATTTGAGGCCGGTCTTGATACGTTGGTCCATGAACCATTCACCACCTTTGGTTGCCTTACGCCGTCAAACGCCCTCCGCGTTCCTATCCGAATCTCCGTCAAGGTATGGAGCCGGAGGGACTCCCTCGACCGCCGTAATGGCATGGCTTATTGATGGCTGTGCCAGGCGGTTGCGACCAACGTCTCAGGGGGGTTGACCCTGTAGCCGGCATTTGTGCAAGTTGGCGGTACTGGGACCATCTAATAGCCGCCCTGAACACAGGTCTGGACCATGTTTGCCAGTGCTGGTCCCAGTGTCAGTTCCGGTGCGCTCCCTCGATGCGATTCTCCGACCTGCGACGCCCCGTACAGCATTACCGGATCTCCGGACTGCACGGCGGCGTTGAGAAAGTCCTCCACGGCGAGATAGGTCCGCTGGGATGTGCCTTCCAGCTCGACGGCCTCGAGTGCTATGCGCGCTTTACCGCACACGATGGCGACGGGGTCCGTCTCGGGAATCGTCGGCTGTGGGGCGGTTGGACCCGGTCCGGGGGTCGGTGGTGGCGGCGGTGTAGGACCGCAACCTGCGATCGAGACGGAGATCAGCGCGGCGGTGGCCGCGATAGCGATGAAACGACGTGCTGACATTGATGCCCCTCACATGTCGGCGGGATCGAAGACCCCTGCTCCGAGCGGAGCGAGATACGACGTCAGCCTGCGCCGCCCGATCGGTGGTCCGCGCGAGGTGGCGGTCCTGAGTGGTCCGGGCACATTGCCGGGCACCGGCGGGACATCGCAGGTAGTAACCGGGACGTCGGGGAGTTCAGACTGGGCGGGTACTCAGAGGCGGTCGCCCGTCGCACGATGCGTCCGGGCCGATGCACACCGTTCTGGGGCAGGCTTGCGACAGGGGTGGTCACCATGAGGGGCAGCACCGCTTCCCGGACCGCCTGGGCTCTGTGGATTCTGGCGGTTGCCTCGACGGCCGGCGCAATGGCGCTGCTGGTGGTGACCCGCTCGGTGCCGGACGACGAGGGTAGGAAGGCCTGGCTGTCGACACTGATCCAGATGCCTGGATCTCTCGTCCTGCCGACGGTCGGGTTGGTGCTTGCGGCCCGCCGGCCTGCCAACCCGATCGGCTGGCTGTTGTTGGGCATCGGACTGGCGTGGAACTCCAACGAGTGCATGCATCTCTACGCCGTGTACGCCCTTACCTATTCGCCGGGGTCGTTGCCGGGCGGGTTGGTCGTTGGCTGGGTGGCCTGCTGGAACTGGGCGATCGCGTTCCCGTTGATGCCGTTCGTGTTTCTGCTGTTTCCCCACGGTCGGTTGCCGTCCCGGCGGTGGCGCCCACTGGCATGGGCGGCCGGGACGAGCGGCGTGGCGATCCTGCTGCTCGCCCCGTTCCGCAGCGGCCCCTTGGAGTACTTCCAAGACATCGAGAATCCCGCCGGCGTCAGCGCGATCCCGCCGGACCTTCTGCGCTTCGCGGGGCTCCCGTACTTCTTGCTCCTGTTCACGTGCACGGCGTCTCTGGTCGTGCGCCTTCGCCGGGCTCACGGCGACGAGCGGCAGCAGCTGAAATGGGTGACCGCCGCAGCGCTACTTTTCGGGGTCGAACTGGTCGTCGGACCGGCGTTCCTTCCAGTGCCTGTTCACTCGGTCCTCGACGGCCTCGTGGTCGTTGTGTTCGCCGGTGCCATCGCGATCGCGGTCCTCAAGTACCGGCTGTACGACATCGACGTGCTGATCAGCCGTTCGGTGGTCTACGGGACGCTGACCGCTGCGGTGGTCGGCGTATACCTGCTGGTGACCGGGTTGGGTGGGGCGGCTCTGAACGGCAGCACGCCGCTACCGGCTGTAGTGGCGGCCGCGGTGGTAGCCATTGGTCTGGCTCCGGCCCGGGACCGGCTGCAACGGGCAGTGAATCGGCTGCTCTACGGCGAACGGGACGATCCACTGCGTGCGGTTACCCACCTCGGTGACAGCGTGGCCGAGACGGGTGAGCCGAACCTGCTCGCCGCGGTCCTGGCAAGCGTGAAGCAGGCCGTGCACGCCACCGGAGTAGCCGTGCTCGCACCCGATGGGCGAGAACTCGCCACGATCGGGGTCGAGGTGCGCAACGGCGAGTCGCTGCCGCTACGGGTCGGCGGCAACCATGTCGGCGTGCTGCGGGTAGCGGCCCGCGGGCCCCGGGACACCTACAGCGACGCCGACCGCACATTGCTCACCGCGTTGGCGCCATCAGTCGCGGTCGTGGTACGCGCGCTGGACCTGACCGAGGCGCTCGCGGTGGAACGGGACCGGGTCGTGGCGGCGACTGCGGTGGAGCGCGATCGACTGCGCCGGGACCTGCACGACGGCCTGGGGCCATCGCTGTCGGGCGTCGGGCTCGGGTTACAGGCTCTCGACGACGCGACCCGCATCCACGACACCACCAGATCCCTCCACCTGCTGGAACGCCTCCGCGCCGAGGTCAGCACGGCGGTCGGCGAAGTTCGCCGGATCCTTGACGAGCTACGCCCAGCCACCCTGGACGACCTGGGATTGGTGGCGGCAGTGCGCCGCCACGCCGCGACGGTGGCAGCGTCGTTACCGGTCGATGTGACCGCAGCCGCATTGCCGGTGCTGTCTCCACAGGTGGAGACTGCCGCCTACCGCATCGCGCAAGAGGCCCTGACCAACGCCGCTCGCCACGCCCAAGCGCACCACGCCCGGATCGACCTGGCTCCTGCCGACCACACCCTCATCGTCACCATCACCGACGACGGGGTCGGCCTCGGCGCGGCGCCCGCCGGCCTCGGCCTGGCGTCGATGCGTGACCGTGCCGAAAGCGTCGGGGGGCATTTCCGCATCGACACTGGACCCGGCGGGACCACGGTCACCGCCGCCCTGCCGTTGGAGCTGTCGTGAGCAGCGAGTCGCGACGCCGCGTCGTTGCCGCCTGGGCTGTGGCACTGTGGTCCACCGTGATAGCAGGTCCTGTGATCTGGGCCGCCTGGCGATATGGCAACCGGGCTTCTGCCAGCGACCTAGATCAAATCGTGGGTCAGGTCATGGCGGGTGTGCTGTGGACCGTGCCCGGTGCCGTCCTGGTCACGTACCGCCCACGGAACATCATTGGCTGGCTGCTCCTCACCGCCGGTGCGTGCAACGCCTTGTTCGCCGGGCTCATGGTCTATGCCTGGTACGGCCTCGTGATCGCCGATCCGTCATGGTCGACGGCGCGGTGGGCGTTGACTGCCGGCGGGGGGCTGTTCGTGCCGGGTTGGCTCGTTCTGCCGACTCTGTTGATCGCCTTCTACCCAGACGGCCGGCTGCCCGCGCGGTGGTTGCGGTGGCCCGTCGGCGGGGCAGCAGCGGGAATCCTGCTGTTCACCGTCATGGCGTCGTTCGATCCTGACGGCGGGCTCGGGGAGGGCGCTGTGGTGTCAGCTCCGATCGTGTTTCCCACCGCAGTGCGCCAAGTGTTCATCGTGGGCGTCTGCCTGCCGTTGATTGCGATTTCGACGGTGGCCATCTGGGCCGGCGCGGTGGTGCGTTTCCTCAGGGCGCGTTCGCCGCAACGCGAGCAGCTCGCGTTGCTGGCGTGCGTTGCCGGAGGATTCCTGGTCGGGGCAATTCCCGACTGGCCGCCCGTGGTGCTGACGATCATCGGTTCCTTGATTCCGGTGGCAATCGCAGTCGGGGTGCTGCGATACAGATTGCTGGGCATAGCGATAGTTCTTCGGCGTGGCCTCGTGTATGGGGCGCTGACCGCCGCGGTGGTCAGCGTCTACCTACTGGTCAGCGCATTCACTGTCCGAGCGATAGGCGGTACGCCGGTCCCTGGTGTGGTGGCCGCCGCGGTCGTGGCGGTGGGCCTGACGCCGGCGCGTGACCAGCTGCAGCGGGTGGTGGACCGGTTCGTCTACGGTCCTCGTGCCGATCCCGTGCAGGCGGTCAGCCACCTCGGCGGCCAAGTCGCCGAGGCTGAGCCAACCAGGCTGCTGCGCACCGCGCTCGAGAGCGTGGCCGAGTCGGTCGGTGCCGTTGGCGCTGCGGTTGTCGCCGTGGACGGCCACGTCGTCAGCAGCGCGGGGGGACACACGGCCGACCAAACGATCGGGTCGCTGCGCATCGGCGGCCGCGACCTCGGCGTGCTGCGACTCGCCACCCGCTACCGCCCACCGCGCTCACTCACCGTATCGGAACGCCGACTTCACGCCGCGCTGACCACCCAGGTCGCCGTCGTGGTCCTGGCGGTCAACCTCACCGACGAGTTGAAAGCCGAGCGTGACCGAGTCGTAGCCGCTACCCGCGCGGAACGCGACAGGCTGCGCCGCGACCTCCACGACGGGCTCGGACCGTCCCTGTCGGGTGTCGGCCTGGGTCTTCAGGGTCTCACCGACCTCATCGCCGCTGACAACACAACCGCCTGTGCCCTCTTGCTGGAACGACTCCGCGCCGAGGTCATCACCGCCGTTAACGACGTCCGCCGCATCATCGACGACCTACGTCCTGCCGCCCTTGACCGGCTCAGCTTGACAGACGCTCTCAGGCGGCAAGCCGCGTCGCTCTCGGGGTCGATGAACGTCACCGTGACCGCCGACGGCCCTCGTCCTCTACCGCCGTGCGTGGAGAACACGACGTACCGCATCGCGACTGAAGCACTCACCAACATCGCGCGGCACGCTCACGCCCGAAACGCCAAGGTCAGCATCGTCACCGACGATCAAGCACTGCGGCTCATCGTCGCCGACGACGGTACCGGCGGCGCGAACACCGAGGGACCAGGCGTCGGGCTCACTTCTATGCGTCACCGGGCCGAGAGTCTCGGCGGACGACTTCGCATCGACACCGGCGCCGCAGGCACCACCGTCACCGCCACTCTGCCGCTGGAGCAACCATGATCGACCCACCGCCGGTCCGCGTCGTCATCGCCGACGACCACCCCATGTTCCGCTACGGGTTGAAGGCAGCCCTCGCAGCATCCCCCGAAGTAGAGATCGTCGGGGAGGCAGCCGACGGGCAGGAACTGCTCGCCGTCGTCGACCAAACCCACCCGGACGTCGTCCTAACGGACCTAACCATGCCCGGCCTGGGCGGGACCGCAGCCACCCGCCAACTCCTCGGCCGATATCCCCAGCTCGGCGTACTGGTCGTCACCATGCACGAGGACGACGAGAATCTGTTCGGCGCGCTACGGGCCGGCGCCCGCGGTTACCTACTCAAAGGAGCCGACCGAGCCGACATCGTCCGATCCATCGTCGCCGTTGCCCGCGGCGAGGCCGTCTATGGCCCCGCCGTGGCCCGCCGGATCGTCGACTTCTTCACCAGCGCCAAACGTGAGTGCGTCGCCCAGGCGTTTCCCGAACTCACCGGCCGAGAACGCGACGTCCTCAACTACGTCGCGGCAGGCGCTGGCAATCATGAGATCGCCCGCCGACTGTTCCTCTCAGAGAAGACGGTACGGAACCATGTCTCCGCGATCCTGACCAGACTGCAGGTACCGAACCGCGCCGCAGCCGTCGCCAAAGCACGCGACGCCGGCCTTGGCCAACCGTGATGACGATCGCGGCTGCGCAGGCCCCGGATGATGCATCAGATAACGGCCCGTCATCCGGTGCACCGGACCGCCATCCTGGAGCAGGTTGTCCGGATCGGGCAGCGAGCGCAATGCTCGACTCAGGCAACGATTCAAGAAAGCTCACCGAAGCGGCTAACAATGGCGTGCCGAAATTCGACGAGGCGAATCAGCCAGGCAGTTAGCAGCGTGCGCAATGCGCACTATCATCGGCAGATCCGCCTGCTCAGCGAGACGCCCCGCCGTCACGCTGGGTAGCGCGAATCGCGGCAGATGAGTATGCGTTCAAGATCACCCTAGAGACAAAGAAGCTATTGTGTGGAGAACAGGAAGATTCGAGTTAGTGGCCTCTATTGTCGCCGTTCCAACTTGACTCCGCCGCGCTTTCGGCGTGTCGGCCAGTCCGCTCGTGTGGTAGCTCAACACTCGCCGACACGTCCTGCTTTCCGCCAGACATGCCTTGAAGGCATTTCCCGATCTCTTTGATGGTCAGTGCTGCCGCCAGCAAGCCTTGCATCAGGTTCCAGAAGTCTGTCAGCCATGCGAGGACTATCTCAACGGTCACGTCACGCTCCTTAAAGTTCAGTGACGCCCCCATTAAGCATGATCAGAAGTCAACTGTTCACTGTCCGGGACAGGCGCGGACAAGCCTGACTGGATGATCGAGCGACTAAGAGCCTGCTGACCAGGGAACTAGGTAGGGTGCAGGGTAGTGCTGCTGTTACACTGTCCCGGACTCAACTTCGACCGACACCGGGTAGTCTCGGACGCGTATAAGCGAGCGGCGAATGGATCACGGCGAGCATTTCGGCGAGGACAGACATCTATCTACTGCATCATCCCTGGCAGATTTGGTCTGGCTTCTTGCTCGAATTCGACTGCGGGCAGGCAACCCGGCATTACGGGACATTGAGAGCCGGGGCAAGAAATTAGGGATCGCATTGCCGCGCGCGACAGTGGCAGACGTCCTAAGCGGTAAGCGACAGCCTCGATTGACGCTCCTGCTCGACCTACTCCGGGTCCTCGGCGTTCCGGAGACCGAGAGACGCCAGTGGCGTGCTGCCTGGGAACGCGCCGCAGAAAACCATGCGCCGCTACGCCAGCCACAGTCCCGAGCCGTGGCGAAACTCCCACCCCATTCGGCCAATGTAGATCCGGCCCAATTCGGCGCGAGTCAGCCGCTTGGAATCGGGAGATTATGGACTCTCGACGGCCGGTGGCCAATGGTGCTGACATGTGGCGACCTCCCGCCTTCAATGTTTCAGAATGCATCTTTTGTAGATCCGGAAGACCCGGACTATGTAGAGCTGTATTCGTATTCGGATCCAGATTCTTTGCTCGAATTGTTTGGTCACATAAGAGCGTCGAATCCAGAGTGTGAAGTGCGCATTAGTACCGCCAACAGAATGCAACCCAGCGACTACTTTGGTCATCTTGCGATTCTTGGCGGCACAGATTTCAATGGTGCAGCAAGAGACTTTATTTCCCGCCTTGAGATGCCTATTCGGATGACTCATAGAAGCGGTGGACCGGAATCCGGAATATTCGAGACTCTGGGTGATTCCCGCTTGAAATTCTCACCGGTCCTGGGCGGGACGTTCGGGAACGGGCAAGCGGTACTTATCCAAGATGTCGCACTGTTCTTTCGTGGTATTAACCCCTTCAATGCGGATTGTAGTGTGACGGTTTGCGCTGGAATCTACGCTAGGGGGACACTCGCCGCAGTGAAGGCTTCGACAGATTCATCGGTAAGGGAGAAGAATGAGGCGTACATCATGTCCCGGTTCAAGGGGTGCCGGACCTTTGGAATCCTAGCCCGCGCACACGTCGTGAATGGCACCATCATGCCGCCGGATTGGAGCAGGGTAGGAAATGTACTTTATGAATGGCGGCAATAGTGATTTGTAGTTCCGTGCCGCAATGCAGTGTGGTGCCCACTGTCATCTGCTAAGAGGGCGCATTCACATCGGCATGTTCGGACGCTGGCCGCAGAGCCGGCCGCCGGCACGGAGGGCGACGAGCTGACGGTGGTCACCGCGCGCGATCAGCGCAGATCAGTGCGCTCTGGGAATTGCAAGACCGACGTCAGGAGTAGAAGCCGCTCCAGTACGACTCCTTGCCCGCCGTGAAATCTCCTGGTCGGTTCTCGCGTAGCCAGCGGTAGCGTTCAACGAACTCGTCGAGCGCCGTTGGAATACCGCATTCGCGACTGCCTCGGATGACTTGGATACCCTCAATAATACGATTTGTAACGATGAGCTCGTCAACTTCGGGCCATGCTTCCATGTAATCATCATGCCCGCCGGCTCGCTCACTGACATCGGCGGCACGCGCGTACGCTGGCCGAAACAGGGACTGCCGTGACTCTCCGCGAAGCGCGACTCGCGGCAGATCAGTGCACCTGATCAAGCACCATGCGTTACTGGTCTATCCGTGGCAGGAGCGACAAGATCGAGCAGATAGCTGCTGGCATCGCCGG
>NZ_JBEZDY010000044.1:0-50096 GCF_040648555.1 Actinoplanes sp. NPDC049118
GCTGAGCCGGACTCGCCGACCACCTCGATGTCGCCGTCGGCCTGCAGCAGATCGATCAGGCCACGGCGGACGACCTCGTGGTCGTCGAGAAGGAAGACTCGGATCACCCGTCCTTTCTACCTCCGGCGGACCGGTCCACCTAGGGCCGAAGGTCCCGGCGCCGTCCACCCGGCCGGTGTCGCCGGAACGGCGCGGGGTCTAGCCTGGCCGTCATGGCCGCGCGATCCGCCGGAGGGCGCCCCAACGAGCAGCCGTCCCTCGGGCTCACGCCGCTGTCGCGGGTCCGCCGGGACGAGCTGTTGCAGGAGATGCTCGACCGGGTCGGCGAGGTGATGACCAGCCGGGAGCGGCTGCGCGCCCTGCTCGACGCCGTCGTCGGCATGGACCCGGCGCTGGCCCGCGGCGGCGTCGTCAACATGGGCGAACGCGCACACGACCTGGGCGGCTCCTTCGAGGACGGCCCCGGTCCCGGCGGCCGGGGCACGACGGTCACCTGGCGGGTGCCGGTCGCCGGCTGATGCCGGGACCTTCGGCCCTGACCGTCCCCCGCCGGCGCCCGGCAGTGTGGTGGTAGAGGCATGTGCCCCGCCGTCAGCTGGAAGGAGAACCGCCGTGGACGCCTACTCCGAGGCCGACCTGCTGCGGGCGGCCGCCGCCGGTATCCGTGCGCCTTCCCTGCTCAACACGCAGCCGTGGTTGTTCCGGCTGCGTGGCGGCGCGGTGGAGGTGCTCGCGGACCCGGCCCGGCAGCTCCCGGTCGCCGACCGGGCCGGCTGGGCGGTCCGGCTCGCCTGCGGCGCGGCGCTGTACAACGCGCGCCTGGCCCTGGCCGTCGCCGGGACGCCGGCGCTTGTCGAGTTGCGTCCGGACCGGTCCGAGCCGGAGGTCATCGCCCGGCTCAGCCCCGGTCCGGCGCGGCCGGCGACGTACTCGGAGGCGGACCTGTTCGCGGCGGTGCCGCGCCGATTCAGTAACCGGGCGCCGTTCTGGCCGGATCCGGTGGCGGCCGAGGCCCGGCTGCGGCTGATCGACGCGGCCCGCTCGGAGGGCGCGTGGCTCGACCTGCTGGTGGGGATGACGGCGCTCAGCGGCTTCGCGGAGATCGCCCGGAGCGCCGACCGGGTGCTGCGCCGCGATGCCGGCTACCAGTCGGAGATGGCGGGTTGGACGCACGCCGACGCGGCGGCGGACGGTGTCCCGGTCACGGCGGGGGCCCCGGTTCCCGAGCCGCAGGATCTGTTGCCGCAGCGGTCGTTCTCCGATCGCCGGCGTGGTCCCGGCCGTGACTATGAGCCGGAACCGCTGGTGGGCATTCTCGGCGTCGTCGGCGACCTGCCGGTCGATCAGATCGTTGCGGGTCAGGCCCTGCAGAAGGTGTTGTTGACCGCGACCGACGCCGGGCTGGCCGCGTCGATGCTATCCCAGCCGATCGAGGTTCCGGCGGCCCGCGACCAGCTGCGCCGTTCGCTCGGCCGTTCGGGCGTCCCGCAGCTCGCCCTGCGGTTCGGCTACGGCGGGCCGGGCCGGCCGACACCCCGCCGCGACGTGGCCGAGGTGCTGCTGCCGCCGCCCGGGCGGTGAGGCGCGCGGACGCGCTATCCCGATTCGTCTGCGGTGGGCGTCTGTAGCCGGATATCATGGGAAATTGGCCGTTCGGACGGCGATGGATCGTCAGCCCGGCGCCAGCGTCCGCCCGCGATGACACGGACGCCGCGATCGACGAGGCGGCGGACCGGGGCGCGGGACGTGCTGAACGCGGCGTCGCCTGCAGGATCGATCATCCAGCTACGCATCGGCCGGGGACCTTGGTCCCGGCCTGACGGGATGCCGGACTCGGGTGCCGCGGCCGCCGGTAGAGGACCTCAGAGGTGCAGACATCGACCGAGGAGGACGTAATGACAACCACCAGCCGGCATGCGGCCCACCTCGAACAGGTCGAGGCGCCCGGCCACATGCTCACCAAGGCAGCCGCGAGGGCCCTCGCCGTCCTGCGGATCTCCGTAGGCTTCGTGTTCCTGTGGGCGTTCCTCGACAAGCTGTTCGGCTTCGGCTACTCCACCCCGTCCGAACGGGCGTGGATCAACGGCGGCTCGCCGACCAACGGCTTCCTGTCCAACGTAGAGGTCGGACCGCTGCAGGGGTTCTACCACAGCATCGCCGGCGACACCTGGGCCGACTGGGGCTTCATGCTCGGCATGCTCGGCATGGGCCTGGCCCTCATCCTCGGCATCGGCCTGCGGATCGCGGCCGGCGCCGCCACCCTGATGATGGCCATGATGTGGGCCGCCGAATGGCCGCTCGCCCAGCAGACGAGCGCGGGCGAGCCGAGCGGTTCGACCAACCCGATCGTCGACTACCACGTCGTCTACGCGCTCAGCGCCATCGTCGCGGCGCTGACCTATGCCGGGCACACCTGGGGTCTCGGCCGGCGGTGGGTGAACCTGTCCTTCGTCCAGAAGCACCGCTGGCTCATCTGAACCACGTCCGAGAGCCGCCCGGCCGGGCGGCTCTCGCTGTGCGAGCCGATCGAGGATGCGCCGCCGGCGTGCCGGGCCGACCCCGCGGTCACGCATGGACCTGCGCAGCAGGTCGAGGGAGCCCGGCGAGCGCCGCCGCGAACGCAGCGGCCTCACCGTCCTGTCGGGATCCACCGCCCGATCCTGTCACCGGGGTATGACACGAACCTCGACGGAGACCTCGTGGAGGTCGGCCCAGCCGACGGTTCCGTGGTAGTAGTCGTCGTTCTTCTCCCACACGAACCCGTCCGGGATGGTCTCGCCCCGGCTGTCGTTCGGGCCGCGCCACCACACCGCGCGGACGGCGTCGCCCTCGGCTGCCCTCAGCTCCAGGACGCCGCCCTCGCGGTGCCGGGCGACCGTGGTGAACGAGACGGACATGGTCACCTGTGCGGGCGGCACCTGGCCGCCCTGCGGGCTCCACGACGGGTACGCCTCCGGCAGCAGTTCCCCGTCCACCAGCGCGTACCGGCCGGAGAGCACGCCGTCCCGGGCGGTCGCGCGGCGGCGTGCCGCGAGGAAGGCGGGATCGTCGGGGCCCATCACGGCGCGGTCACGCGGTAGACGGCACCCGCGAAGTCGTCGCTCACGTACAGGGCCCGGTCGGGGCCCTGCACGGCCATGACCGGCCGGCCCCAGCGGGAACCGTCCCCGCCCTGGAACCCGGTGAGCAGCGTCTGCTGCGGGCCGAGGGTGCCGTCGCGCCAGGCGAAGAACGACACCTCCGGCGCCCGGGGCGGGTTACGGTTCCACGAGCCGTGCACGCCGACCAGGGCACCCGGCCCGTACGCGCCGGCCAGCCCCGGCGACGTGGCGAAGCTCAGCCCCAGCGGCGCCGAGTGTGCGCCCATGCCCTGCTCCACCGGCGGCAGCGCCGCGCAGTCGAGCCGGTTGCCGTCGGCGTTGGTCTGGATGTCCCGCACGAACGGCCGCCGGGTGTAGCTCAGCGGTGAGTCCCTCTCGCCCGGCCTCAGGTCGGGGTCCGGGTTGCAGTACGGCCAGCCGAGGTCGCGCCCCTGCTCCAGCCGGGCCAGCGGCTCGAACGGGTGGTCGTTCACGTACGCCTGCATGACCTGGCCTTTGTCCGACCCGCCGTCGCCGTCGTAGTCGCCGTCGTGCGGGTACGCGGTGTTGTCCCGGTTGTTGACCGCGGTCCACACCCCGCCGTCGGGGTCGACCGCCAGCCCGGTGCCGTTGCGTACGCCGCGCGCGAAGACCGTCGGCTTCCCGCCGCCCGCCGCCGCCCGCAGGATGGCGGCCCGCTCCGGCTGCGCGTCCCGGTCCTCGGCCGACACGTTGCCGGTCGAGCCGACCGAGACGTAGAGCTCGCCGTCCTCGCCGACCGCCACGCTCTTCAACGCGTGCGCGTAGGCGCCGCCCAGCTCGGGGCTCCGCGCGTCGGGCAGCCCGTCGACCACCACCCGCCTGCCCGACACCGCCCCGGCCCTGTACGTGAAGGCGTTCACCTGGTCGCTCTCGGCCACATAGAGCGTGTCCCCGGCGAAGGCCAGCCCGTGCGGCTGGTGCAACCCGCTGACCAGCGTGCGCTGGGCCGGCGCGGCGTCACCTGGGCCCGGTATCAGCTCGACGACGTCGCCGTACTTGGGCCGCGACACCAGCAGCCGCCGGTCCGGCGTCCAGGCCAGCAGCCGGGCGCTGGGCACCCGCGCCCAGACGGTGACCGTCCAGCCGGGCGGGGCCTGCACCCGCCGGTCCCGGTCGAACGGCGCCGCGCCGGTGCCGGGGAGCGGGCGCACGACGGTGTCGGCCAGCGCCGGCACCCCGGACGACGCCGAGGGCGGCACGGCCCCGCCCGGCGGCGTGCCGGGCCGCGCAGGTTCGGCCGGCCGGTCGGCGGAGCACGCGGCCAGCGTGAGCGCCAGGCCGCCGGCCACCGCCGCACGCGCGATCATCTTCATCGCTGCATCTGTACGCACTAATCCGCCGCTACGCAACCCGCGCCGGCCGACCCGTCTCCTACGGTGTGATGATGCTGTCTCTCGTACGGCACGCGACGCCCGCGTTCGGCCCCGCCGATGCCGGGACGCTGGGCGGAGTCCGGGCATGCGGGTGACGACGGCGAGCGCCGCGGCACGGGCCGGGCGCACGAACGAGGACTTCGTCGGCGCCGTGCGGACGGCGGTGGTGCTGGTCGACGGCGCCGGCATCCCCGGTGCCGAGTCGATCTGCCGGCACGGCGTCGCCTGGTATGCCCGGCGCCTGGGCGGCACCCTGCTCGACCTGCTGTCATCCGCGCCGGACCGCGGCCTCCAGGCGGTGCTCGCCGAGGCCATCGTGCGGGTGACGGACGAGCACCGGCACACCTGCGACGTCGCGGATCCCATCAGCCCGTCGGCGGCGGTGGCCGTCCTGCGCCTGTACGGCGACCGCATCGAGCACCTGGTGCTCGGCGACGCGGTCCTCGTGCTCGACAGGGCGGACGGTGCGCCGCTGGTCGTCTCCGACACCCGGGAGGTGGTCATCGGCCGGTCGTACCTGCCCGCGCTCGAGGCGGCCGCCGGGGATGGCGAGGAGTACCGCCGGGTCCTGGGTGAGTTGCGCGCCAACCGGAACCGGCCGGGCGGCTTCTGGGTGGCCAAGGACGACCCGCGGGCCGCGGACGAGGCGATCACCGGGAGCCTCCCGGTCTCCGGGCTGGCCGGTGCCGTGCTGCTCAGCAACGGGGCGAGCCGCATCGTGGACCGGTTCGGGCTCGCCGACTGGCCGGGAGTCCTGGCCGTCCTGGCGTCGAGCGGGCCCGCCGAGATCATCCATCGGGTCCGGCAGGCGGAAGCGCGCCACGCGGTGGCGGCGGACGACGCGACGATCGCGTACTGCACCGGCCTCGCCGACCCTATGTAGGATACGTACATGACCCCCCGCATGACGACGTCGGTGTTGAAGGTGGTCGCCGCGCTGCTCGCCGATCCGGCCGCCGAGCGCTACGGCCTGCGGCTCATGCAGGACACCGGCCTGCCGAGCGGCACGCTGTACCCGATCCTCGTCCGCCTCGAACGGGCCGGCTGGGTCGAGTCGCGCTGGGAGGAGGCGGACCCCGCCGCCGAGGGCCGGCCGAACCGCCGCTACTACCGCCTCACCGCGGACGGGGTCACCCAGGCGCGGCATGAGGTCGCCGCGATGCAGCTACAGATGTCCCGCGCGACCGCGCCCGGCACCCGGCCGCGGCCGGCATGAGCGAGCTTGCGAGCGAATCATCAGCTCAGTGTCTGACTCATGTCGTCGCCGGAGCGCCAGCGGAGGCGATGGCATGAGCGAGCCTGCGAGCGAATCATCGAGCGTCGGCGGAGGGGCGGCATGAGCGGGCTTGATCGCTTGGCTGGTGCGCTGATCGTCGCGACCGCACGGCGTTGGCCCGCGGAGATCGCCGACGATCTCAGCCGGGAGTGGCTGGCGGAGCTCGAAGCGCTCCGCGGGCGCCCGTGGCGGCGGCTCACCTTCGCCGGCAGCCTCGCGCTCTCGCCCGCCGTCGAGGAGGCGGGGGAGGAGCCGGTGACCTGGCCGGCCCGGCTCGCCCGCGGCGCGGTGCCGGTGGCGCTGACCCTGCTGGCCGCGGCGTTGATCAACGCCGTGCGCCTGCTGTACGGCGGTCTCGGCCCGGCCGCCGGTGCCGCGGCGCTGGCCGTGGCGGCGGCGGTGATGGCCTACGCCGGGCGGCGCGCGACGGTCGGCCGCGTGGTCCTGTTCGGCGCGGCGCTCTACGCGTTCCTGCTCGCCGGCAACGAGGTGGCCGTCATGCCGTTCATGGGCTGGCGCGACATCGCTCCGGCGGTCGCGGTGTGGACCGCGGCGCTGGCGCTGACCGTACGGGTGTCGTCGCGGTTGCGCGCCTCGGCCCGGCACCGGCTCGCCGCCCCGGTCGCCGTGCTCGGCGGGGTCGTCGCGCTGGAGGCGGCGACGATCGCCGGCTCCCTGCGCGCCGCCACGGCCCTCGGGGTGCACGCCGGCTCCGCGCCGGCCTGGTTGCCGGCGGCGCTGCTCCCGGCGCCGGGCAACGGCCCGTCCGGCGTCCTGCTCGGCAATGCGGCGGCCATGATCGGCCCGATCGCACTCTGCACGGTCGCCGTCGTGGCGGGTCTGCTGCGCCGCGCCGCGCCGGTGTCGCGGGCGCCCGGGTCGCGGGACGCCCTCGGCAGCGGCGCCCTCGGCATCGTCGCCGGGCTCGGCGGGCTGGCGGTCGGGGAGCTGCTGCGCCGCGGCGCCTCGGGGGCCGACCCGATGGTGTTCGGGTTCGGCTTCCTCGCCCATCCCGCGGGGCGTACCGCACTCGCCCTGCTGGTCGGCCTTCTCGTGGCGGGCTACCCCTATGTAGAGTTCCGACTATGGGGAGCTCGACGACAGCGGTACTGAACAGCCTGGCGGCCGATCCGGGCCGGGGGCACCACGGTCTCGACCTGGCACGCGGAGCGGGGCTGTCCAGCGGATCGCTGTATCGCGCACTGGTCCGGCTGCTGCGGTCCGGGCAGATCGAGGCCCGCTGGGAGAACGGGCGCCGTACCTACCGCCTCGCCCGCGGGCAGGCCGTGCACCGCCGGCACGCCGTGCCGGCGCACTGGCTGCCGGCCGCCCTCGCCGCACTGATCACCGCCTGGCTCGTACTCGACCGGCCCGCCGGCGTCCGGCTCTCCGACCTCGGCGTCTACACCGGTGCGGTGGAGGGCCTGCTGCACGGGGCGAGCCTGTACGACTTCATCAGCGCCAGCAACGCGCCGTTCACCTACCCACCGTTCGCCGGCCTGGTCTTCCTGCCGCTCGCCGACCTGAGTCCGCTGCCCCTGCAACTGGGCTGGACCCTCGCCACGGTCGTCACCGTCACCGGGCTGGCCCTGCTGCCGGGCGTCCGGGCCCACGCACCCTGGTACGCGCTGGTGCTGGTCCTGTCCGCGCCGGTCTCCTGCGACCTCAAGTACGGGCAGGTAAGCATCTTCCTCGCCGCCCTGGTGGCGGCCGACGTCCTGCTTCTGCGGGAGAGCCGGTGGCAGGGCCTGCTCATCGGCCTCTGCGCGGCGATCAAGCTGACCCCGCTCATCTTCATCGCGATGCTGTGGTTCGCCGGGCGGCGCCGGGCGGCGGTGCTCGCCACGGCGACCTTCACCGCCTGCGGCCTGCTCGCCGCGGTCACGCTGCCCGCGGACTCGGTGCGCTTCTGGGCCATCGAGATCTCGCACGTCAGCCGACTCGGCTACATCACCTCGGTCGGCAACCAGTCGCTCAACGGCGCCCTGATGCGTCTCGACCTGGCCGCACCGACCCGGTCCGCGGTCGTGCTGGTGCTCGGCGGCGCTGTCGCCGCGCTGGCCCTGTTCCGGGCCGCCCGGCACGGCCGCCGCGGGGACTGGCTCTGCGCGCTCGTGGTGGTGGGCGCGGCAAGCGTGGTGCTGTCGCCGGTCTCCTGGACGCACCACCAGGTGTGGCTGGTGGCGGCGGCGCTGCTCCCGGTACGCGGCCCGGCCTGGGCGCGCCGCGCCTGGCCGGTCGCGGTGGTGGCGGTGATGCTGCTGCCGGTCACCGCGCTGGGTCCACCCGTGTTCAGCAACGCGCGCCTGCTGCTGGCCATCGCGATCGCCGCGCTGGTGCCGTTCACGCCGGCTCGTCCCGGTCGATCGGCCTCCGGCGGGGCGCCGGTCCCTACCGCTACAGCGAGTACCGGCGCCTGAGCTCCGACTCGGCCTCGGCCGTCACGGTGCCGTCCCGCGCCTCGGAGAGAAGCCGGCCGGGGAAGATCCGCCGCAGGCTGTCCGGATAGCTCTCGCCGTCCGCCGGCAGTTCGTAGCCGGACGAGTCGCCGAGGGTGGCCGCGATGGGGCCGGCGAGACCGGTGGTGGTGCCGAACGGATCCGTCGCGCCGCCCGGCGGAACCCAGACGCAACGTACGTGAGCGAAGACCCGTGTCTCTCCGAACAGGACGTGCAGCCCGGTGCGGCTGACTCCGAACGCCGTCGCCGCGCACACCGGGCGGTCCGTGCTCTCCGGTGACACCGTCTCCAGCCGGAACCGGGGGACGCCCAGTGCATCACGGCCCGGTTGGCCGACCGCCGGCAGGCTGCGCGCGGACCGCTTTCGTTGCAACCGGACGCCGTTGTACCCGATACTCCGTTTCGTGGATCTCCCCTGGGCGTGGCTGTGGCAGTACGGGCCGCCCGCGTTCCTGGTGCTCGCCAGTCTGGCCTTGCTGGGATCGGCCGTCCGGTCGAAACCCGGCGAGGCGACGGTGACGCGTGCGGACTGGCCGTGGCTCGGGATTCTGGTCGTGTGGACGGGGGATGCCGCGCTGGGCGAGGCGCGGCCGCCGTTCGAGCGTGCGTGGAAGGGTGCGGTGGCGACGTTGCTGTGGGCGACCGTTGCCGTCACCTTCTGGCTCCGGCGCCGCGGAGCGGCGGCCGGCGCTCATGAGCGCCGCCTGCGGTCGATGTCGCGCATCACCTCCGGATCCCACGACGAGGCGTCCCAGTCGTCGCCGGTGACCAGCGCCGACCCGCCGGCCGCGGCGGACTGACCGGTCTCGCGCCCGACCCGGAGCACGCGGGCGATCAGGACGAGAACGCAGCCGATACGCAGCGCCGCCTCGGTGACGACCACGCCACTCACCGTGGCTACCCGGTTCGGCAGCACCGGCGCCACGACCACATCGCATCGCGGTGCCCCTCCAGGCTCGGAGGTCGGACCGGGCATTCCGGGACCATCCGCCCGGGCGGATCACCACCGCCCGCGGACGAAGAACAGGCACCCACTGCCGCCTGGATCGAGGCCGTCGATGATCTTGTATCGTGTCCCGGTCATCCATCGACGGGGGAGTGCACGTGAAGAGACTGCTCGGACTCGGCGCCGCCGTCGTGGCACTCGGCGCGATGTCGTTCCCGGCGGCCGCGTCCGCGACCGACTCGGACGGCCCCGACCTGGTCGCGGTCACCGAGACGGATCCGGTCACCGGCAAGACCAAGGTGTACCCGGTGAAGCCCGGAGACCTGTCCCCCGCCGTTCTCGGGGTGGCCAACAACTCGGACGAGGCCGTCGACGGCGTCGTGGTGCACATCCGGGTGCTCAATGACCTCGACCTGCCCCGGACGTTCAGCAACTGCCGGTACTACGTCGACAGCAACCTCGACGGCGCCTGGTGCGAGTTCGACCAGGAGCTCGCGCCCGGCGCCACGTACGCGATCGCGGAACCGCTCGTCGCGGTGGCGCCCGCCGCGGTGCAGAAGAACATCGGCGCCATCGTCTTCGGGTGGACGACCGCCGAGGACGCCCGGGCGAAGGGCGGCATCGAGGCGCTGGCGAAGGCGGAGAGCCTGCGGGGCGAGTCGACGCCCGGCTCGAAGGGCGCGGTCGCCCTCGAGGCCCGGCCGCTGCCGATGCCCGCCTCGCCGAACTCGCTCGGCTTCGCATACGTGCGACTGCCGCAGGCCGCGAGCACGCCGTCCACCGGTCCCGCGACCACCACCCCGGCGACGCCGGCCGCGACGCCGACGTCCACCGGTGCGGTCGCCGCGGGCGGCGAGGGCGGCGGCCTTCCGGTCACGGGTGCGGGCGCCGCGACCGTCGCCGGGGCCGGCGCGACGCTGCTCCTCGCGGGCGGCGCCGGCTACGTGGTGGCCCGGCGACGCCGGACGCGCTTCATCGCCTGACGCCCGTTCCGGGCGCGCGCCTGCGCGTTTGCTGGTCGCCGCGCCCGGGGAATCCGGGTGTCATGACGGCAGAGAAGAACCAGATCTCGAACGAGAACGACAAGCACCGCTGGGATCGGAACTTCGCCGACCTGCTCCAGGAACTCCGGGTGGCGCAGACCGGCGTTCAGATCTTCTTCGCGTTCCTGCTGACCATGCCCTTCAGCAGTGGCTTCCCACAGACCACCGCCGTGCAGAAGGACGCGTACATCGTGGCGCTGCTGGCCGCGGCGGTCTCCACCGCGATGATCATCTCGCCGGTGGCGTTCCACCGGGCGCTGTTCCGGCAGGGGCGCAAACCCGAACTCGTCCGGTACGCGCACCGGATGGCCACCGGCGGGCTCGCCTTCCTGCTGATCTCGATGGTCAGCAGCATATTCCTGATCGTCGATTTCCTGCTCAGTCGCCCGATGGCGATCGCGCTGAGCGCTTTCGCGGCGGTCGTCTTCCTCGTCTTCTGGGCCGGCATTCCCTGGTACCGGCGCAACTGGATCGACGAGGACGCCGAGCGGGAGGACGAGCAGGTCAGCGACGGCGGCTGAACCACCGCGCCGCGCCGGGGCGGGAGATGCCGGGTAGGCATCTCCCGCCCCGGCCGTTCCACTACAGAGCCAGGATGGCCAGGACCTGGTTCAGCAGGTCGGCCAGCTGGGCCAGCGGGAACGGCAGGCCGCCGTCGAGCAGGCCGACGATCGCACAGAGCAGGTTGCCGAGCAGGTTGCCGGGTCCGGAGTGCGCGGTGATGTCGAGGACCACGGTGTTGAGGTGGATCTTCAGCCCGAGCAGATCCAGGTCCAGCGGGCCGAGCACCAGGTGCAGGATGTTGCACGGCGCCAGGGCGCTGACGTCGCCCGAGCCGGGAAGCTGCACCGGCAGCGTGACCGTCTCATCCGCGGTGCCGACGGGGGCGCCGGTCGAGTCGGTCAGCACCGCGTGCAGGGTGCCGACGGCCACCAGGGTGTCGTCCTGGACGGCGAACTCCGTCGGGTCGAACGTTCCGGTGACCTGCCCGATGCCTCCCACCGCATCGGTGAAGGTGCCCTGGACGCCGGAGGTCATCGTCCCCTCGGCGGCCGACGCCGTGGGCTGTCGAGCGGGTGCGGCCGCGGCGGGTGCCGCGACGGCGCCGACAGTGGTGAGTGCCAGCGCGCCGGCCAGCAGCACCTTCGGGATTGTGGTTAGGCGCATGATCGTTTCCCTTCCATCGATAAACGTCGTCGCGCCACCGGTGCCCGAGCGAAGATCCGTAAAACCGACCATCGGCTCGCATGAATACATATAGTGCGAAGTTGATCAATATGTCGGTCCTGACCCGCCCTTTGCTCGAGCGGCCGCGATGCGCGGTGAGGCCCCGGCGTTCGAAATGGACGGCTCGCCGTCAGTCAAGGGCTTGTTGCGGTTCCGCCTTGGTCACCTTGGCGCGGCCCCGCACCCGCCGGCGCCGCGCCTCGGCGTAGAGGTCCGCTTTCGAGCGCGGCGTGCGGACGTGCCCGGCGTCGCTAAAGGGCTCCGGGAACGCGAAGTCGCTGTCGGACAATGCGTTGCGGTCTTCGGCATCCAGGTCGTGGGACGCCTGTCGTCGAGCGGTCATGGAGCATCGGTTACCCGGCCGGTGGGTGTTCATTCGCCGCGAAACAGGCGGTATCCGAGCACGGATTTCGACCTCGTGCGTCAGACCTTTTCCGTCCCGCCCGTCGGTCGTCCCAATGGGTGGCATTCGTTCAGGGGATGTGCCGTCGTGCCGAAATGCCACGTACCTCGCTGGTCCGGCGGGTGCGCCTACCGAAAGGCACGGATGATGTCTGCACGCCAACGCCGAGGACTGCGGCAATCGACAATCAACAAGGCCGCCATCGGAACGCTGGTCCTCATCACCGGCCTGCTGGTTCTCGCGGTCACGCTGGTGAGCTCGGCGGTCGGCGCCGAAAAGCGGGCGTTCGAGCGGCAGGCGAAATTCAAGGCGCTGGGAATTCAGCTCCAGGCCGCCTCGGACCATCTCACCAACGAGGCCCGCCTCTACTCGGCCACGGCCGACCGGGCCCACCTCTCGAAGTACTGGGACGAGATCACCGTGACCAAGACGCGGGACAACGTTCTCGCGCAGCTCAAGGCGCTCGGTGCCACCGCGGACGAGTTCGCGCTCATCGACCAGGCCAAGGCCAACTCCGACGCGCTGGTCAAGACCGAGTCGCGCTCCCAGCGCCTGGTGCTCGAGGCCGCCGGGACGCCCGAGGCCGACATGCCGCCGGCGATCGCGCAGACCAGGCTCTCCGCCGCCGACGCGGCGCTGAGCCCGGCCGCCAAGCGCGAGGTCGGACGCACGATCATGTTCGACGACGCCTACGCCGCCAACAAGGCGGTCATCACCGAACCGATCGAGAAGTTCCAGAAGATGCTGAACGAGCGTTCGGCGCAGGCGGTCTCCGGCGCCACCGCCAAGACCGCCGGGTCGGTCGCGCTGCTGATCGCGCTCGCCGTCCTGCTGCCCCTGGCGATCGGTGCGGTGCTGTACCTGCTGCAGTCCAAGGTCGGTCGCGTCATCGTCGCGTACACCGACGCGCTGCGCGTCCGGGACCCCGACGACCTGAACTTCCGGCTCGAGCCGGCCGGTACCCGGGAACTGTCCGCCCTGGCCGAGGCCCTCAACGAGGAACTGGCCGGCAAACTCGTGCTCGTACGCGGTGTCGCCGACAGCGTCAACGCGCTGGCATCGGCCTCCCAGGAGCTGTCGGCCACCGGCGAACTCGTGGCCAGCAACGCCGAGCAGGCCAGCACCCAGGTCGGCGTGGTGAACTGCGCGGCCGACGACGTGGCCGGACACGTGCAGAGCGTGTCGGCGGCGTCCGAGGAGATGGGTATGTCGATCCGCGAGATCGCCGAGAACGCCAACGAGGTCGCCCAGATCGGCACCAACGCCGTGGAGCTCGCCGAGTCGACCAACCAGACCATCTCCAAGCTCGGCGAGTCGTCGCGGGAGATCGGCAACGTCATCAAGGTGATCACCGCGATCGCGGAACAGACCAACCTGCTGGCCCTCAACGCCACCATCGAGGCCGCCCGCGCCGGCGACGCGGGCAAGGGCTTCGCGGTTGTCGCCAGCGAGGTCAAGGACCTGGCTCAGGAGACCGCGAAGGCGACCGAGGACATCTCGCTGCGGATCACCACCATCCAGACCGACACGCAGGGTGCGGTCGCGGCGATCGCGGAGATCACCCACGTCATCGACAAGATCAACGAATACCAGACGATCATCGCCAGCGCGGTCGAGGAGCAGACCGCGACGACCAACGAGATCAATCGCAGCGTCTCCGAGGCCGCGACCGGATCGGGCGAGATCGCAGCCAACCTCGCCGGGGTCTCCCAGGCCGCGCAAGGCGTCGCCGACGGCATCGCCGAGGCCAAGCGCGCGACCGCCGAACTGGCCCGGATGGGCTCCGACCTGCAGGCGATGATCGACCACTACCGCTACTAGCGCCTGTTCCGGGCACCGCGCGGAGGATCGGCGGTGCCCGGAGCCGGCGGGGCGTTCAACGCCCGATGCCGGCGAGGGCGAAGAACTCGGCCCGGGTCGCGGGGTGCTCGCGGTGCAGGCCGAGCAGCGCCGAGGTGACCGTTCTCGTGCCGGCGGCCCGGACCCCGCGCAGGGACATGCACATGTGCTCGGCCTCGAGCACGACCGCGACGCCCCGGGCGTGCAGGTTGCTCTGCAGGCAGTCGGCGATCTGCTGGGTCAGCCGCTCCTGCACCTGCAGCCCGCGGGAGAAGTGCTCGACGACGCGCGCGAGTTTCGACAGCCCGACGATGCGCTCGGCGGGCAGGTAGCCCACGTGCGCCACGCCGTGGAACGGCAGCAGGTGGTGTTCGCACAGCGACCGGAACGGCACCTCGCGCACGAGGACGAGCTCGTCGTACCGGTCGTCGTTGGGGAAGGTCGTCAGGGTGAACGGCCCGCAGGTGAGCAGCTCGGCGTAGGCGGCGGCGACCCGTCTCGGCGTGTCCGCCAGGTGCTCGGAGTCGATGTCCTGCCCGAGGGCCCGCAGCAGCGCTCGCACGGCGTCGGCGGCCGCGTCGACGTCCACCGGGACCGCGTCGTGGACGAGCCGCAGCTGCGGGGTCCGCGGCGCGCCGTCGTGGTGGTCCTCGGCTGACCGGGCGGTGCTTGTCATTGCGGTCTCCTTGTCGTCCGGGTCGGCGCCGCCGGAACGGGCCGGGTCGGCGCCGGCCCGGCGGGTCGACGGTCGATGGTCAGCGGCGGTCGGCCGCGACGCCCGCCGCCAGGCGGGCCAGGGCGAGCGCGCCCAGCAGGAGGCCGAAGTCCCGCAGCGCCACGTCGTAGTAGTCGCCGAGGATCAGCAGGTTGACGATGATGCCGCCGAGCCAGGCCGCGACGAGGTATCCGCCGAAGCGCGGAAGGACGGCGACGACGATGCCCGCGACGATCTCGATCACGCCGACCGCGAGCATCGCCTGGTGTGCCGAGCCGGGCACGAGCCGGTCGAACGCGGGGGCGAGGTAGCCGTCCCAGTCGGTGAGCAGGCCGGCGAACTTGTCCAGGCCGAACAGGGCCGGCGCGACGGTGAACCCGACGCGGAGGATCCAGAAGGCCTGGAACACCGGGTCGTGCCTGAGTCGCTCGGTCCCGGCGGAGGTGGCGGACGGCGCGGGACCGTCGCCGGCGGCGATGCGGGTCATGTCGAGCTCCCTTCTAACGGAAAGTTTCGTTGACGTTAGAACCGCCGAAGGGATTTCGTCAAGACGCATGTCCGTTAGAATGGGTGCAGCCGTGAGTGCCCTGGGAGGTGTGCCGTGACCGACGACTTCGTGGCCGACGTGACCAGCGTCGCGGCCTTGAGCGAGCCGGTGCGCCGCCGGCTCTACCGCTACGTGGTCTCGAGGGACGCGCCGGTGAGCCGGGACGACGCCGCCGCGGGGACCGGCGTCGCGCACCACGTGGCCAAGTTCAACCTCGACCGGCTCGTCGCCGACGGCCTGCTGGAGGTCCAGTACAGCCGGCCGCCCGGCCGCGGCGGCCCCGGCGCGGGGCGGCCCGCCAAGCTCTACCGCCGCGCGAACCGGGACATCGCGGTGAGCCTGCCCGGGCGCCGGTACCACCTCGCCGGGCAGGTGATGGCCGAGGCGATCACCATCGCCGGCCGCGAACGGGTTCCGCTCGCCGAGGCGCTGACCGAAGCGGCGCGAACGACCGGCCGCCGCCTCGGCGAGGCCGCAGACGGCGCGGAGCGGCCCGCAGCGGAGGTGGTCACGGACGTCCTGGAGCGCCACGGCTACGAGCCACGCCCGGCGGACCACGAGATCGTCCTCGCCAACTGCCCCTTCCACAGCCTCGCCGCCGAGTACACCGAGCTCGTCTGCGGCATCAACCTCGACCTCATCGGCGGGGTCCTCGACGCGGTCGAGGCCGGCGGCCTGTGCGCGCGGCTCGACCCGGCGCCCGGCCGCTGCTGCGTCACCATCGCGACGGAGCGGGACCTCGTCTGATCCGGAACGCCGGGCGCGGCGGGGGTTGCATCCGGTACCCGGGTACAGGCTCACCGTCGAGTGGACGGCGCCGGCGCGGTCGCCGAACAGGCCGGCGTCAACATCCAGACCCTGCGCTACTACGAACGCCGCGGGCTGCTCGCCGAGCCGGCCAGGTCGATCGGCGGGCACCGCCTCTATCCGCCCGGCACCGTCGACCTGCTCAACGTGATCAAGGCGGCGCAGCGGCTCGGCTTCACCCTCGACGAGGTCGCCGACCTGCTCGCCGCCGGCCGCCGCCGGCATCCCACCGCGGACCTGCGGCAAAGCGCGATCGACAAGATCGCCGAAATCGACGCGAAGATCGGCGACCTCACCGCGATCCGCCGCACGCTCACCGAGGTCGTCGACGCCCGCTGCGACAGCCTCACCGACTGCACCTGCGCCGACTGCCCGATCCCGTACCCGGCCATCGGCGCCGCCGAACACCCAGGGCGGTAGGTCCTCACGGCGCGGCTGCCGCCGTACCCGAAATGTTTTCGAGCCTGGCCCGGCACTCGGCGACGAAGGCGGGAAAGGTGTTGCGGTAGTAGGAGACTCCGCTGACGCCGACGGCGACCGCCCAGGCCCGGGCGCGGGCCCAGGTGTGATCGTCGAGGTTCAGGGAGTCCCAGTAGGCCCGTCGCGCCGGCGCCGGCAGGTCCCAGACGGTGGCGTGCTCGGCGTCCGGGTGGCCGACGGAGAGCGCCCCGAAATCGATGACGGCGTCCAGCCGGCCGCGCGCCACCAGGAGGTTGGTGGGTTTGAGGTCGCCGTGGAGCCACACGTGCGGGCCGGAGGGCTCGGGCAGCGCGATCGCGGCGCGCCAGATTCGTTCCAGGGCGTCGACGTCGAGTCCGGCGTCGGCGGTGGCCCGGCAGTCCTCGAAGGCGGCGCTGATCCACTCGTCGCAGGCGTTGAGGCTGCCGCCGCGGTACCAGCTCAGCTCGTCGGCGCGGGTGGCGCCCATGAGGTCGATGCCGTGCAGCTCCCGCACGAACGTCGCCAGGTCGGTCCCGAGGGCGGCCCAGTCCCGGACGGTGCCCGGCCCGGGCTCGGCACCGTCGATCCAGCGGTAGATCGACCAGTGCAGCGGGAACCCGGCGCCGGGCGTGCCCGCGTGCACCGGCTCCGGCACCCGGCATGTCAGCAACGGCGCCAGCCGGGGGAGCCACGTCTGCTCCTTGCGCAGCGAAGGCGCCTTGTCGGCCGTCCGTGGCAGCCGCACGAGCAGCTCTTCCCCCAGCCGGTACATGACGTTGTCCGTGCCGGCGCCCGCCGGCGACAGCGGGAGCGAGGCCAGGTCGGGGCGCTGGGCCCGCAGCAGCGACCCGACTACGGCCTCGTCGATCGGGATCTCGTTCTCGTGAAGCATCACGCCCGGATCCTTGCGCCGCGGGACGCCCGGTGCCAGCCGATTTCCCGGATCAGCGCAGGTGCCGGGCGAAGAATCGGACGCTGCTGTCCAGCTCGAATTCCGGGAGCTCCCCATGCCGGCCGGGGTTGGCGTGCAGCGTCTTCTCGGCCGAGGCCAGGGCGTCGAACAGCGCCAGGCCCTGTGCGCGGGGCACCCGCTCGTCGTCCCACTGCAGCAGGAACTCCACGGGTACGGTGATCCGCGCGGCGGACCCGGCCGATGCCGACGCCCCGCCCAGGCCCAGCACGGCCGCGCGTACCCGGGGCTCGGCGGCGACGAAGGGAACGCCGAGCCCGCAACCCAGGGAGACACCCCAGTAGCCCACCGGGCCGGCGCCGACGTGGTCGAGTTCCTGGACCGCGTCCAGGACCGCCCGCCACTCCGGGACGGTCCGGCGAGCGACGAGCGCCTGGAAGCCGGCGATGAGCGGCGCGAGCTCCTCCCCGGCCTCCACCCGGGCCTGGTTCTCGCGCGCGATCCGGTCGTACTCCGCGTCCTCCGGCCGGTCGCCGTGCGCGGGGACGTCGGCCGCGACGACCGCGAAGCCGCACTCGGCGACGAAGCGGCGGGCGAGGGCCACGATGTCGGGGGCCCGCTTGTGCCGGCCGCCGCCGTGTCCGATCAGGATCAGCGGACGGGTGCCGCCGACGCCGACCGGCGTCCACAGCACGCCCGGAATCCCGCCGGGGGTCTTGCCCGGGGTCTCGGACGAGGTCTCGCCCGGGATCTCGTCGAGGGTGAAGAGTTGTTCGCGGACGCCGTCGGACGACGTCTCGGAGGTGAAGCGCATGGTGTCGAGCCTTTCGGGATGCCTCTTGCGGGCACTCCCTAGACCACGCGAGGGAGGGAGCCCCGAGTCACAGCGTTGATCGGTCTCACCTCCTCAGTTCGCGGCAGCGCACGGCGACGCTATCACGCCGGATCCGGCGCCCGGCCGGCCATGTGCTCCTGGTCGCCGCGTCGCAGAGCGCACCGTGCAGTGCGGCCCGGTATGCAGCCTGCGCCGGGACGCCGAGCGTCGCGGCGAGCGCGTACTCGGCCGACAGGTCCGTGTCGAACAACGCCGGGTCATCGGTGGAGATCGAACAGCGGACGCCCGCGGCCGCGAGCCGCCGCAGCGGGTGATCGGCCGCCGTGCTGATCCGCAGGCGGATGTTCGAGGTCGGGCACACGTCGTGTCACCGATCGGCGGGTACCGGCTCGGCGAGAGCGAGGCGACCCGCTCGTCACACCGGCCGGTGGCTGCCGTTGGTCGAGCGACCCGGGACCGGACCGGGGTGCACCGGACCGATGATGTGGGGCCCTGGTCTGTTCTGGTCAGAGGCGGCTCCGGCGTAGCTGGGCGGTGATCGCGGGGTCGGTGATCTTGTGGTCGGCGGCCAGCATGATGGCCTTGGACAGGATCACGGAGAGCACCGGGTCGTCGTCGAAGGGCAGGGCGACCTTCCTGGCCCTGGCGCGGTCGGGGACGATGCACAGGTACGCGTCGTCGGGTTCCATCAGGATGTTGGCCGAGCCGAGGTGGATGCGGTATGCGCCGAGCCTGCCCTGCACACGCAGGAAGCGGTCCTGCAGCTCGCAGCGGGGACCGATGACCAGGCTGGGCAGCAGGCGGGCCAGCGCGTCGCGGCGCATCTCGCCGCCCGGGGTCAGGCCGGCGAACGCGGCCCGCCGGCGGTAGTCGTCGAAGCGGTCCTCGCCGCGGTCCTGCCAGTCGTCGTCGGCGGCGATCGAGGTGACGCCGACGAACAGGTCGACGTCGCGCATGGCCTCGCTGAACACCAGCGGCGGCACCTCGGCGAGCGGGGTGATCGCCCACCTCCGGCCGTCCCGCCGGGCGAAGCGGACCTGGTCGGTCGCGCAGTACGGCAGGTCCCAGGTGCTCGACTCGACCCAGTCGTGGAAGAAGACGGCCTGCCACTCGCCGCCGCCGAGCTCCTTCTTCGCCTCACCGTGGTAGCCGTCGCTCCAGCCGCCCAGATAGTTGGCGGACCAGCCGCGCTCGCGCATCAGCGCGTTCGCCTGCCGGTAGTGCAGGATGTGCGCGGCGAACCGGTTGGAGTAGGTGCTCGTCTGCTCCTCCGCCGGCGTCAACCGGTAGACCTCGCGGAACGCCTGCTTGACCGGCTGCCGCAGCTCGGCCGCGAGGATGCGGCCGCGCCAGCGGGCCACCTCGGCCGAGCCGACGAGCGCCGGGTGCCAGAGCCGCACCCGCCAGTCCTCGCCCGGCAGGGAGTCCAGATCGGACAGGGTCCAGCCGTCGGCGGTCCGCTCGGGCAGCCCCGACGTCCAGGTGGTGCCGTCCGGCGAGGCCTGCCAGATCAGGCGCCGGGCGGTGGCGCCGGTGATCGGGTGGTCGAGGTATCGCCGCGCCCAGGTGGCCCGGTTCCAGACCCGATCCTGCGAGAACAGGCCCTCCACGCGGAGCCGCTCCACGCTCAGCGTCCGGTTGATCTCGGTGACCGAGCGGCGTGCCGGGCCCACCGAGTCCTTCCAGGCGGGCGGCACGGCACTTAGCGCAACCCCGTTCCCGTACGCCCGCAGGCGTGCCCGGCCGGCGTCGATCGCCACGACGGCTTCCTCGCCCTCGCCCATGCTCCAGGTGCGCCGGCCGTCGCGGTCGAGGCCGTGGTCGTCCACCGACAGCTCCAGCGCCTCGCCGGGCGTCCAGCCGCGCTCCCGGCCGATCCGCTCCAGGGCGGTGCGGATCCGCGGCAGCAGCGACCTGCTGCGCACGGTGAGGCTCAGCCGGGCCAGTGTCTGCACCGGAGCGTCGCCCGGGCGCTGTGCCAGCACGTCGACCACGGCGGCCGCGGCCTTGGGCGCGACGAGCCGAGCGCTGCCCCGCCGGACCGGCGTGGCCACCGTGGCCGCGACGTCGCAGAGCAACGCGGTGGTCTGGTCGCCGGGGACGCGCGACCGCAGCCAGACCAGCCCGCGCAGCAGCGCGTCGACGTAGTCGTAGACCGGATCGGCCCCGCTGCGGTAGGCGCCGAGCAGGAGTCCCAAGGCCTCCTGCGCCTGCGGCGCGGCGGCCAGCCGCTCGTCGGCCTCGCGCAACCAG
The DNA here is from genome assembly GCF_040648555.1 of Actinoplanes sp. NPDC049118. Classification (NCBI taxonomy): domain Bacteria; kingdom Bacillati; phylum Actinomycetota; class Actinomycetes; order Micromonosporales; family Micromonosporaceae; genus Actinoplanes; species Actinoplanes sp. NPDC049118. The sequence goes on from NZ_JBEZDY010000044.1 coordinate 20,197, forward strand.
GCCTTCGTCGGCGCCGGTGTGGCCAGCTCGGCGGCGAACCGGAACACGTCGTGGACCTGCGGGTCGGCCAGCAGCGGCCGAAGGCCGTCGGCGTCACCGCGGGCATGGCGCACCGCGATCGACAGGTCGGCGGGCACTCCCCGGTTGAAGTGACCGAGCCCGGTGCCGTAGAGCCGGGCCAGCCGGCGCAGTCCGTCCGCCGCGCCGACGTCGGTCTCGTGCAGCGCGGCGAACGCAGTCGCCAGTCGATCCTCGAGACCGTCGAGCTCGGCGTGATCGAGCGCGGCGGTGATCAACGCCGGCACCCAGAACGGGGCGTCCGAGATGGTCCTCAGCGGCTCCTTGCGCAGCAGCAGGCGCAGTGCCCATTCCAGGTCGTCCCTGGTCCAGGGTGTGTCCAGCACCTCATCGACCGCCAGGGCGCGGCCGAAGTAGCCGAAGTAGGAGGAGTCGTGCCGCACCACGAACTCGTGGACGAGCCGCAGCGCCTGGCGGCGCACCTCGCCGTCCCGACCGACCAGCACGTGGCCGCTCTCGCCCCCGATGATCTGATCGGCGAGCGCCCGCGCCGCGTCATCCCGCTGGTCGCCCATCAGCCACCGACCAGCGGCGTCAACCTGATGAACGCCACGGCGTGCGCGCGCTCCAGGTCGATGACCTCGTCCAGATCCTCTATCTGCCGATCACCGGCGATCATGACGAACGCATTGCTCGCGAACCCGGCGCACGCGGCGTCGGCCTGCGCCTCCCAGTCCAGCCGCGGGCGGGCCGGATCGGCCGGCCGCACCAGCCCGCGGAACGAGTCGTGCCGCGCCGGTGCGGCGTTGAACCGGGCCACCTCCTCACGCACCCGCAGGCGCACCAGTTCGCGGGCGCTCACCCTCGCCGGCAGGTCCGGCAGCACCCACTCACCGATGGCCCGGCCGGCCATCGTCTCGTCGCGCACGACCACCTCGGCCATGAACCCTCCCCGTTGCGTGTGCGCCAGATCATGCCGGGCGGGTACGACAATCCGCCGTCCGGCTCCACCGCGGAGGTTCGGCGCAAATGCGATTACCTCGGCGGAGACGAACTGCCCGAAACGCACCGAGCCTGGCACCGGGGATGCCGGAACAGAAGTCGGCCACTGCAGACGATCAACCGCCGTACCGAACCATTTCGACCGACGGCCGTTTCCGATTCACGGAGCCCTTGATCGCTTTTAAGGCTCTCTTATGAAAGCCCGGGCTACGTTCCTGCCGTCAGTGGGTCCGACGAGCCGATCGAGGTACGCATGTTGCCAGTCATGGTCGCCGACATGGACGCGGGACGGCGTCCGCGGCAGGCGCGGTCGATCGACCGGTTGGTGGGGCGGAAGCTGGAGTACGTGCGGCTCGGTCACGCCATCGTCCTGAGCTTCTCGGGCCGCTGTCAGGTGCTGATCGAGACCCTCACCCGCCTGGACGGGCCGGGTGGCCGGGTGGACATCGAACCGGGCGAGAATCCCTCGGACGTCCTCGCGGTACTGCTCGGCGACGTCGTCCGGGAGGCGTGGACGCGGGACACCGGCGAGCTGCGGATCACCTTCGCCAGCGGGTCGGAGCTGTCGGTCGGCGTGGACGCCGACTTCGAGTCGTGGGCGGTCGCCGGTCCGGACGGCTACCTGATCGTGTGCCTGGCCCGCGGCGAGATAGCCGTCTGGGGCGATGCGGCGCCGCCCCGGCGGGTGCCCTGACGCCTGCCGTGCGCCGTCCCGCCTCGCCGGCGGCCGCCGGCGCCCACCCACTGCGCCCGGTCGCCGAGCTGACGATCCACGTGAGATCGCCCTGCCGCCGCCTCCGATAGCGGCGGTCCCGACTCTGCGATCGTGGGTCTGGTCCGGGAGGCGAATGGTGGGCCGGCGGACGGATGCCGCAAATGGAGCCCGGCGTAGCGAATTCGTCCGGCATTGCGATCACGGATTACGATCATGGCATGCGTCTATTCTCCGGCCAGCCGGCCAAAGCCTTCAGCAAGCAGATGATCAAGGAAGCTCTGACGGCGCACGGTATCAACTTCCTCGTCGACGACGATGGTGAGCTCGTCACGACGGTCCAGGGCAGCCCCGCCTTCTTCTTCCGCGTCGGCCAGCTGGGCGAGATGCTGCAGCTGCGGGTCATGGTGATGCCGCCGTTCGACGTGGACGACGTGCCCATGCTGTACCGGTTCTGCAACGGGTGGAACCACGACAACCTGTGGCCCAAGGCGTACGTGCACGTGTCCGACAACGGGCTGGTGAACGTCGTCGGCGACTACGTCGTCGACTGGGAGAAGGGCGTCACCGCCGAGCAGTTGGAACACGCGCTGATGTGCGGGCTGGTGGGCGGCGGTCAGCTGGTCGACAGCGTCGCCGAGCTGCGCGACGCACCCAAGGGCTGAGCCCACAGGGTCACGGTGCCATGCTGGGGTCATGCAGAGCGTGTACGAGGCCGCGGGCGGTGGCGAGGGCATGCTCCGGCTGGCCGGGGCGTGGCACCGCCGGGTGATGGCCGACGAGATCGTCGGTCACGCGTTCAGCCACGGCTTCCACCCGCGACACACCGAGCGCCTCGCCGCATACTGGGGCGAGGCCCTCGGCGGGCCCACCGCGTACACGGACTCCTACGGCGACGAGACCTCGGTCGTACGGATGCACAGCGGCAACGGCCGGCACGAGGAGATGGACCTCCACACGATCGCCTGTTTCGACCGGGCCCTGGCGGATGCCGGGCTCTCGGTGGAGCCGCTGCGCCAGGTGCTGCACGACTACTTCGCCTGGGCGACCACGACGACGATGGCGCGCTACCCCGAGTCTGCCGCCGACGTACCCGCGGGCCTGCGCATCCCGCGATGGACCTGGGACGGCCCGCAGGCCTGAGCCGGGCCCGCCGGGCGTCGTCCGCGGTGGTCGTCAGACCATGGTCGGGTGCCGCGGCTCGTAGAGGCCGAGTTCACCGCCGCCGGGCAGCCGCACCGCGGTGCGAAGCCCCCACCGCTCCTCGGTGACCGCGACGGTGAACTCGACGCCCTTCGCGGACAGGTCCGTCATGGTCGCCTCGAGGTCGTCGCACATGAGATAGAGCTCGTGCACGGGCTCGCCGTCGGCCGGGTGCATGGCGAGTTCGGCCGGTGGGAGCTTGAAGATGAGCCAGCCGTGGCCGGCGTCGACGTGCGGGTAGCCGAGCGTGTCCCGGAAGAAGGCACGGTCCGCGTCCGCGTCGCGGCTGTAGATGATCACGTGAGCGCCATTGATCATCTACCGACCATACTGCCGGGGACCGGCGTGACAGCCCGATCCCGCCAGAAGGCGGCGCCTACTCGCCGGTCGGTCCGCCGGCGAGTTCGGCGACGATGTCGAGGTGCCCGAGGTGGCGGGCGTACTCCTGCAGGAGGTGGAACAGCACCCGCTCCAGCGGCGGCGGTTGCGCGCCCTCCCATCGCGGACCGGGCGCCCCGACGGCCGTCAACTCGCTGCCGAGGATGGCGTCCCGGGTGTGGTCGCCCTGCGCACGCAGCGCGGCCAGCAGGTCATCGCGGGTCTCCTCGGGCGCGACGTACCACCGGTCTCCGCGCCGGTCTCCCCACGGCTCGCCGACGTCGCGCCCCTCGAACCCCCACTCGATCCAGCGCAGCTCGACGTACCGCAGATGCTTGAGCAGCTCCAGCGGCGTCCAACCGGACGGCAGCCGGCTGCGGCGCAGCTCGTCGGCGGCCAGGGCGGACACCTTCGACAGCACCGAGTCGCGGAAGAAGTCGAGGTAGCGCAGGAACACCTCGGCGCGCCCCGCCGCGGGGACCATCGGAGAGGGGAACGGCATCGTCATCACACCATTGTGCGGGTACCGGCCCCGGTTCAACCGATCAGCAGCAGTGACTTGCCGATCGTGGTGCGCGCGGCCAGCGCGCGGTGTGCGTCGGCGGCCCGCTCCAGCGGATACGTGGCGCCGATCGCCGGCACCAGGCGTCCCTGCGCCCCACGCTCCAGTGCCAGACCGAGATATTCGCGTACGGTCGCAGGGTCCGGCGGGCCGTCCAGCAGCGGGGCGTGCACCCGGATGCCGCGGCGAGCGGCCGACTCGGGGTCCGGGGCGGCGAAACCATCGGCGGTGCCGTAGGTGACGAACCTGCCGCCGTCGGCGACCGCGTTCAGCGCGGCCGTGCCGAGCGGTCCACCCGCGCCGTCGTAGACCAGCGCGGCGCCGCCGCCGGTCGCCTCGCGCACCCGGGCGACCCAGTCCGGGCGCGTGTAGTCGACGACGACCTCCGCACCCAGCTTGCGGGCCAGCGCCAGCTTTGCGTCGCTGGACGCGGCCGCCACCACCCGGGCGCCGGCCTCGACGGCCAGCTGGACCAGCAGCGATCCGGCACCGCCGGCGGCCGCCGAGACCAGCACCCATTCGCCCTTCTCCGGCCCGCCGAGCCGGTCCATCAGCAGCGCCGTCGCGCCGTCGTGCATCAGCGCCGCCGCAGCCTCGGTGGACAGCCCGTCCGGCACCGGCACGATCGCACCGATCTCCGCGACGACCCGTTCCGCGTACCCGGCCTCGGCGCGCACGACCACGCGGCGGCCGATCCACGCCGGGTCGACCCCCTCGCCGGCCTCCACCACGGAGCCCGCACCGCCGCCACCCGGCACGTACGGCGGCGTCCGCGGAAAGAAGTCCTGGCCCCAGCCGCTGCGCAGCAGGGTGTCGAGGAAGATGACGTCCGCGGCCGCCATGCCGACGACGACCTGGCCGGGCCCCGCTACCGGATCGTGCAGCTCCGCGGGGGTCAGAACCTCCGGGCCGCCGAACGAGGCCACCTGAATCGCGCGCATACGGAACACCCTTCACCTGGGACAGCGTCCCGGCCAGTGTTCAAGTTCAACCGAGGTTGAGGTCAAGCCGTCGCCCGTGCGGGTGTTTCGCGGTGCCGGGCCCCGACGGTTATGGTCCGTTGATGACGCCTGACCTCGCCGCGTGGGAGGCGTGGAGTCCGCGGGTGATCGCCGACCGCCTCGCCGGCATCGAGCCGCCCTGGTGCGTGGCCGCCGGCTGGGCGCTCGATCTGTTCTCGGCGTGCAGACCCGCCCGCACGGCGATGTGGAGATCGCCGTTCCGTCCGCAGGGTTCGACGGGGTCGCCGCCCGCTTCGACGACTGCGACTTCTATTCCGTGCACGACGGCAAGGTCAAGCCGGCCACGGCGGAGACGATGCGGGTCAGCCATCAGACGTGGGCGCTCGAGAGGGCGACCGGCCGGTGGCGTCTCGACGCGTTCCGGGAGCCGCACGACGGCGACGTCTGGATCTTTCGACGCGACGGCCGCATCCGCAGGCCGTACGTGGAGATCATCCGGCGGACCCCGGAGGGGATTCCCTTCCTGGCGCCGGCGATCGATGTGGACGGGTGACGGCGTCCAACACACGTCTCCCGCCAGGCGCTGGAGTTCTCCTGGCGTAACTCCGAGCTGATCGAGGGCGACCTCATCGAGGCCGTCGCGCGGCGCGAGCCGGTCTAGCAGAGGGTTCCCGGACTCGGACCTCCCGGCGCGCGTGCCTGCGGTCGGCCGGGCCCTGAACGGGATGAGCGGGCCGTCCACATCGAGAAACGCCAGCGGGCGTTCAACCCCGGACGGCCGTCATCCCCCGGACCCTACCGAACGCACCCACCGCCGGAGCGTTCGCGTGAATGCGGCGCCCTTCATCGCCCGGTCTGGTATGACGTCCCGCGGCCCGGCCGACCTGTCGAATCGGGACCTTCGGCCCCTGCGGTTCCGGCAGGATCGGAGTGCAGTGGGGTCCGGATCACGTGTCGAGACGCAGCGGCACGCCGCGGGCGCAGACGTGATCACAAGGGTCACGGGCTGGGGGAACGAGGCACATGGGCGCGACCGATGGTGCGGGACGGGCGCTGCTGGCGGTGGGCGGGCTGGTGCGGCGGGCGGAGGTGTCCGCCGACGGTCGGACGCTGCATCAGATCGGCGGGCGGGAGGCGGACGCGTTCTACCGGGACCGTTGGTCCTACGACAAGGTGGTGCGCTCCACGCACGGCGTGAACTGCACCGGGTCGTGCTCGTGGAAGGTGTACGTCAAGGACGGCATCATCACCTGGGAGCAGCAGCAGACCGACTATCCCAGCGTCGGCGCGGACCGGCCGGAGTACGAGCCGCGGGGCTGCCCCCGCGGTGCGGCCTTCTCCTGGTACACGTATTCGCCGACGCGGGTGCGCTACCCGTACGCGCGGGGTGTGCTCGTCGAGATGTTCCGCGAGGCCAAGGGGCGCCTGGGCGGCGACCCCGTCGCCGCCTGGGCCGACATCCAGGCCGACCCGGCGCGCCGGCGCCGCTACCAGCAGGCCCGCGGCAAGGGCGGACTGGTGCGGGTGAGCTGGGACGAGGCGCAGGAGCTGGTAGCCGCCGCCCATGTGCACACGATCGCGCGGCACGGACCGGACCGGGTGGCGGGTTTCTCGCCGATCCCGGCGATGTCGATGGTGTCGCACGCGACCGGTGCCCGGTTCCTTTCGTTGATCGGCGGGTCGATGCTGTCGTTCTACGACTGGTACGCGGACCTGCCGGTGGCGTCGCCGCAGATGTTCGGCGACCAGACCGACGTGCCCGAGTCGGGCGACTGGTGGGACGCCTCGTACCTGGTGATGTGGGGTTCCAACGTCCCCGTCACCCGTACCCCGGACGCGCACTGGATGGCCGAGGCCCGCTACCGCGGGCAGAAGGTCGTCGTGGTGTCGCCGGACTACGCCGACAACGTGAAGTTCGCCGACGAGTGGCTGCCGGCGCAGCCCGGCACCGACGGCGCCCTCGCGATGGCGATGGGCCACGTGATCCTCAAGGAGTTCTTCGTCGACCGGAGCACGCCGCGGTTCGCCGACTACGTCTCGCGGTTCACCGACCTGCCGTACCTGATCACGCTGGAGCCGGTCGACGGCGGCGGCTACCGGCCCGGCAAGTTCGTCACCGCCGCCGATCTGGGGGAGACCGGCGCCGAGGCGGCGTTCCGGCCCGTGGTGTGGGATACCGCGACCGACGCGCCGGCGGTGCCGAACGGGTCGCTCGGGGACCGGTTCGGCGAGGCCGGGGCCGGCAGATGGAACCTCGATCTCGGCGCGATCGTTCCCCGGCTCGGCTGCGCGGGAGGCGCCGCGGTGCAGGTGGCGCTGCCGCGCTTCGACAACGACACGCCGGAGCTGATGCACCGGGGGGTCCCGACGGCACGGGTGGCGGGGAAGCTGGTCACCACCGTCTACGACCTGATGCTCGCGCAGTACGGCGTGTCGCGTCCCGGACTGCCGGGGGTCTGGCCCACCGGCTACGACGACCCGGAGGTGCCGTACACCCCGGCGTGGCAGGAACCGATCACCGGTGTGCCGGCGGACGCGGTGGCGCGGATCGGCCGGGAGTTCGCCGACAACGCCGAACGCTCGGGCGGCCGGTCGATGATCCTGATGGGTGCGGGTACGAACCACTGGTTCCACTCCGACACCACGTACCGGGCGATGCTGGCGCTGACGACGCTGACCGGCTGCCAGGGCGTCAACGGCGGCGGCTGGGCGCACTATGTCGGGCAGGAGAAGTGCCGGCCGGTGACCGGCTGGTCGCATCTGGCCTTCGCGCTGGACTGGGTACGCCCGCCGCGGCAGATGATCGGCACCGCGTTCTGGTACCTGCACACCGACCAGTGGCGCTACGACCAGTACAACGCCGAGGTCCTCACCTCGCCGCTGGCCAAGGGCGAGTTCACCGGCAGGCACACCGCCGACCTGCTCGCCAAGTCGGCGCGGCTGGGCTGGATGCCGTCGATGCCCACCTTCGACCGCAATCCCCTCGACGTCGCCGACGAGGCCGTGGCCGCCGATCCGGACGACCCCGCCGGCTACGTGGCGCGGGAGCTGGTCGACGGCCGGCTCGGGTTCGCCTGCACCGACCCGGACGCGGAGCGGAACTGGCCGCGGGTGCTGACGGTGTGGCGGGCGAACCTGCTCGGCTCCTCGGCCAAGGGCAACGAGTACTTCCTGCGCCACCTGCTGGGCACGGACTCGTCCCTGCGCGCGCGGGAGACCGCGCCGGACAAGCGGCCGCGGGACGTCGTCTGGCACGACGAGGCCCCCGAGGGCAAGCTCGATCTGCTGCTGTCGCTGGACTTCCGGATGACCTCCACCACGCTCTTCTCCGACGTGGTGCTTCCCGCCGCCACCTGGTACGAGAAGCACGACCTGAACACCACCGACATGCACCCGTTCATCCACGCCTTCACCCCGGCGATCAGCCCGCCGTGGCAGACCCGCACCGACTTCGACGCGTTCCACGGCATCGCCAAGGTCTTCTCCGAGCTCGCCGGCCCGCGCCTGGGTGTACGCAAGGACCTGGTCGCGGCGCCGCTGCTGCACGACACACCCGACGCGATGGCCACGCCCGGCGGGGTCGTGCGGGACTGGAAGACCGGCGAGGCCGACGCGGTCCCGGGCCGGACGATGCCGAAATTCGTCGTCGTGGAGCGCGACTACGGCGCGATCGGCGCGAAGTTGGGCGCGCTCGGGCCGTTGCTCGACCGGCTCGGCACCACCACCAAGGCGGTCACCGTCGACGTCGGTCCGGAAGTCGAATTCCTCAGGCAGGTCAACGGAACCGTGCGCGGCGGCGTCGCCGACGGCCGGCCCCGCCTGGACACGGACATCCGGGCCTGCGAGGCGATCCTCGCCCTGGCCGGCACCACCAACGGCCGGGTCGCCACCGAGGGCTTCCGCTTCCTCGAACGGCGTACCGGGCGGAAGCTGGCCGACATGTCCGCCGAGCACGAGGGCAAACAGATCCGCTTCGCCGACTGCCAGTCCCGGCCGGTGCCGGTGATCACAAGTCCGGAGTGGTCGGGCAGCGAACACGGCGGGCGCCGCTACTCGCCGTTCACCATCAACGTCGAGCGGCTCAAGCCGTGGCACACCCTCACCGGCCGGCAGCACTTCTACCTCGACCACGACTGGATGCAGGAGCTCGGCGAGGAGCTGCCGGTGTTCCGGCCGCCGCTGGACATGCACAAGCTGTTCGGCGAGCCGCGGCTGGGCGGCAACGGCGAACTCGAGCTGACCGTCCGCTATCTGACCCCGCACTCGAAGTGGTCCATCCACTCCGAGTACCAGGACAACCTCATCATGCTCACCCTGTCGCGGGGCGGGCCGACGATGTGGATGAGCGAGGCCGACGCGGCGAAGATCGGCGTGACCGACAACGAGTGGATCGAGGCGGTGAACCGCAACGGCGTCGTGGTCTGCCGCGCCGTGGTGACCCACAAGATGCCCGAGGGCACGGTGTACGTGTACCACGCGCAGGAGCGGGTGATCGATGTGCCGAAGGCCGAGGTCAACGGGCGTCGCGGCGGGATACACAACTCGCTGACGCGGCTGTTGATCAAACCGAGTCACCTCATCGGCGGCTACGCCCAGCTGTCGTTCGCGTTCAACTACCTCGGCCCGACCGGCAACCAGCGTGACGAGGTAACCGTCATCCGCCGCCGATCGCAGGAGGTCGAGTACTGATGCGAGTCATGGCCCAGATGTCGATGGTGATGAATCTCGACAAGTGCATCGGCTGCCACACCTGCTCGGTCACGTGCAAGCAGGCGTGGACCAACCGCTCCGGCGTCGAGTACGTGTGGTTCAACAACGTCGAGTCCCGCCCCGGGCAGGGCTACCCGCGCACGTACGAGGACCAGGAGAGGTGGCAGGGCGGCTGGACCCGTACCCGCACCGGGCGGCTCAAGCCCCGCGCCGGCGGCCGGATCAGGAAGCTGCTCAGCATCTTCGCCAACCCGAAGCTGCCGGCCATGCAGGACTACTACGAGCCCTGGACCTACGACTACGAGCACCTGCTCACCGCGCCCGCCGGCGGCACCGATACGCCCGTCGCCCGGCCGAAGTCGCTGCTCACCGGCGAGGACACCAAGGTCACCTGGTCGGCCAACTGGGACGACTCCCTCGCGGGCGGCAACGAGATCGCCGCCGGCGACCCGATACTGCGCAACCTGTCCGATCAGGTACGCCAGGAGTACGAGAAGGCGTTCCTGTTCTTCCTTCCCCGGATCTGCGAGCACTGCCTCAACCCGTCCTGCGCCGCGTCGTGCCCGTCGGGGGCGATCTACAAGCGCGCCGAGGACGGCATCGTGCTCGTCGACCAGGACCGCTGCCGGGGCTGGCGGATGTGTGTCACCGGCTGCCCGTACAAGAAGATCTACTTCAACCACCGCACCGGCAAGGCCGAGAAGTGCACGTTCTGCTTTCCCCGCATCGAGATCGGGCAGCCCACCATCTGCTCCGAGACGTGCGTCGGCCGGCTGCGCTACCTCGGCCTGATGCTCTACGACGCCGACCGGGTCGGTCCGGCCGCGGCCGTCAAGGACGAGCGCGCACTGTACGAGGCACAGCGGTCGGTGTTCCTCGACCCCAACGACCCCGAGGTCGCCGCCGCGGCCCGGGCGGCGGGCATCCCGGACGACTGGATCACCGCGGCGCAGCGGTCACCCATCTGGGATCTGATCATGAAGTACGAGGTGGCGCTGCCGCTGCACCCGGAGTACCGGACCATGCCGATGGTCTGGTACATCCCGCCGCTGTCCCCGGTCGTGGACATCCTGCGCGACACCGGCCACGACGGTGAGGACCTGAACAACCTGTTCGGCGCGGTCGACGCCCTGCGCATCCCGGTCGACTACCTCGCCGGGCTGTTCACCGCCGGCGACCCGGGCCCGGTGACCTCGGTCCTGCAACGCCTCGCCGCGATGCGCGCCTACCAGCGGCGGATCAACCTCGGCGAGGAACGCGACGAGTCGCTCGCCAGCGCCGTCGGCATGACCGGACAGCAGATGGACGACATGTACCGCCTGTTGGCCATCGCCAAGTACGAGGAGCGGTACGTCATCCCGGCCGCGCACGCCGAGGACGCACACCAGCTCGAACAGCTCGCCACCGAGTGCAGTCTCGACTACGAGGGCGGCCCCGGCATGGGCGGCGGCGGTCCCTACGGCCAGGGACCGTTCGGCGAGTCCTCCGGTACCCCGGCGCCCATCGGGGTCGAGACCTTCCACATGCTGCGCGAGCGGCAGACCGCCGACTCGGTCGCCGCGCCCGAGGACCGGGAGGCCCGGGTCAACCTGCTCAACTGGGACGGCAAGGGCCGCCCCGACGGACTGTTCCCGCCGAGGAAGGACGGAGGCGAGCCGTGACGGCGACCAGCGAGGCCGCCGAACCCGGCGTGGCATGCGACGCTGAGCCGGCCTGGCGGGCCGTCGCCGCCCGCGCCGCGTCGCTGCTGCTGCGCTACCCGGACCAGGACATGCTGGCGATCCTGCCGACCCTGACGGCCGCACTCGACGGCCTGCCGGCCGCCGTCGCCCATCCACTGCGCCTGGTCGCCCACGACCGTGGCCACACCGATCCGGCGCGGCTCGTCGCCGCGTACGTGGAGCTGTTCGACTTCCGCCGCCGCTGCTGCCTGCACCTGACCTATTACACCGCCGGCGACACCCGCAAGCGCGGTGAGGCCCTCGTGCTGTTCGCCGCGGCGTACAAGGCCGCCGGCCTGCGCGTCGTCGACGGCGAGCTGCCGGACTACCTGCCGGCCGTGCTCGACCTCGCGGCCGCCGCCGACGACGGGTGGCGGCTGCTGCGGGAGAACCGCGTCGGCCTCGACCTGCTGGCCAAGGCCCTCGACACCGAGGACTCCGTCTACCGCCACGTCATCGAGGCCGTCCGGGCGATGCTGCCGCCCGCGCGGCCGGGCGACGTCGCCGCCGCGATCCGCCTGGCCCGGACCGGGCCGCCGGTCGAGCAGGTCGGGCTGGAACCGTTCGGCCCCGTCGACACCACCGGAGGTCGCCGATGAACACCCTGCTGTGGGTCGTCTACCCGTACCTGGCCGTCGGCGTGCTCGTCGGCGGGCTCGTCTGGCGCTACCGCTACGACAAGTTCGGCTGGACCACCCGCTCCTCGCAGCTGTACGAGTCGGCGGTGTTGCGCTGGGGCAGCCCGATGTTCCACTTCGGCGTACTCATGGTCCTCGTCGGGCACATCGGCGGGCTGCTCGTCCCCAAGTCGTGGACCGAGGCGGTCGGCATCACCGAGCACGCCTACCACCTGACGGCCGTGTTCGTCGGCACCGTCGCCGGATGCTGCACCCTGATCGGCATGGCGATCCTCATCGCCCGCCGCCGGCTGACCGGCCCGGTGTTCGCCGCCACCACCAGGAACGACAAGGCCATGTACCTGGTACTAGCCACGGTGATCGTCCTCGGGCTGCTGGCGACGGTGCGGGCCAACGTCATCGGCGACGGCTACGACTACCGCGAGACCGTCGCGCCGTGGTTCCGCTCACTGTTCTACCTCAGCCCCGATCCGCAGGTCATGGCCGGCGTACCGGTCAGCTTCCGGATCCACGTCATCGCCGCGTTCGCGCTGTTCGCGTTCTGGCCGTTCACCCGCCTCGTGCATGCCTTCAGCGCGCCCGTCGGCTATCTGACCCGCCCGTACGTCGTCTACCGCAGCCGCGACACCCGGCCCGGCCTACGCCCGGCACGTCCCGGATGGGAGGGCCCGCCGCGCGCGCCGGCCTTGCGTCCCAAGACCGGCCGGCTCGACTCCCGGGGTCGGCGATGACGACGACCGTCAAGTCCGGCCCCGTGACGACGACGGGGCATGCGGCCACGCTGAACCTTGCGCTGGCCACCGCCGGATTCATGGTCAACTTCTGGGCGTGGGCGCTGCTCGGCCCGCTCGGCCCCGGCGTCAAGGAACGCCTCGGTCTCAGCTTCGCCGCACAGTCCCTGCTCGTCGCCGTGCCCGTCGTGGTGGGTTCGCTCGGCCGGATCCCGGTCGGCGCGCTCACCGACCGGTACGGCGCCCGGATCATGTTCCCGGTCGTCAGCCTCGCCACCATCGTGCCGGTGCTCACCCTGACCGTAGTGTCGACGTACCCGGCGCTGATCGTCACCGGGTTCTTCCTCGGCATCGGCGGCACCTCGTTCGCCGTCGGCGTGCCGCTGGTGTCCGGCTGGTACCCGCCCGCGCGCAGGGGCTTCGCCATCGGCGTCTTCGGCATCGGCATGGGCGGCACCGCCATCGCCAACTTCACCACCGTCAAGCTCGCCGAGGCCTACGGGATGAACACCCCGTTCCTGCTCGTCGCCGCGATCCTCGCCGGCTACGCCGTGGTGGCGTTCCTGTTCATCCGCGATGCGCCCGACCGGCAGCGGCCTGCGGGCTCGGCGTTGGCGCGCACCGCCGCGGTCGGCCGGCTCGCCGTGACCTGGCAGCTGTGCTTCCTCTACGCCGTCGGCTTCGGCGGCTTCGTCGCCTTCAGCGTCTATCTGCCCGCGTACCTGGGCACCGTCTACGGTCTGACCGCCAACGACGCCGCGCTGCGCACCGCCGGCTTCGTCGTCCTCGCCGTCGTCGCCCGGCCGATCGGCGGATGGCTGTCCGACAGGTTCCACCCGGTGCCGGTACTCGTCTGGTGCTTCGGCGGTACCGCCGCGTTCGCCGTCGTCCAGGCGTTTCAGCCGGCGCTGGTGCCCGTCGCCACCATCGCCTTCCTCGGCCTGGCGGGCCTGCTGGGCGCGGCGAGCGGCGCCGTGTTCGCCCTCGTCGGCAAGGTCGCCCCGGCCGACAAGGTCGGTACCGTCACCGGTGTCGTCGGCGCCGCCGGCGGGCTCGGCGGCTTCGTGCCACCCCTGATCATGGGCTGGGTGTACGGCATCGAGGGCTCCTACGCCATCGGACTCATGCTGCTGTCCGACGTGGCCCTCGCGGCAGCCGTCTACACCGCCGTGAAGATGAGCGGCCTTGCGCGCCGCCCCGACGCCGGCTGAGGACCGCGTCAGCCCAGGGCAAGCTCCAGCCAGACGCGGTAGGCCGTGGGCACGATCAGCGCGGACAGGAACACGATGGCCGCGGCGAGCAGCCCCAGCACGACGCCGGCCGCGGGTACCGGGGTCCGGGCCGGCCCGGCGATCGCCGGTTCACCGGCGGTTTCCGGGGGGCGCCGGGCCCGGTACCGGCGGTGCAGAGCGGCGACCGCGCTGCCGGTGACCAGGGCGGGAACCGCGACGAGGACGGCCTGCAGCATTATCCAGTGTGCGCGGGTGCTGAGCCGCCGCACGGTCGCACCGTCGAGGCACGACGAGTTCGGCGGCGAGGTCCCCGCGACGTCGGCGTAGCAGGCGACCGGACCGGCGACGTAGGTGACCACGGCCGCGGCGACGACCGTCGTCAGGCAGGCGGTCAGTACGACCAGTACCGGCCGGTGCGGCCCGCGGCGGGTCGCCACCGCGGTCATTGCGACGGCGACGGCGACGGAGGCCAGGGCGAGGGTGGCGTTGTCGTAGACGGTGACGAAGGGGACTCCGCCGTCGTCCGCCGCCCGCACCCAGCCGGGCAGCACCCGCCTGGTCGCGAACGGAAGCGCCGCAACGGCGACGGCCAGGCCCGTCCCGCAGGTCGCGGCGCAGATGAATGCCGGGCTCAGCGGGTACCGCGGGCGGCGGCCGAGACCGGCCAGCACGGGTACCAGCCACATCAGCATCAGGCCGGGCAGCGTGAACGGGTTGAACACCAGCAGATTCATGGGCCCGTAGTCGGCACCGGTGATCGCCGTCGTCCATGCGTACCATCCGATCTGCGCGCCGGCCGCGGGCGGGCCGCCCCACCCGTCGGCGAAGCCGGCCTCGAGCTGGGCGGCGCGCAACCACACGGCGAACCAGACCGCGCCCACCAGGACCGTGATCGCGACGATGGCCGGCATCGCCCAGCGTGGCGGGTCGGGCCGGCCGAGCACGCCCCGGGTCGCCGACGTGGCCCAGACGGCCAGGAACACCGCGCCGATCGCCAGCACCGACGTCGAGACGAGCGATGACGACAGGCCCGTCGACAGTCCGGAGGCGGCCGCCTCACGCAGGTTCAGCAACGATCCGGCCAGGTAGCCGCCGACCATGGCGACGGGGTACAGCAGCCACGTCCGCCACGACGGCGTCGCCGCCGGATCCCGCGCCGTGGTCCGCCAGATCGCGGCGGCGAGCAGCCCGGCCGCCGGCCCGCCCACGACCAGCCCCACCGCCGACACGGCCAGACCGCTGTCGACCAGGATGATCGTGCCGGCCAGGAGGCCGACGTTGGCGCAGACCACGCCGGCCGCGATGCCGACGCCGGCCGGCTCCCAGAAGCCGGCCGTGGACAGCAGGCCGGGGTCGCGGACCGCGTCCAGGCGGCGCTGCGGGTGTGGGTGGGTGCCCCATCGGCGCCACGCCGGCGGTGCGGGCAGCCGGCCGAGCACCGTGGAGAGCGCGCTGCCGGCGCCGTCGACCGCCGCGGACGTCGCGTCCGCATGGGTCTCCCTGACCCGCAGGATGGCGTTGCGGGTCAGGTACACCATCGCGGTCAGCGCGGCCAGGGAACCGAGCCGGTGCGCGTCGCGGACCGGGTCGACCGCGAACGGGAACTCGTCCCAGCGCCAGTCCAGCGGCGCCGCGAGCAGGCGCGGATGCAGCATGAGTACGAGGTACGGAAGCAGCACGACGACGGCGAACGCCCTCCAGATGCCGACCGCGAAGTAGGTCTTGTCCACGTCCCGGTTGCGCAGGTGAGCCAGCTCGTGCAGCACCACGGCGCGGAACTCCGCGGGCCTCGTCGCCCGCAGTACCACCAGCCCGGCGTCGATCTGGACGTACCGGTGCCACGGAAGACCGAACGCCTGGCCGCCGGCGGTTGCGGCGTACGGCGCGAGTCGCCAGTCCGGCGTGCGGGGCAGCCCCGTCTGTCGACTGAGCCGGTCCAGGTCACCGACCAGGGAGCTCTGCCGATCGGCCGTCAGCCGCCTGAGCCGCCGTCGTCGGACGATCCACCACGGATGCGTGAGGTAGACGGCGGTGGCCGCGCCGAACAGCAACACCAGGCCCACGCCGACGAATGCCGCCCAATCGAGCATGACCGGATTCGTGCACGCCTGCAGGCGCCGGCTGGCCGCGTTGATTCTGTCGACGTCAGCCGCGGCCAGCGCCGACTGGCGGCCGGGGTCGGCCAGGCACGCATCGATGGTCCGGCTGAGGCGGGCCGCCCTGTCCGGGAGGAGGAGATAGATGCTGATGAGGGCGAGTCCGCTGGTGGCCACCACGGCGGCGATGAGCAGCAGGAAGCGCAACAGCGATGCGGTCGGCGCGGTGCCCGGACCGCGGTCGGCCGCGGTCGGCATCACGATCCGTCGCGCGTCCGGCCCTGCCCGGCGACGGCGGCGGCGATGAGCTCGGCCTGGTCGGCGGGCACGCCACCCTTGAGCGCGACCCGCTGGACGATCTGCCGGACCTGCGACCACTGCTCGGCGGTGAGCACGAGCTCCGGCTCCGGGCCCGGTCTCCCGGCCGGGCCCCGCCTGAACAGCCGCCGCAGGGCCGCGGCGGTGACCCTGGTGCCCTGCGCGGCGGCGCTCTCCACCAGGTAGCGGACCGTCTCGTTCATCGCCGCGAGCAGCACCGGCGTGAGCAGCACGGTCAGCTCCGGCAGGCCGAACGCCAGCGGCCCGATGGCCTTGTCCCGGTCCCGGCGGGTGAACCCGTGCGGATCGGCGAAGTACGCGTCGCTGAGGACCAGGAACAGGTCGCCCTGCTCGGCGGGGGAGAACTCCGCGACCAGCGGCTCCGCCAGCTCGCGTACCAGCTTCTCGTCCAGATCAGCACTCATCGGGTACCTCCGGCGCAACGGATCCCAGGCGCATCAGCATAGTCAGTGCTCGATGGGTACCGCCGTCGTCCGAGCGGGGTCACCTCCTGTCGCTTTTCATCTGCCGGGAGTGAGGCGGTGTCCGTTTTGCCGGGCCATTGTCATCGGTGGACAGGAAGATCGGCCGGATAGGGGACGAGCATGGCTATCGACACGTTCATGGTCTTCGTCGGGGTGTACCCCAACGTCGCAGCCGCCGAGGCGGACTACGAGCTGGTGAAGGACCTGCATACCGAGGCGAGGCTGATCGACGCCTACGACGCCGCCGTGGTGGAGCGGCGCACCGACGGCAAGACGAAGATCGTCAAGAAGCACGAGACGCCGACCCGGGTCGGCGGGGTGCTGGGCGGCGGGGTCGGGCTCGCCACCGGCCTGGTCGTCGCGCTGTTCCCGTTCGCGGCCATCGGCGGCGGCCTGCTGGCGGCGACCGCGGCCGGTGGGGCCGTGCTCGGGTCCGTGGCGGGCCATGCGGCGGCGGGGATGAGCCGCAAGGACCTCAAGGACCTCGGCGAGCATCTCGACGAGGGCCAGGCGGGGCTGGTGGTCGTGGCGGTCTCCGACATGGGCGCCAAGGTCGAGCGGGCCATGAAGCGCGCGGCGAAGGTGGAGGCCCGCCGGCTCGAGGCGGACACGGCCGCGATCGAGCAGGACGCGAAGAACGCCAGCGCCGAGTAGGCCGGGAACCGGGCATCAGCGGGGGAGCGGCGCCGGAATCCCGGTGCCCGCCCCGCCGATGATCCGCCCTTCCGGCCGGTCCGGAAACCATCCCAGCCGGATGAGGAGCGCCCGCCACTTTCGGGTGACTCTTGGCGGGCATGCCGGTGGGACCCACCCTGCCGACACTGCGAGGGGGCACCTCAGTGACCAACGGCACCAGCATCATCGAGCAGAATCCGTCCGAGACGACCGGCGGGCAGCAGACCTGGTACGCACGGGACCCCGCCGCCGTGCTGACCGCGCTGGGCAGCGACGCCGGGCACGGGCTGAGCCGCGCCGAGGCGGCCGCCCGGCTGTCGCGGTACGGACCGAACCAGATCGCCCGCGAGAAGCCGCCGTCGGTGTGGGCCATCACGCTGCAGTTGTTGCGCGACCCGATGAACCTCATGCTGATCGCCGTCGTGGCGGTGAGCCTCGCCATCGGCGAGGTGTCCACGGCCGTCATCGTCGGCCTGCTCATCGCGCTGAACCTGATCCTCGGCGTCCGCCAGGAACTGACCGCGCGGGCCAGCGTGGACGCCCTGTCGAGGATGCAGGTGCCCGAGGCCCGGGTGCTCCGTGACGACGAGACGGTGATCGTCCCAGCCGTCGACCTGGTGCCCGGCGACGTCGTGCACCTCGAGGCCGGCGACCTGGTGCCGGCCGACGGGCGCCTGCTGCGCGCGGCCACCCTGGAGACCCAGGAGGCCGCGCTGACCGGGGAGAGCGCGCCGGTGGCCAAGAACGCCGCCACCCTGCCGCCCGGTGACGTCGCGCTCGGCGACCGCGCCAACATGGCGTTCCAGAACACCTCGGTCACCCGCGGAACGGCCGCCATGGTGGTCACCGAGACCGGGATGCGCACCCAGATGGGCCAGATCGCGACCCTGCTGACCGGGGTGACCCGGACGCGGTCGCCGCTGCAGCGCGAACTCGACTCGCTCACCAAAGTGCTGGGCGTGGTCGCCTGGACGGCGGTCGCCTTCATCGTCGTGGTGGGCTGGCTGCGCGGCATGGGGCTCGACGAGCTGATGCTGCTGGGCACCGCCATGGCCATCTCGGCCATCCCGACCGGCATGCCGGCGTTCGTCTCCGGCCTGCTGTCCGCCGGCGCCAAGGACCTGGCGCAGGCCAAGGCCGTGGTCAAGAACCTCACCGACGTGGAGACGCTGGGCGCCACCAGCGTGATCAACACCGACAAGACCGGCACCCTCACCATGAACGAGATGATGGTGTCGGTCATCTACGCCGACGGCACCTGGTACTCCGTCGAGGGCGAGGGCTACCGCAAGTCCGGCCGGATCACGTCGGTCGCCGGTACGCCGGTGCCGGACTTCACCCGGCTGGCCATGGGCGTGGCCCTGGACAGCGACGCCACGGTGCGCGACGACGGCGCGGTGGTCGGCGATCCGACCGAGGCGGCCCTGGTGGTGCTCGCGGCCAAGCTCGGCGTCGACGCCGAGGAGACCCGGCGCGCCTATCCCCGCCTGGCCGAGGTGCCGTTCGACTCCGACTACAAGTTCATGGCCACCTTCCACCGGATCCAGGTGGACGGCACCGAACGCGTGATCGAACTGGTCAAGGGCGCGCCGGACGTCGTGCTGGCCCGCTGCGGCTGGGCCGGTGGGCCGCTGAGCGACGCGCGGTCGCCGATCGCGGACGCCCGCGGCGCCGTCGAGGCGGCCAACCAGCGCATGGCCGGCCGGGGCCTGCGGGTGCTCGCGTTCGCCGCGCGGTTCATCGAGCCGGACGAACTCCCGGCGGTGGCCGCCGACCCGATGTCGCTCACCGAGGGGCTGGGCTTCGTCGGCATGGTCGGAATCGTGGATCCGCTGCGCGCCGAGGCCAAGCAGGCCGTCGCGATCGCGCTGCGCGCCGGCATCGACGTCCGGATGATCACCGGCGACCACGCGGTCACGGCGCAGGCCATCGGCGAGACGCTCGGCCTCGGGCCGGGCGGGATCAGCGGTCCCGAGTTGCAGGCCCTCTCCGACGAGGAGTTGACCCGGCGGTTGCCGCAGCTGCACGTCTTCGGCCGCGTCTCGCCGCAGGACAAGCTGCGGCTCGCCCGCGCAATGCAGGAGCAGGGCCTGATCGTCGCGATGACCGGCGACGCGGTCAACGACGCCGCGGCGCTGAAGCAGGCGGACATCGGCGTGGCGATGGGCAGCGGCAGCGAGGTCACCAAGCAGGCCGCCCGGATGATCCTCACCGACGACAACTTCGGCACGCTCGTGCACGCCGTCGAGATCGGCCGGCGGGTCTACGACAAGATCGTGGCGTACGTCCGGTTCCAGATGACGCAGCTGCTGGGGCTCGTGCTGCTGTTCGTCGCGGCCACCGCGTTCAACATCAACCAGGGCGTGGCGCTGACCCCGTCGATGGTGCTCTACCTGCTGTTCTGCGCGACCGTGGTCGGCGTGATCATCATCGCCGTCGACCCGGGCGATCCCGAGGTCATGAAGCGGCCGCCGCGCGATCCGCGGGTCACCATCACCAACCGCGGCGCCGTCCTGCTCTGGCTGCTCTACGCCTCCGTGCTGTTCGTGGCCGCCCTGGTGCCGCTCGTCGCCGGCCCGGACGAGCCGAGCACGACCGCACCCAGCGCCGCGCTGACCATGTCGTTCGTGGTGATGGGGCTCGGCACGGTCTGCAACGCGCTGACCAACCGCCGGGACCCGGCCACCGGACTGGGCCCGCCGATCCTCAAGGCAACGGCGATCGGCCTCATCACCGTCTTCCTCGTCGCACTGGCCACCCAGGTCGACTACCTGCGGCACAGCATGCTGACCCAGCCGCTGACCGGCCCGCAGTGGCTTGCCTGCCTGGGGCTCGCGCTGGCGCTGCCGGCGGTCGTCGAGACGGTCAAGTGGATCCGTCGCTCGCGTTCGCCCCGGGCGGAGCTCGACGTCCGCCGGGCCGTCGAACCGCAGCGCGCGCGGCCGGACGACGCGACGGCAGCCGGCTGATCAACGAAGGAGCGACATGGGCAAGCACCAGCCGACCACCGACCACCGGGCCGACGAGACCGGCCTGCTGGCCGAGTTGGTGTCCGGTGGGGACGGCGAGAAGCCGCAACCCCCGATGAAGCGCAAGAAGTACCTCAGCGAGCTGCGCCGCCTGCACGGCGAGCTCGTCGCCATGCAGGAGTGGGTGAAGAGCACCGGTGCGAAGGTCTGCATCCTCTTCGAGGGACGCGACACGGCCGGCAAGGGCGGCACCATCAAGGCGATCACCGAGCGGGTGAGCCCCCGGGTGTTCCGGGTGGTCGCCCTGCCCGCGCCGAGCGAGCGCGAGCGGTCGCAGCTGTACCTGCAGCGGTACGTGCCGCACCTGCCCGGCGCCGGCGACGTGGTCATCTTCGACCGGAGCTGGTACAACCGCGCCGGCGTCGAGCGGGTGATGGGTTTCTGCGAGGAGGACCAGGTCAAGCAGTTCCTGAAGGCCGCACCCGACGTCGAGCGGGCCATCGTGGACTCCGGGACCATCCTGCTCAAGTACTGGCTCGAGGTGGGACCCGACGAGCAGACCCGCCGCCTGGAGAGCCGCATCAACGACCCGCGCAAGGTCTGGAAACTGTCCGATCTGGACCTTCAGTCGTACAGCCGCTGGTACGACTACGCCCGCGCCCGCGACGAGATGTTCCGCGCCACGGACACGCCCTGGGCGCCCTGGTACGTGGTGCACAGCGACGACAAGAAGCGGGCCCGGCTCAACGTCATCAGCCACCTGCTGAGCAGCATCCCCTACACCCCGCTGGTGCACCGCGACGTGAGCCTGCCGAAACGGCAGAAGGCGCACGGCTACGACGCCGATCACCTGATGGTCCGGCACATCCCCACGCCGTACTGAGCGGCACGATGCCCCGGGCCGGGGTTCGCCGATCGATCATCCGTTTCGGATGATCCCCGCGCGTGGCGCGGGCGTGATCGTGTGCCCAACGGTAGGCGGCGCGGGCCGAGGGGGATCGAGATAGAAGCCGCGCACATCATCGAGCGCCACCCGCGGCAGATCACCTTGATCGCGCCGCTGACCGCGTTCGCCTTCACCATCGGAGCGGGTACCAGCAACATCCTCTACCCCCTGATGCCGGTGATCTACGACGTGTCCTACCGGCACGGGATCCACCCGTCGCGGCCGATGACGGTCGCGGTCGTACAGTCGGGCATCGCGCTCGCCGCCTCTCCGGTCTCGGCGGGCCTGACGGCGACCAGGCAGGGGCGCAACTCCGCCCTGGCGTTCCTGACCGGCGTCCTGCTGATCGTGGTGCTGGGGCTGTTCTCCGGCCTTCGGCCCTCCTTCTCCGGCCTTCGGCCCTCCTTCGCCGTCTCGGTCTTCATCGTCGTGGCGCTCACGACCAGCCAGTCGGTCGCGACGCGGACGATGGTCCCGATCGGCCTGGCCGGCGTCTACGCGCTGCCCACCGGCGGCCCGCAGATCGCGGGAGCGAACTTCGACCTCTCGGGAACCACGAAGCTGGGAACGAAGCTGGTCGACCACAGCTACTTCGTGCCGAACCTGGTTCTCTCGGTCACCACGGTGGCCGCCGGCGGTGCGATCGGCGCGATCTTCTTCTGATCCCGCGCAACCACTTACGAGGGAAGACGCCATGAGAATCCTGGTAACCGGCTTCGATCCGTTCGAGCACGAGCCGATCAACCCGTCCTGGGAGGCGGTGAAGCGCCTGCCGGAGAGGGTCGCGGACGCCGAGATCGTCAAGGTGCGGATTCCCACGTCGTTCGCCCGCTCGCCGGAATTCGTCCGGGACGTGATCGTGGAGCACGATCCGGACGTGGTGGTCAGCGTCGGGCAGGCGGGCGGGCGGTTCGGGGTCAACCCGGAGCGCGTCGCGATCAACCTCGACGACGGGCGCATCGCCGACAACGACGGCTACCAGCCGATCGACACCCCGATCCGCGCCGACGGCCCGCCGGCCTACTTCAGCTCACTGCCGGTCAAGGCGATGGTCACGGCCATTCGGCGGGCCGGCGTCCCGGCCGCCGTCTCGAACACCGCCGGTACCTACGTCTGCAATCACATCGGTACCAGATCCTGTACATGATCGATCGCGAGTTCCCCGGAAAGCGGGGCGGTTTCGTCCACGTGCCGTACATCGCCCAGCAGGTCGCCGACAAGCCGAACCAGCCGGCGCTCAGCATCGAGGACCTGGCGACCGCGCTGACCGCCGCGATCGAGGAGTACCGCGACAAGCCGGACGAGCACAGCGTCGGCGGCGCCACCCACAGATCAGCGAACATGCCGGACGAAACGCCGTTCGAGCCGTCCCGAGGACGGATCCCGTTTCACCGTCGCGGTGCCGGCCCAGCCCGATCGTTCGTAGACGCGGATGGCCCGCTCATTGTCGTCGATCACCCACAGCTCGAGCCGCTCCCGGCCGATCGCCCGCGCGTGGTCCGCCACGCCGACAAGCAGCCGGCTCCCCACGCCGCCGCCCCAGGCCGGAGGGTCCACGCCGAGATAGAAGAGCTCCAGAGCCTGCGGGCGGGGCGCGAACACGGCGAAACCCACCGGGTGGCCGTCGCTCCGGGCCAGGAGCAGCCTCGCCCCGTCGATGGCGAGGCGTCGCTGGATGCCGGGGACGGTCTCCTCGACGCCGGCCGGCTCCGGGTCGTCGTCGCGGCGTGCCTTCGCGCGGGCCCAGATCCCGGCGGACTGCGTCACCGCGTCCGCTCCGCGGGCCTCGGCCACCTGCACCACACCGTCCGCGCTGCTCATCCGGGCATTCTCTCAAGGCCGCGCACCCGCAGGCCTACGTGAGCCTGCGCCGGATCCACCAGGGGGAGAACCACGAGGTCCCGCGGCCGGGGCGAGCAGGACCCCGAGCTCCCGCCACTGCACCGTCCAGAACCGGATCCCGGCGTCCACCTGCTGGAATCGCCCGCCTCAGGCGGCGGTGAAGAGCACCGCGAGCCCGCCCTCGGCGGCGCGGTCGTAGAACGCCCGGACGTCGACGAAGTTCGTCCAGGTGTAACCGAAGTCGTCGTCGTCCAGCGTGCCGCGGTAGTCCGGGTCGTCGATCGCCTCGAACCGCCGCCGGAGCCGTTCACGGTCGATGTCGTGCAGGGCGGGCGCCAGGTCCCGCACCTCGGCGGCCTTGACGTAGACCGCGTAGTAGTCGTCGTGGAGGTGCCGGCCACCGAGCACCGCATGCGACAGCGGGTACTCGCCGCCGTCGGGATCGAGCGTGCCGTCGGTCAGACAGCGGTGGATCGCGTCCCAGGCCTTGTCGGTGTCGACCTTCAGCTGGTCGTCGTCCCAGGACTCCTCGATGTCCTCGATGAGCCCGGCGACCGCGTCATTGTCGCCGCTGTCGGCCGCCTCGAGCAGGGCGCGCTCCTGGCCGGGCGTGATCGCGAAGTGCACTCCCAACATGTACGGAATCGTACGGCGCCGGCCGCCGCCGATGTTCCGTCGCAACCCCGGAATGCGGTGGAAAAGGGGTCGGAGACAATGATCGACGGGTGCTACGGTTCCCCACGCCGAAAGGGGACACCGTGCCGAAGCTCAACCAGATCATCGCCGTGGAGAAGGGCGTCAAGAGCAAGTCGTTCGCCGACCTGAGCGAGGCTCACCACGCCGTGCAGAAGACCGGCCCGCTCGCCGGCATCTCCCGGACGTACCAGCCGAAGGACGAGGAGGGCGAGCAGCTGCCCGCCGAGTCGACGCGGGTGCAGATCAAGGCCGAGGACATCCTGCGCGGTGTCGCGGGCACGCTGACCCGGCTGTTCGACGTCACCGCGACGAAGGACTGGACGAACTGCGTGGCCCGCGCCGACGTGGTGGTCGACGGACGCACCATCGCCGCCCAGGTGCCCGTGACGTACCTGCTGTTCCTGGAGAAGCAGCTCGTCGACCTCCACACGTTCGTGAAGAAGCTGCCCGTGCTCGATGCGGCCGAGTCCTGGCTGCGTGACGATTCCACGGACAGCTGGCGCACGGAGCCGGTGCGGACCAACCGCACCCGCAAGGTGCCGCGCAACCACGTCAAGGCCGAGGCGACCGAGAAGCACCCCGCACAGGTCGAGGTCTACTACGAGGACGTCACCGTCGGCTACTGGACGACCGTGAAGTTCTCGGGCGCGCTGCCGGCCAAGCGGGTCAACGAGATCCTCGACCGGGTGCTGGCGCTGCAGACCGCGGTCAAGTTCGCGCGCGAGGAGGCCAACAACACGGAGGTCGCCGACCAGCGGGTCGGCGCGGCCGTCTTCGGCTACCTGTTCGGGTAGCCGCCACTGATTCCCCCGTGGGAGCGCGGGGGTGCGCCGGAAACGGCGCGAAAGCTGACAGCTGAGGCTGAAGCTGAATCCACCGGTGACAGTGCGGGTTCGAGTCCCGCCCCCCGCACCACCGCGCGGGGGTAGCCCAACTGGCAGAGGCAGCCGGTATGAGACTCAGACTATCGCTCCAATGTCAGCATTCACCACCGATCACCAGGTCGACCGGGTACGGACGATGACAGCGGATGCCGGTTCAAGTCCGGTCCGCCGCGCTTCGAGCGGCGGTAGTTTAATGGCAAAACCCGATGTCGTGACGAATGATCCAGGCCCTTAAACGTGCTGGTGTGTGCAATTCGGTGGTATCCAGAGGCCCGGGGATTGGCCATATCCCCGGGCCTCGTCACCACTCACCCTTCGCAGCCTGGCTTGCCCGAGTGTCGAACTCCCGGCTGTGACCGGCCCGGTCCACCCGGTACGGGGCGTCGCCGGCCCGCATCTGCGTCGAGTCACTGTTCCCATTGCGACTGGTAGCCCTTGAGGCTGCCCTTGCCGGCGCACTGCATTGCATCAGGGACGGCGTTACGGGCGTTCTCCAACTCGATCGTGGTGTTCTCGCCCGTGACCAGGACGCCGTAGATGGCGTCAAGGGGGTCGATGAGCTTCTCGGCTGCGGCCTTGGTGTCCTTGGGCAGGTGAGGCAGCGCCTCCCCGATCTTTGTTGAGAGGTCCTCGAACTCGGAAGCGTCGGTGCTGGCACCGGACGGGTCTTCGGAGAAGCGGGAGATCAGGTGCACCCAGTCAACCGCGGCTTCGGCGGCCTGCGTGCACGCCTGCTTGCGGGTCATTGTCGGGGTCGGTGACGGCGTGGGTGATGCGGCGGCTGACCGCGAGCTCATGGCGGTGGCCGGGATGGCTGCGGTGGTTACTGCGGGCGGGGGTGCCGCGGTCGGCTCAGGGCCGGCGCTGCATGCGGTCAAGGCGAGCAGGGCGGCGGCAGCGATCGGAGTGATGCCGGGGAGGGCCATCGCGGATCTCCTACGTAGAGTCGACAGGGCATCGCACACGGTAGCGGTGGTGGCGCCGCCAGCCGGTAAGCGACATGGGCGGTGTGGTCTGCCCGATCGGCGTACCGCTGCCGCTGTCGTGACGAAGGCCTGCACCCCAGGGAGGGCGGGTCTTCCGAGGTGCCGGGCATCGCCGTCACCCGTACGGATGGTCGGGAGGCAGTGTCCTTCTACGCTCGGCGGCATAAGCCGCGACCGGTCAGCCCCGCGGCAGACCGGGCCTCGTCACCGCTACCGGGGTCAGCCCCGGTGACCCGCCAGCTCCAGGGCGTACCGCTCGTACCACTGGCCGGCCGCCGGGGCCCCCGCGGTGCAGGCGCCGTCCGACTCGCCCGGCCGTTTGATCCACAGGTAGGCGTCGACGAGCGGGTGTCCGGTCTCGACCGTGGGCGCCGCGCCCAGGGCGCGTCCGGGCGGGTTGCACCAGTGCCGGTCGCCGGCGCCCCGCTGTGCCGGCCCGTTGCCGTTGCGGCTGGTGTCGATGACGAAGTGCGCGCCGCCGAGCAGGCCCGACAGCTTGGTCCCGTACGCGATGTTGTCGGCGGTGTGCTCGAAGTTGGCGACGTTGAGGGCGAATCCGTGCGCCCGGTCGATGCCCGAGGCCCGCAGGGCCGGGGCCATCCGGTCCGGCTCGATCCAGGTCGGGTTGCCGGCGTCGAGGTAGACCCGCACGCCGGGCACGGCCCGGAACGCGTCGACGGCGGCACCGAGCAGCCGGTAGCGGGCGGCCGCCGCGGTCGCGTCGAGGCAGCCCTCGGCGGCCTGGGCGACCGCGTCCGGCTCGAGCACCACGATCGCCCGGTGACCGGCCAGCGCGCCCGCGATGGCGCCGACCCACCGCTGGTACGCGGCGGCATCCGGGGCGCCGCCCGTGGACTGTCCCGAGCAGTCGCGCCCCGGCACGAAGTACACGGAGATCACCGGGACCTGCCCGGCGGCGTCGGCCTCGCGTACCAGCCGGCCGGCGCGGTCGGCGTATCCGGGCGCGTCGTCGGCGAACCAGGCGGCCGTCGGCTGGTCGGCGATCCGGCGGATCGCCGCGGCCTCGCCGGTGCGCTTCGCGGCCTCGAGGCTACGCAGGTGATCGGTGGCCAGGCCGGACCGCTCGACGAACAGCGGCCAGCCGGCGAGCCGGCCGGCCGGGGCGGCACCGGACCCTGACGGATCCGGTGCCGGCCCGCCGGCCTGGTTCGTCCCGTCCCCTCCCGGGACGAACCAGGCGGCCGCGCCGAGCAGCAGCACGGCGCACAGGGCGGCCACCAACAACGGTGGCCGGCGGACGCGTGGCGGCACTCGGGCGTGGCGGGGCATGGATCAGAGCACCTGCACCCAGCGGCCGACGGAGGGCACACCCTTGTCGTCGACGAGGTAGAGCAGGTACCAGCCGGAGGGGACGAGACCCTTGGCCTTCGGGATGGACAGGGCCAGCCCGCCCGGTGCGTGGGTGATGTCGAGGGCGACGGAGCGCTGGTCGACGTCGGTGACGTGGGTGACGGCGCTGGGGCGCATCAGTCGGGCGCTGCGGATGACGGCCGCGTCGGCGGTGGCGAACGTGACCGTCGTGCCCCGCTGTACGGAGCTGGGCCCGCCGTCGACGGTGGGACGGTCGCCCTTGTACAGGTACGGCGGGGAGTAGACCTCGACGCGCTGCTCGAACGTGCCGGGGTTCTTGCCGGTCGGGTCGTACAGCGGGTCGCTGCCCATGGTGATGACCCGGCCGTCGGGGAGCAGGATCGCTTCCGAGTGGTAGTTGCGGCCGATCGTGGAGTCGGCGGCGCCGGCGAAGCGGTTGTCGACGGGGTCGTAGATCTGGGTGTTGAACAGGTCGCTGCGGGTCTTGCCGCGGTACGCGCCGCCGCGGTAACCGGACGAGCCGCCGGTGGTCAGCACGGTGTCGTCGGGCAGCAGCACGGTGCTCAGGTAGCGGGCGGGCGCCGGCAGGTCGGGGCCGGGCAGGTACTTCGGCGCCGGCTCGTCGAGGTCGGCGATGGCCGTACGGGCGGTGGACACGGGTGACTCGCCGACCTCGCCGCCGCCGAAGATCATGACCTTCTGGTCCTGTGCCGGTGCCAGCAGCACCGAGGAGCTCGTCTCGGTCATCCGGGCGTCCCGCAGCCCGGGCACGACCTGGAACCTGTTGTTCGTCAGGTTCCAGAGACCGGGCGTGCGGCCCTCGGTGTCCGAGCCGTAGCCGGAGTTCGAGCCGGAGAAGAAGAGCCGGCCGTCCTGCATGAGGTGCAGGGCGGGGTAGGTGGGGAAGACCCGCTTGAGCTCGGGCGCGTCGACCCAGCGCCGCTGCCCCGTGAGGTAGCGCTCGTTGTTGCCGGGCAGCATCCGGCCGAACCCGTCGAGGCCGGAGACGGCGAGGACGTCACCGTTCGGGGTCTCGGCCAGGGTGGGGTACCAGCGCGGCTTCACCATGTCGCCGGTGCGCAGGTAGCGCTCGGTGGCGGGGTCGAACTCGTAGGACGTGTTGTCGCCGCCGTATTCCTGCTTCTCCCGGGTGATCTTGTCAGCGAGGCCGTAGAGGTTGCGGCGATCGGCGCCGGTGAGGCCGGCGAGGGTGTACTGCGCCGGGCCCCGCACGATGGCGGTGTCGCCGGCGAGCTCGGCGTCGACCCAGACCTCGGCCTCGCCGGCGTGGGTCATCACGGCGTCGCCGTGCTTCATGGTGGTGGCGGCGGGAACCGTCACGTCGGCACGGGTCAGGTATACAAGGCCGTTCTTGCCGGTCAGGCGGGTGCCCTTGGGGAAGAACCGGTTGCCGCCGACGGCCGACTCGTTCTTGATCTTCATGACGCCGGCCGGGTGGTCGATGTCCTTCTCGAGGACCTCGTAGGACTTGGTGCCGCCGGCGATGAGCAGGTTGCCGTTGGCGAGGAAGGTGTGCCCGGCGCAGAACACGTCGGTGGGGGTCGGCACCTCGGTGAACTTGTCGTGGGCGGGGTCGTAGAGCACGGTGCGGAACGTGCCGGCCTCGAAGTTGTCGCGGTTGTTGCCGCTGCCGGCGACGATCAGCACCTTGCCGGTGCGCAGCAGGGCGGCGTGGATCGCGTTGACCCGGAAGTCGGCCGGCACCGGCAGGCGCGACCAGTGTCCGTACTTCTGCGTGTAGGACAGCCGGTTGATCTGGAACTCGTGCAGGGTGTCGGCGCCGAAGGCCACCATGGGCCGGTTGACGACGACCACGACGGTCAGGACCAGCAGGGCGACGAATCCGCTGAGCAGGCGGCGGGCCGCGGTCGGACGGGGACGAGGACTCATGCGTACGACTCCACGGGCTTGATGGCGGGCTCGGTCGTGGCGCCGACGTCGGCACCGGGGCGGTCGGATCCGGCGGGGCGGGGCGGGACCCCGCGGCGACGCCGGCCCTGTACCAGCCAGATGGCCGGCGGAAGGAGACAGATGAACAGGTTGAGGGCGGGCCACGCCCACATCGCGCCGTGCACATGCCCGGCGAACGGGGCGATGACCAGCAGCGCGGCGAAGAAGGCCGCCCAGCGCAGGCTCTGCCGGAAGGTGTGCGGCCGGTCCGGGCTGGCCGAGTCGCCCTTCGGGGTCACCACGAAGTTGCTGCGCCGGCGCAGCACGGCGCCGACGAAAGACGACACGTAGATCGGCGTGGACAGCGTGGACACCAGCATGCCGGCGAGGCCGGACGAGCCGGCCTCCTCGTGCGGGCTGATGTTGTGCCGGCGGTTCCAGACGTAGAGGCCGATCTGGAAGAGGGCCGCGTCGACGTAGAGCATCAGCCACACCTCCTGTGGCACCTGCACGCCCTTGGCGCCCAGTACCAGGTAGCAGGCGGCGTTCGCGGCGCCGAGCAGCCAGGCCAGGGCGGTCAGCGGGTAGTAGGACAGCAGCAGCCCGTAGTGCAGCGAACGGCGTACGCCGAGCCGGCGCACGACCTTGCCGAAGGACGTGACGGCCACCTCGTCGGTGCCGCGCGACCAGCGGTACTGCTGGGTGAAGTAGTCGGTCCACGAGGACGGGCCCTCGCCGACGGCGAGCACGTCGGGCGTGTACACCGAGCGCCAGCGCCTGCCGGTCTCCGGGTTGTGTCCACTGTGCATCACCAGGCTGGTGGCCATGTCCTCGGTGATGGAGTCCTGCAGGCCGCCGATGCTGCGCAGTGCGGAGATGCGTACGGCGTTG
>NZ_JBEZDY010000045.1:0-40731 GCF_040648555.1 Actinoplanes sp. NPDC049118
GCCCTGCGTGCCCGCCCTGCGTGCCCGCCCTGCGTGCCCGCCCTGCGTGCCCGCCCTGCGTGCCCGCCCTGCGTGCCCGCCCTGCGTGCCCGCCCTGCGTGCCCGCCCGCTCTGCGCGGGCTGGTTGCACGCCTCACCGGTTTGGTTTGGGTGGGTGGGGCGGTGGGGTCGTTATTGCGGGCGGCCGGGCGTGCGCGTCGGTAGCTCCCGGCTGAGCCGGCCCGGTGGCATCCGGCGTCCACAGAGGACCAGCAGCAGGTCCTGCGCCATCCCCCGGACCGGTGTTCCGCTGCCGTGGCCCCAGTCGAGGTCCGTCGCCCGCAGGGCGATGCCGTCCAGGTCCGCGCCGAAGAACGCGATGTTCCTCGGGCTCAGCCCGGCCAGTACCAGGGCGACCCGCTCCGGCGGCACCCTTCGGTCCAGGCCCAGCCCGACCGTGATGTCGAGGCCGTGGATGACGTCGTGCGAGAGCGCTCCGCGGACACCGCCGCCCGGTGGCGTCCACGGGTGGTCGATGTTGTCGCGCAGCGAGGCCAGCAGCTCCGCCGCCGACAGCCGGGCGGCGTCGCGGCGTGCGCAGCGGTCCGCCATGCGGTTGACGTTGCCGCGTGCCCGCGCCAGTTCCAGCATGGTCCGGCCGAGGGTGGCCCGGAACGGCATGGTGGTGTGTGCGACGACCTCCCGGACCCGCCAGCCCGCGCACAGGGTCGGCGCGTCCCACTGGTCCGGCCGCAGGCCGGCGAGCAGGTCGGCCTGCTCGGCGCGTTCGGCGGCCACCGCTTCCCGAAGTTCTCTGAGCTGGTTCATGCGGGGTATACGCGGCGGGGGCCGGAAACTGATCGGGTACGCGGTCACCAGAGCGGGCGCACGCGCCCGGGGGTGGCCAGCCTCGACAGGTCCGCGCGCAGCGCCGCCAGGCGTTGGGGTCCCAGGGTGTCCGCCCACGGGCGCAGCACCTCGGTCGCGGCCTCGTCGGCCGCGCGGGTGCAGGCCCAGCCCTTCGGGGTCAGCACGACGAGCCGCGCGCGGGCGTCGTCGGGGTGCGGGCGCCGGGTCACGTAGCCCTTGGTCACCAGTTCCTCGATCATCTGGCTGGCCGCCTGCTTGGTCACGTTCAGGTGCTCGGCG
The DNA here is from genome assembly GCF_040648555.1 of Actinoplanes sp. NPDC049118. Lineage (NCBI taxonomy): Bacteria > Bacillati > Actinomycetota > Actinomycetes > Micromonosporales > Micromonosporaceae > Actinoplanes > Actinoplanes sp. NPDC049118. The sequence continues at coordinate 1,129 of NZ_JBEZDY010000045.1, forward strand.
AGCTGGCCGACCGTCGCGCCGTCGCCGGAGAGGCGTACGAATGCGAAGCCGTGTGCCGGGCGCAGGTCGGCGAAGCCGCGGGCTCGTACGCCGGCGTCGATGCCGTCGACCAGTGCGCGGGCGGCGCTCAGCAGCAGCACCGGGAGGTCGAGGAGGTCACGTTCCACGAAAAGGAGTTTGACAGCTTGGTCAGGCTCCTGGACTATTTCGTCAAGCAGCTTGACTACCTTCCCGAAGGGATCATCATGCCAGTGGTTCGCGAGCACGACGCCGTCGAGCACCAGCTGCACGGCGTCACCTTCAACTCCTTCGTCGCGCCGTCGTCGGGCAGCACCGAGCTCTGTGCCTGGCGGCTCGAGGTGGCGCCCGGCACGACCGGTGTCCCGCACCGGGTGAGCCACGAGGAGGTGCTTCTCATCATGTCCGGCGAGGTCACCGTGACCATCGACGGCACCGTCACCGCGTTGCGGCCCGGGGAGGTCGCGTTCGTGCCCGCGGGCGCGATGTTCGGCCTCGACAACACGTCCGGCGCCCCGGCCACCGCCTGGGTCACCACCAGCGTCGGACTCGAGGCCACCCTTCCCGACGGCTCCTCGATCAGCCCACCCTGGGTGCGGTAGCCACCCCGGGCTGACCCGGGGACACCGCGTACGAGCCCTTGCCGTCGCGTTTCACCGCGTACATCGCGTGGTCCGCCTCGCGCAGCAGGGCCTCCCCGTCGGGGAGGCATCCTGCCGCGCCGGGGCGGGCGAACGCGACGCCGACGCTGGCGCCCACCCGCGCCGAGCCGCCGTCGACCGGCACCGGTGCCTCGATCTCGCGGACGATGCGGGCGGCGATCTCCAGCGGGTCGTCGCCGGGCAGCGACGACAGCAGCACCGCGAACTCGTCGCCGCCGATGCGGGACACCGTGTCCGAACTCCTCACGCAGGCACGCATCCGGTCGGCGATCACCTTCAGCAGGCGGTCGCCGGCCGCGTGGCCGTGCGCGTCGTTGACCAGTTTGAAGTCGTCCAGGTCGATCAGCATGACCACGGCCGGCCCGCCGGCGGCGAGCGCCGCGTCCAGCCGTTGCGAATACAGCTGGCGGTTCGGCAGGCCGGTGAGGCCGTCGTGGAAGGCCTGGTGCTGCAGGCGGGCCGCGAGGGTCTCGCGCTGATCGAGGGAGCGGTGCAGCTCGGCCAGCAGTTGCGCGTTCTCCCGGAACGCGTCCAGCTGGCGAAGCACCACCAGCAGCGTGCTGACCGCCGCGCCGGTCAGCGCGATCGGAACGGAGGCCGCCTCGTGCCGCCAGATCGCCACCGTCAGCAGGCCGTACGTGACCACGATCGCCCCGTAGGGCAGCAGGCTGTACGGCCGCTGCCGGGTCCGCCGCTCGAGCGCGAGGGGATTGCGGGCGAGCTGCATCTGGGTGACGCGCACGGCGATCGTCAGCATCGCGTTGGCGGCGATCGTCAGGGCCAGGAACCAGTGCAGCCGCCCGGCGTCGAGGCCGTCGCCGATTAGCAGGTCCGCGCCCGACTTCATCGCCGCGGCGGCGGTGCCGATCACGGCGCAGGCGCGGGTGAACAGCGTCGTGCCCGACATCGTCAGCTTGGCGACGACGAAGACGCACAGCAGCAGGATCACCGGGCCCGACAGGACCGGGGCCGCGGCGTCCAGCAGCGCGGCGGGTCGGTCGGGTACCACCAGGTACCAGCCGACGACGACGGCCGCGACCATCACCGTGGCGACGTCCAGCCAGAAGCGCAGGCGCTCGCGGCGGGTGGTGAGGCCCAGCGGGGCCGCGAGCAGGGCGAGCATCAGCCAGGCGCTGCCGGCCGACAGGGTCGCGATCCGCACGGCGCCGCCGGTCGCGGCGCAGGCGAGGCCCGGCTGGGTCGCCGCCAGCACCAGCTGGGCCACGTCGCCGACGAGGTAGGCGACCCCTCCCACCAGGACGGCGCGCCAGAAGCGCCGGGCCACGACCGGCAGTCCGGGTGTGCGCGTGAACGACCGGGTGATCCAGATCAGGCAGGCGTGCATCGAGGCGACGAAAACCCAGGCCGTGACGACCTGGGCGGTGCGGCTCTGCGGCGCGGTCGCGTACCAGAGGAACAGGCCGGCGGTGGCGGCGAGCAGGGTGAGCAGCAGCGGGTCGGAGCGCACCACGCGGAACCCACGTCGCATCATGGCCGCTGCCCGGGCGGAGGCAACGGTGCCGCCGCTCTCACACGAGCGGCGGCACCTGCGTGGGACGACACAGCGCCGGGCACCCAGTCAGGCTAGGCGCAATATCCACGCCGATCTACTTCGACGGCTCCGGGATGTCGCACGTGATTTTCGGGTTGACGCCCAGCCAGTTGAGCGGGCCGGCGACCACGGTGACGATGACAGTGCCGGCCTCCGCGCAACTGGCGTCGCCGCTGTCCTTGAAATAGCCGCGCTCGACCGCGGCGATGACGCCGAGGACGAGCCAGATGACGACGATGACGCCGCCGATTGATCCTGCGCGCATCGGGGGGCTCCTAGGTCGTTGGGGGACTGGACGCCAGATACCCCGAACCCGTCGATCTTTAAACCGCGGTGCGGACCGCCTGCAGCGTGTAGGTGTGCGGCAGCCGCTCGGGGCGGTCGGTGAGCTGCCATTCGTCGTTGCCGACCCGGCGCATGTGGCCGCGCAGCGCCTCCCACGGCACCGAGTCGTGCTCGGCGAGCCCGGTCACCGTCATCCCGGCGTCGATCAGCGCGGTGACGATCTCGCCGAGGCCGTGGTTCCACTCGTGTGTGGTGTTGTGGGTGAACTCGGCGTCGGTCTCGACGTAGGTGCCGCCCTCGTTCCAGACCAGCGGTTCGGCCTGCTCGAAGTACGGGTACTCGAGCGTCAGCGCCCCGCCTTCGGGCAGCGGGTCGGCGAGAGCCCACAGGACGGGATGGCCCTCCCTGAGGAACAGCCGGCCGCCGGGGCGCAACAGGTCCGCGACGACGCGCGCCCAGCGGCGGATGTCGGGCAACCAGCACAGGGCGCCGATTCCGGTGTACACCAGGTCGAAGCCGCCCCTGCCGAGCCGGTCGGCCGCGTCGTAGACGTCCGATTCGACGAACTCGACCGGATTGCCCGCCAGCGCGGAGACGCGCCGCGCCTCCGCGAGCGAGGCCGGGGAGAAGTCGACGCCCGTCATCGTCGCGCCGAGCCGGGCGAGCGACACCGTGTCGGTGCCGATGTGGCATTGCAGGTGCACGCCGCGCAGGCCGTTGACGTCGCCGAGCAGCGGCAGGTCGAAGCGGACCACGTCGCTCAGGTGTGCGGGGTCGGCGGCGAACGAGCTCACCCGGTAACCGGCGGACGCGGCGTGTGCCGGGGCCCGATCGTCCCAACTGGCACGGTTGAGCGCTCGATAGTCGGTCACGGCGCGACGGTAACGCAGGTACGCCCCGGGTGCGCGTGGTGGTTTCCGTGTCAGTAACACATGATGTCAGTGGCATAGCGTTAGACGGCAGCTCGACGGGGCTGAATGCGAAGGCGGTAGCGGTTTGGAGACCAGGCGTACGACGGTGCGGGATGTCCGCCGCGCGAACCGGGCCAGCCTGCTCACGGACCTGTTCCACGGCGGCCGGCAGAGCCGCCAGCAACTCGGCGAGACGACCGCACTGAGCCAGGCGAGCGTGAGCAACCTGATCGGCGAGATGATCGACGAGGGTCTTGTCGAGGAGGCCGGCCTGGTCGGTTCGGACGGCGGCCGGCCGCGTGCGCTGCTGCGCGTGGCTCCCGGGTACGGCTACGTGGTCGGCGCCGACGTCGGCGAGACCCGGGTCCTGGTCGAGCTCTACGACCTGGCGATGTCCCGGCTCGCCGTGGCGCAGTACTCGCTCGGCGCCGAGGGCTCGGACCCCGCGGTGGCGGTGGCGAAGCTGCTGCAGGGCCTGGCGGCGGTCATCACGGAGGCCGGCATCCGGTGCTCCGAGGTGCTCGGCTTCGGGGTGGGCGTCGCCGGCGTGGTCGACCAGTCCGGCGGCTCGCCGGTCGTCCATTCCCAGACCACCGGCTGGGACGCGGTGCCGCTGGGCGAGTTGCTGCGGGCTGGCACCGACGTGCCGGTATTCGTGGAGAACGGCGCGAAGGCGGTCGGCCAGGCGGAGATGTGGTTCGGTGCGGGCCGGGGCGCGCGGCACGCGGTGATAGTGCTGGTCGGCACCGGGGTCGGCGCGGCCGTGGTCCTGGACGGGCGCAGCTATCGCGGCGCGTTCAGCAACGCGGGGGAGTGGGGGCACACCACGATCGTCTACGACGGGGACCTGTGCCGGTGTGGCGCGCGCGGGTGCCTGGAGGCTTACATCGGGTCGGCGAAGGTCATCGCCCGGATCGCCGCGGCGACCGGCCAGGAGCCGGAGCCCAAGCTGCTCGGCAGGGTGCTGGCGGCCGACGGTGCCCTGGAGGGCGCGGCGGCCGACATCATCGCGGAGACCATCGGCTATCTGGGCGCGGGCATCGGGGGGCTGATCAATCTCTTCTCCCCGGAGCGCATCGTGCTGGGCGGGCCGCAGGGCTTGGCGCTGGGAGAGCGCTTTCTTCCCGACATTCGGGCCGCAGCCGCACGAAACGCGCTGAAGCAGCCGTACTCCCGTACCCGGATCGATCTCTGTCAGCTGGGGCCCGACGCCGTCGCGATGGGCGCGGCCACGCTGCCGATCGCGCGGCTGCTCGCCGACGGCGGCCTGCCGCCGGCGTCGGACCCGTCGGCGCCGCCGTCGCGCGCCGCCCACCGCCGCTCCACGGCCCGGGGCCGCGGCTGAGGGCCCGCCGGCACCGGCCGGCGGGCCCACCCTGACGGGAGCGCGTTATGCGGGCACGGTCCACTTCTGGTTGGCGCCGCCCGTGCAGCTCCAGAGCTGGAGTTTCGCGCCGTCGGCGAGGTTGTTGTCCTTGATGTCGAGGCACTTGCCGGATGCGGCGTTCACCAGGTCGCGGCCCGCCGTCGCCTGCCACTGCTGGCTGGCCACGCCGGCGATGCAGGACCACAGGTGCACGGTGGCGCCGTCGTTGGTGGCGTTGTTCTGCACGTCGAGGCACTTGCCGAGGCCGCGGACCGTGCCGTCCGACGCCCGCTGCCAGGTCTGGTTCGCCGAGCCGGCGTAGCAGGTCCACATCTGCGGCAGGTTGCCGTCCGCGGTCGAGCCGTCCGTGACGTCGAGGCACTTGTTGTTGGCCGCGCTGACGATGGCGCCCGAGCCGCCGCCCGGCGGCGGCGTCGTGGGCCCGCCGGTGCCCGGGGTGCCGCTCCAGGTGAACGTCGCCGTGGTGCGGGCCGGCAGGCTGTAGGTGAACGACTGGTTGCCCCACACCACCTTCACCGACTGCGCGGAGGTGCCGCCGTTGTGCGCGATCAGGGCCTTGGACCCGTCGGCGTTGCGGTAGGCCACGTTCGGCACGGTGCCGCTCGCGGTCGAGTCGATGCGGTACGCGCCCGGCCGCACGAACTTCGTCAGATGCCCGGTCGTGAAGTACTCGACCGTGTAGTCGACCTGCCCGGCCCGGGAGCCTCCGTTCTGCACGGTGATGAGCCCGGTGCAGGTGCCGCAGCCGCCGTTGTGCGGGCCCATGGACTGGTCGACGGCCAGGCTCCACTTGACGAGGCTGCCGCTCCAGTTCCGCGCGTAGTTCACGATGTCGGCGAGGTCCTCGTTGTGCTGGTTGGAGATCCAGGTGCCGCCCGAGTGCTCGGTCGAGAACTGCGGCACGTTCGGGTACTGGTTGTGCACCTGGGTGCCGACCGCCGGGTCACCGAAGTAGCCGTGCCACGCGATGCCGCCGAAGAGCGGGTCGTTGCGCACCCCGGCGTCGGCCAGGATCGCCGCGCCCATGCCGGCGTAGTCGCCGTAGTTCCAGTCGTGGATGAGCACCTTGGTGGTGATGCCGGCGGCCCGGAACGCGGGGTAGACGAAGTTCTTGGTGAACTCGACCAGCCCGGAGGAGTTCCAGTTCATCCCCGGGTACGTCTGGTTCACGGGGTTGTTCGCGTTGCAGCAGTTGGGCTCGTTCTGCACCGAGATGTAGTTCACCGGCACGCCGGCGGCCTGATAGGACTGGACGTACTTCACCAGGTACTGCGCGTAGGTGGGGTAGTACTCCCACTTCAGCCAGCCCATCTGGTCCATCCGGCCGTTGTCCTTCATCCAGCCCGGCGAGCTCCACGGCACGCCCTTGACCCGCAGTGCCGGGTTGAGCGACCGGGCCTGCTGGGTCAGCAGCCGCACGTTGGTGTCGTAGCCGTTGGACCCGAAGTCGTTGAGGTCGCAGCAGGTGTCGTCGAGCGACACGTTGCCGGGCCGCGACAGGTCGGAGGCGCCGATCGGGTTGCGCACGAAGGACAGGCCGATGCCGTCGGCCGGGCTGAACAGCTTGCGCATCACGGCGTCGCGGGTGGCGGCGCTGACCGGGCCGCCGCGCAGCAGATAGGCGGTGGTGTCCGTGATGGACGCGCCGCCGCCCTGAAACTGCTGATATTGCGTGCCCTCGTTGACGGTGACCGTGACATTCGCGCCGGCGCTGGTGGACGCGAAACCGATCGGGGTCTGCTGCTGCAGGCCGCGGGTGACATTGACGCCGCGGGAGTCGTTGGTGGTGGTCAGGTAGATGTTGACGGCTTCGGCAGCAGCCTCGGCGGGGGGTCCGAGGAGCACGGCTGCGCCGGTCGCGACGAGCATCGCGGTGGCGGTTGCGGCCACGGAGACTTTCCGGGGAGTGGTCACGGAACAGATTTTCCCGCCGCCGGAACAACCGGTAAAGCTTGTTACATAATTTACATGGATTAATGAAAGGCCCGGCCCCGGCCGGGCCTTTCCATTCCCCGATCAGGCCCCGCGGATGCGGCCGATCGTGTCGCGGAACCAGAGCGCGGACTGCTTCGGCGTACGCACCTGGGTCTCGTAGTCGACGTGCACGATGCCGAACCGCTTCGCGTAGCCCTCGGCCCACTCGAAGTTGTCCATCAACGACCAGGCGAAGTAGCCCTGGATGTCGGCGCCCTGCTCGCGGGCCGCCGCCACCGCCGCGATGTGTTCGGCCAGGTACGCGGTCCGGTCGTCGTCGGCGACGAAGCCGGAGGCGTCGGCGGTGTCGTCGAACGCGGCGCCGTTCTCGGTGACGACCAGCGGCAGGCCCGGGTAGTCGCGGTGCAGCCGGACCAGCAGCTGGGTGAAGCGCTCCGGCGTGATCGGCCAGTCCATCGCCGTCCGCGGCCGGTCCGGCAGGACCACGCGCACGATCGGGTGCCCGTCGGCGTCGTGCGTGTTGCCCTGCTCGTCGGTGCCGCTGAAGTCCTGTCCGAAGTAGAAGTTCACGCCCAGCAGGTCGAACGGCGTCGAGATGATCTCCAGGTCGCCGTCGTGCACCGGGAACGCCGAGCCGCGCGCAGCCAGATCCTCGATCATGTCCGCCGGGTACTCGCCCTTGCACAGCGGGTCGAGGTAGACCCGCAGGCCCATCCCGTCCGCGCGGCGCGCCGCGTCGCGGTCCGCCGGCGACTCGGTGGCCGGGTCGGCCGTACCCATGTTGAGCGTGATGCCGAACTTCATGTCCCGCGTCGCCGCGGCCTGCATCCGCCGGGTGGCCAGGCCGTGGCCGAGCAGCAGGTGGTGCACGGCGGAGATGGCGGCGTCGAAGTCCCTGCGGCCCGGGGCGTGCACGCCGACGCAGTAGCCCAGCCAGGCCGAGCACCACGGCTCGTTCAGCGTCGTCCAGGTGTCCACCCGGTCGCTGAGCCGGTCGAAGACCAGCATCGAGTAGTCGGCGAACCGGTACGCCGTGTCGCGGTTCGGCCAGCCGCCCGCGTCCTCCAGCTCCTGCGGCAGGTCCCAGTGGTACAGGGTGACCCACGGGTCGATGCCGGCGGCCAGCAGCTCGTCGGTGAGCCGGTCGTAGAACGCCAGGCCGGCCTCGTTGACCGGGCCCCTCCCGCCCGGCTGCACGCGCGGCCACGCCACCGAGAAGCGGTAGGCGTCGACGCCGAGGCTCTTGATCAGTGCGACGTCCTGCGGCATCCGGTGGTAGTGGTCGCACGCGACGTCGCCGTTGTCGCCGTCCACCACGGCGCCGGGTACGCGGCAGAACGTGTCCCAGATGGACGGCGTGCGGCCGTCGTCGGCGACGGCGCCCTCGATCTGGTACGAGGAGGTGGCGACGCCCCAGGTGAACGACGGGGGCAGGGCGACGGTGGGCAGGAGCAGGCCGGGTGCTCCGGTGGCGGTGGGGTTCATGGTTCTCCTGGCAGAACTCGGCGATGGGGATGGATATGAAGACGGCCCCGGCTGGTGGGCCGGGGCCGTCGGCGTCGATCTCTCAGCCGACCGGCTGCTTGACCGGGTGCAGCCAGCAGGCGACCGTGCGGGTCGCCCCGTCGGGGGTGCCGGGGTTGCCGAGCACGGGGATGTTCTCCGCGCACGGCTCGAAGACCTTCGGGCAGCGCGGGTGGAAGGAGCATCCGGTCGGCATGCCCTTGAGGTCGGGCGGGGAGCCCGGGATGCCGGCCAGCTCGCGGCGCGGCCCGCGCAGGGCGGGGAAGGAGCCGAGCAGGCCCGCGCTGTACGGGTGGAGCGAGTCCCGGTACAGCGCCGACGCCTGTGCCTCCTCGACGATCCGGCCGCCGTACATGATGGCGATGCGGTTCGAGAACTCCACGAGCAGCGACAGGTCGTGCGTGATGAAGATGACCGAGAAGCCGAGCCGCTCGCGCAGCTCGATGAGCTGACCCAGGATCTGCCGCTGCATCACCACGTCGAGCGCCGTCGTCGGCTCGTCCATGATGACCACCTGCGGCTGCAGGATCAGCGCCATGCCGATCATCACGCGCTGGCGCATGCCGCCGGAGAGCTGGTGCGGGTAGGCGTCCATCCGGTCCGGCGAGATGCCGACCAGCTTGAGCATCTCGCGGGCCCGGGCGTTGCGGCTGTGCGCGGACATCTGTGGCTCGTGCGCCGCCAGCACGTCGGTCAGCTGGGTGGAGATCTTGTGCACCGGGTTGAGCGAGTTCATCGCGCCCTGGAACACGATCGCCGTCTCGGCCCAGCGGAACGCCTGCAACTGCTTGTCGCTCAGCCCCAGGACGTCGTACGGCTCGGCGTTCTCCGGGTGGTAGATGACCTCGCCGCCGGTCACCACGCCCGGCGGGGCGAGCAGCCGGGTCAGGCCGTACGCCAGGGTGGACTTGCCGCTGCCGGACTCGCCGGCCAGGCCGAGTACCTCGCCGCGGTGCAGGGTCAGGTTCACGTCCCGGACGGCGTGCACCGCCTCGTCGCCGAGCCCGTAGTCCACATTGAGGTTCTTGATCTCCAACACGGGCCGGCTCATGCCATCGCCTCCGCTGGCGCTCCGGCGATGTCATGGGTCAGACCCTGAGTTGATGATTCGCTCGCAAGCTCGCTCATCGGGTGACCTCCTTGCGGTTCACCGGGGTCGGCTTGCCGCCGATGACCGGGATCGGGCTGGCGTGGGTGTGCGGCGTGGACGAGTTGTCGAGGACCGGCGTGAAGCCGACCCGCATCCGCACGGTGCGCCCGGACGCGGTCTTGAGCTTCGTCTTGCCCATGCTGCGCAGGCGCGGGCTGACGAACTCGTCGATGCCGAAGTTGATCAGCGAGAGGGCGGTGCCGAGGAACGCGATCGCGAGACCGGCCGGTACGAACCACCACCACGCGCCCTGCGCCAGCGCCTGCTGGCTCTGCGCCCAGAACAGGATCGTGCCCCAGTTCCACGAGGAGACCGAGCCGATGCCGATGAAGGCCAGGGTGATCTCCGAGGTGACCGCGAAGATGACCGTGCCGACGAAGCCGGACGCGATGATCGCGGTGAGGTTCGGCAGGATCTCGAAGATGATGATCCGCCAGGTCGACTCGCCGTTGGCCCGGGAGGCCTCGACGTAGTCGCGTCTGCGCAGCGACAGGGTCTGCGCCCGCAGGATCCGGGCGCCCCAGGCCCACGACGTGAAGCCGATGATCAGGGCGACCAGGGTGTCGCCGCCCTCCGGAACGGCCGCCGTCACGATGATGATCAGAGGAAGCGCCGGGATCACCAGGAAGACGTTGGAGAGCGCGGAGAGGCTGTCGTCCCAGCCGCCGCCGAGGTAGCCCGCGGTGACGCCGATGAGCACGGACAACAGCGTGGCGATGACGCCGGCGGCCAGGCCGACGACCATGACGGCCCGGGTGCCGACCAGGATCTGGCTGAACACGTCCTGGCCCAGGTGCGTGGTGCCGAACCAGTGTTCCGCCGACGGCGGCTGCACGAGCTGGTCGCCGCGCGCGTCCGGGTCGTACGGCGCGACCCATGGGCCGATGATCGCGAACAGCAGGTAGAGGCCGAGGACGATGAGGCCGGTCATGGCCTTGCCGTTGGAGACGAACCGGAACCGGCGTCGTTTCGCCCGGGCGGGCGTCGGCGGCTCCAACTGGGCGTTCGCGCCCTGGCCGAGGATGACCTGGTCGATGCTGGAGGTGGGTATGGTCACCTGTCAGCCCTCCTTGCGGGTGCGCGGGTCGAGCAGCAGGTACGCGATGTCCGCGATCAGGTTCGCGACCAGCACGGAGATCGTGATGACCAGGAAGATGCCCTGCATCAGCGGATAGTCCTTGGCGCCGACCGCCCGGAAGAGCAGGTAGCCCAGGCCGGGATAGGAGAAGACGATCTCCACCAGCAGGGTGCCGCCGACGATGAAGCCCAGCGCCAGCGCGAAGCCCGAGACGTTGGGCAGCAGGGCGTTGCGGGCCGCGTAGTTCAGCGCCACCCGCCGGTCGGAGAGGCCCTTGGCGTGCGCGACCGTGATGTAGTCCTCCGCCGCGACGGTGACCATCATGTTGCGCATGCTCAGGATCCAGCCGCTCACCGACGAGATCAGGATCGTCAGCGCGGGCAGCAGGCTGTGCTTGATGGCGCTGGGGATGAAGTACATGTCCCAGGCCGGCACGTAGGCGCTGTCGTATCCGCCGGACGACGGGAAGAAGCTGTCCGGCCCGGCCAGCAGGTAGATCGCCAGCAGGCCCAGCCAGAAGTACGGCACCGAGGACAGGAACGTCGTCACCGGCAGCAGGCCGTCGATCCACGAGCCGCGCCGCCAGCCGGCGAGTACGCCGAGGCTGGTGCCGATGGAGAAGCTGATGATGGTCGTGATGCCGACCAGCGCCACGGTCCACGGCAGGGCGCTGCCGATGATCTCGGAGACCGGCGTCGGGAACGCGGTGAACGACAGCCCCAGGTCGCCGTGCAGGAGTTGCTTCCAGTAGTCGATGTACTGGTCCCAGAGGCTGGCGTCCTTGTCGAGGCCGAACAGGACGTAGAGCGAGGCGATCGCGTCGGTGCTCATCTGCCCCTGGAAGCGGGCCAGCAGCGACTTGACCGGGTCGCCGGGGATCATCCGGGGGATGAAGAAGTTGATGGTGATGGCGGCCCACGCCGTGAACAGGTAGAACAGGGTCCGCTGGAGCAGGAATTTCATCGGACCTCCTCCGGGTGCGCGTTCTCGGCGACCGCGACGGCCTCGGGGGAGTAGTCGACCGCGGCGGAGCCGGGGGTCTCGGCCGCGACGGTCGCCGGGTCGTAGAGCCAGCAGGCGGCCCAGTGGCCGGGCTTGTCGCCGATCTCGAGGCGCGCGGGCAGGTCCCGCGAGCAGCGCGGCATGGCCATCGGGCAGCGCGGGTGGAAGCGGCAGCCGCTCGGCGGCTTGATCAGGCTGGGCGGCTCGCCGTTGCCCCGGTCGGCGTGGTCGCCGAGCAGGTTCTCGATCCGGTCCGGGTCCGGCGCGGAGTCGATCAACAGCTGGGTGTACGGGTGTGCCGGCGACTGCGTCACGGTCTCGCTGTCGCCGCCCTCGACCATGCGGCCCGCGTACATCACCATCGTGTCGTCGGCGAAGTAGCGCGCCGAGGCGATGTCGTGGGTGATGTAGAGGATGGCGAGGTTCAGCCGCTCCTTGAGGTCGCGCAGCAGGTTGAGCACGCCGAGGCGGATGGAGACGTCCAGCATGGACACCGGCTCGTCGGCGAGCAGCGCCTCCGGGTCCGCGCCCAGCGCCCGGGCGATCGCGACCCGCTGCCGCTGGCCGCCGGAGAGCTCGTGCGGGAACTTGTCGAAGTACCGCTCCGGCGGCGTCAGGCTGACCCGGTTGAGCAGGCTGCCCAGGGCCGCCTCGAGCTCCTCGGCGGTGTTACCGGCATTGCCGTGGATCTTCAGCGACCGGGTCAGGTGGTACCGGATCGTGTGCACCGGGTTCAGCGACGCGAACGGGTCCTGGAAGATCATCTGGACCCGGGCGGCGTACCGGCGGAACTGCCTGCCGCCCTTGACCTTCGTGCTCAGGCCGTGCAGCTGGATGTCCCCGGCGGTACGGGGATAGAGCTGCGCGAGCAGCCGGGCCACCGTGGACTTGCCGGAACCGGACTCGCCGACGAGGGCGGTCACGTGGCCCCGCCGGAGGGTGAGGTGTACGTCATCAACGGCGTGCACGGCGTCGTGCGTGCGGTTGAAAAGGTCGCGCAGCTTCCGGCGGACGGGGAAGTGCTTGGTCAGGCCGATCGCCTCAAGCACCACCTCGTTGGCCGGCGCCTCGGCCTCTTGGCTCAACGTCATGCCGAGTTCCTTCGCAGGGGTGTCGGAACTGCCGCGTGCCGTGCCCCGGACGGGATGGCCCCCGTCCGGGGCACGGCGGTGCGGATCAGGAGGTGGCGGACTTGAGGTGCAGGACGACGTCCAGGGCGTTGGCCTGCGTGGGCTGGCCGGCGCTGTAGGGGTTGGTGTCGTCGGGCCAGCCGACCCAGTTCTTCGTGCTGTACGCCATGCCGATGTTGTCCGCGCCGACCGGGATCATCGGGGTCTGCTCCACGAAGATCTTCTGGATCGTGTTGAGCGCGGTGGTGCGGGCGGCGTCGTCGGAGGCGTTCGCGTACGCCGCCAGCGCCGCGGTCGCCTCGGGGCTGTTGAAGCGGCCGAAGTTGCCGCCCGGAGACGCCGTGCCGACCGGCTTGAGCAGCTTGCCGTCCATCACCGTCTGGTAGATGTCGTACGGCGTCGAGCCGCCGTTGGTCCAGCGGAAGGTGGCGTCGAACTTGCCCTCCTCGACGTTGCGGAACCAGGCGTCCTGGTTCGCCTTGTCGACGGTGGCGGCGATGCCGATCTGGGCGAGGTTGTCCTTCACGATCTCGAGCGAGGTCTGGTAGTCGGACCAGCCGCTCGGGTCGGTCAGGGTCAGCTTGACGGGCTTGCCGCTCGGGTCGGTCAGCGTGGTGCCGTTGAGCTTGAAGCCGGCCTCGGTGAGGACCTTCTTGGCGCCGTCGACGTCCACGGACTGGTTCTGGCCCTTGTACTCCGGCGCGACGTACGCGTCACCGGCCGGCGACGGCAGGCCGGTCACGCTGGTGATCAGCGGGTGGAAGTAGCCGGCCTCGGCCTGGTTGAAGATGTCCTCGCGGTTGACGACCATGTTCATCGCCTTGCGCAGGGCCGGGTTGTCGAACGGCTTCTTGGTGGTGTTGATGTAGAGGCCGTGGATGCCGAGGACCGGCGGCGCCCAGACCTTGTAGTGCGCCGGGTCCTTGTCGATGAAGACCGTCTTGTAGTTCGGGATGAAGACGAAGCTCCACTCGTTCGAACCGTCCGACAGGGCGGTGGTCTGCGCGTTGTTGTCGGTGTACGACGTGTAGCGCAGCTCCTTGACCTGCGGCAGGTCCTGCCAGTAGCCCTCGGTGCGCACCGAGAGCGTGGTGGTCTGCGGCGTGAAGGACTTCAGCGTGTACGGGCCCGAGCCGACCGGCGTCTTGTTGGCGTCGGTGGTGGGGTCCTTGATGGCCGACCATACGTGCTTCGGCACGATCGGGGTCTGGCCGAGCCACTTGTCCTTGTAGACGAACATCGAGCTGGTGAACGTGACCGTCACCGTGTTACCGCTCGCGGTGATCTCGCCGTACGGCGTGGCGGCCTGGTTCAGCGCCTCGTTCGACTTGATCAGGTTGAACGTGTACGCGACGTCGTCCCCGGTGACCTTCTGGCCGTCCGACCAGGTCGCGTTGTCGCGGACCGTGATGGTGACCTTCTTGAAGTCCGGCGACCACTCGGCGCCGGTGGCCAGCCAAGGCCGCGACGCGTCCGCCGGCTTGACCGGGTTCCACATCATCAGGGGCTCGTAGATCATCCAGCGGTAGCCGAGGGAGGCGCCCGCCGAGGTGGTGAGGAAGGGGTTGTGGTTCTCCGTCTGCGGACCGTTGGGCATGCCGACGGTCAGGAACGTGGCACCACCGGAAGCGTTCTTGTTGCCCGCGTTCGGCGATTCGCTGCAGGCGGCGAGCCCGCCCGAGGCGAGCACGCCCGCGAGGGCGACCGCGAACAGTTTCCTTCTCTGCATCTCTAGTTCTCCTCAGGTGTTACGGATTTGGGGTGAGAGGGGTGCCCCGAGGCAGGGCGAAGTGCGCCGGACGCCGGAGCGCCGGCCGGAAGGTGCGGGTTTCTATCGGGATCTGCGAACTTCGGACTACGAGGGTTCGGCGTAGGGGCCCGCGCCGGTGGAGCCGCGGACGGTGAAGGTGGCGGGAATGACGGTCGGGCGGTTGGGCAGGGGTGAGCCCTCGAAGTGTGCGAGCAGCGTGCGTGCCGCGGCCTCGCCCATCTCGCGCAACGGTTGGTGCACGGTGGTGAGCGGCGGCTGGGTGTGTGCCGCCATCGGGATGTCGTCGAAGCCCACCACCGCGACGTCCTGCGGGATGCGCCGTCCACTGTCGAGCACGGCCTGCATGGCGCCGGTGGCGGAGAGGTCGTTGTGCGCGAAGATCGCGTCGAACTCGAGGCCGGCCTCGATGGCGGCCTGCACGCCCTCGAAGCCGCAGGCGATGGTGAAGTCGCCGGGCAGCACGCGCTCCGGGGTGATCGGGTGGCCGGCCTCGGCGTACACGGCGGCGAAACCGTCGAGGCGCTGCGCGGTGCAGCCGAAGCGCTCCGGCCCCGTGATGACGATCGGGTTGAGCCGGCCGATCTCCAGCAGGTGCCGGGCGGCGGCGCCGGCGCCGGTGTGGTTGGTGGTGCCGACGCTCGGGATCTGCACCGGCTGCACGTCGCGGTCGTCGATGAGCACCACGGGCAGCCCGCGGGCGTGCAGGGTGGCGATGAAGTCGAGGGTGCCCTCGGGCTCGATCACCAGCAGGCCGTCGAAGCTCTTGGCGGAGACCTGGGCGCCGAACTGGCGCATCGACTCCTCGCCGCGGTTGCAGGTGAACAGCAGCAGGCCGTAGCGCTCGGTCTCGAGCACGTCGACCGCGCCCTGCAGTACCTCGCCGATCCAGGGCCAGGTCAGCGAGGGCACCAGCATGCCGACCACGCGGGTCCGGCCGCGGGCCAGGCCGACCGCGCGCGAACTGGGCACGTAGCCCAGTTCCTCGATCACCTTGCGGACCCGGGCGGCGGTCGACTCGTCCAGCTCACCCTTGCCGTTCAGCACCCGGGACACGGTGGTCTTGCTGACCTTCGCCCGGGCCGCCACATCGGCGATGGTGATTGGCACGTGTCCTCCGACTTTGTTACCGGATCATTGAACCGCGGTTTCGGAACCGGTTTCGGGAGCGGTTCCGGGCAGTAAACTCCGGTGAGCCGGGTCACGTCAACGAGTCGGAAGCTTTATTTAGGTTTCGAGACGATATCGAAGGGGTGTATCGATGTCTCCGGGCCGGAGAAGCGGCAGCTTTACCGGAGGAATCCGCCCCAATCAGCTCGGTATCGCGGCGCTCTCGACCCGGCCGACCAGCTCGGGCAGGACCTCGCCCAGCGCGGCGTCCACCGTCAGGTCCGCGTACTGCGCGCCGCGGGTGACGCCCTGGTTGACGATCACGACCCGGATGCCGTCCCGGGCCGCCCGCACCACGAACCGCCGCCCGGACATGACCGTCAGGGAGGAGCCGAGCACGAGCAGGGTCCGCGCACCCGCGACCAGGTCGAAGCCGCGGCTCACGCGCGCGGCCGGCACCGTCTCGCCGAAGTAGACGACGTCGGGCTTGAGCATGCCACCGCACGAGGCGCAGTCGACCACCGCGAAGCCGTCCAGGGCGGCCTCGTCGATGTCCACGTCGCCGTCCGGGTTGACCCGGGTCACCGCCGCCGCGAAGCCCGGGTTCGCGGCGTCCAGCCGGGCCGAGTGCTCCGCGCGGGCGGTCAGCGCGCCGCAACCGAGGCAGACGATCCGGGCCAGGTTGCCGTGCAGCTCGACGACGCCGTGCGCGCCGCCGGCCTGATGCAACCCGTCCACGTTCTGCGTGATGATGCCGTCGACGCGGGCCAGCGCCTGCAACCGCGCGACGGCACGGTGGCCGCCGTTCGGCCGCGCCTCGCCGATCGTGCGCCAGCCGAGGTGGCTGCGCGCCCAGTAGCGCCGCCGGGCGGCCGGGTCCCGGGTGAACGCCTGGTAGGTCATCGGCGCGGTGCTGCGCCGGGCCGCGCCGGTCGGGCCGCGGTAGTCGGGGATGCCCGATTCGGTGGAGAGGCCGGCCCCGCTGAGCACGACCACGCCGCCGTCGCCGACCCACTCGGTCAGCTGCTCGATCCGTGTCACCCACCCATGGTCCCTCACCCGCCGGAGTGGGACGAAGAGCGCAGTCACGCCTATCTGTGCACGGACGGGCCGAGAACGGTAAGTTGATCGGGTGACTGCCGTCGCGCGCCTGCTGCCCCGTCACTGGGACGGGCGCCGCCTGCTGCAGTTTCTTACCGGCCTGGCCCTGATCGCGCTGTCCTTCGCCGCCCCGGCCCTGGCCGCCGCCCCGGCGGTCGAGCCCGCCGAGCCCCCGGCCGCGATCATCACCACGGTCGACACCCCGGCCGCGCCGGAGCTGCCGGTGGAGCGCGATCTGGCCGGTCGCGTCGAGGTCGAGAGCGCGGCCGCGGCCGCGCTCAGGCCGGCCGGCCAGGGGAGCGCGGCGGCGCCGGCCGAGCCCGTCGCGGCGCTGCCCGTCGACGTGGCGCGGCCCGGCACGCGGATCTGCGTCGAGGCCGGCATTCCCGCGGGCGCGGCCGTGCGGGGCGCCAACGGCGAGCGCGCGCCACCGCGCGTCTGAGCCGGTCACCACCCCGCGTCCCGTGACGCCGCCGCGTGCCCGACTCCGCCGGGACGCCGCACCGTGGCTTCGGGCACCCATCGCCGCCGCGGGTGCAAGGAAACCGGCGGTCGGCCGCGGCCGGAGTCGCCGCTGCCGACCGCCACCCACAGCTGATACCCCGAGAGAGGCCGGTGTTCATTGTGGAAACCACCGCAACCGTCTGGTTGGTCCTGCTGCTCGCCCTCGCCGCCGCGACGGCGGTCCTCGCCGCGCCCCGCCGCGCCGCCCGCCCCGCCGGCTGGCCGGTCGAGGAACTCTACGCCGACCAGGTCGCGCTCGCCGCCGAGCAGGCCGCCGCCATCGCCCGCCGCCGCCGTGCCGACTGGGTGTGCGCACAGGACGAGGTCGACGCGGCCTGGGCGGCATTCGACGCCGCCGACCGCGACGCCCGCAAGTCCGTCACCGCGGCCGCCTTCCCGATCCTGCGTCAGCGCCGCACCCGCGCGGAGCTCGCCGACCGGGAGCGCAACCTGCACCGCCGGGCGACCGCCGCCTGCCGCCGCCGGGAGCTGTCCATCGCACAGCTCAACGAGGTGCTAGCGCACCGCGGCGGGTGGAATCCGCGCCGCCATCCGGTCGCTCAGGAGGCCGCCCTGCGTGCGGCGGTGCGGGAGCACCGGTTCGCCGCCTACCAGGCCGCGACCGGCCGGGAGCGGCGGGCCTGGCAGGACGCCGAGCGGGCCGCGGCCACCGTGCGCAGTCTGCGGACCGAGGCGCTCGCCGTGCAGGCCCGCGCCGGGCGTGACGTGCGGCACCCGCAGCGGTGGACGCCGGTGCGACCCGCGAAGGCCCGGCTCGCGGTGCACTGAACGGTTTCGGACACGGTCCTGAGTGGATCCGGGTCACCCGTGAGCCGCCCGCGCACCCCGTTGCGCCGCGTAACACCGGCAGGCCAGGTACCGTCACAGGGTCGCTCATGAGGGATGGCAGGAGGCTTTGAGTGTCATTGACCCCGGCGGGTCGACCGCCCGCCGTGCGCCTGCACCGGGCCGCGCGCATCGAGGACGCCGTGCACGAGGTGATCGAGCGACGGCTGCGCCAACGCGGCTGGCAGCCCGTGATCACCGCCTACACGGGGTACGGGGCGCCGGGCTGGGCCCGTGTCATGGGCCGCGTCGTGCTGACCCGGCGCGTGGGTGCGGTCAGGCGCCGCCCGGAGAAGACGCGCGGCTGGCGCAGCTTCACCACGTCCCCGGTGAACAACGCGCCCGTGCGGCTCCGGATCGGCGACCGGATACACGAGACCCGGACCGACCGCAGCGGCTACATCGACACCCGGATCAAGGGCGACCTCGAGCCCGGCTGGGCGCGCGTGCGGATCAGCACCGAGGGCGCCGAGCCCGTCGAGGCGCCGATCCGCGTGGTCGACCCGGCCGTCAAGTTCGGGGTATTGTCCGATATCGATGACACCGTGATGGTGACCGCGCTGCCACGTCCGCTGCTCGCGGCGTGGAACACCTTCGTGCTCGACGAACACGCCCGCGCGGCCGTGCCGGGCATGGCGGTGCTCTACGAGCGCCTGGTGACGGCGAATCCGGGCGCACCCGTCTTCTACCTCTCCACGGGCGCCTGGAACGTGGCGCCGACGCTGACCCGCTTCCTCTCCCGGCACCTCTATCCGGCCGGTCCGCTGCTGCTCACCGACTGGGGACCGACCCCGGACCGGTGGTTCCGCAGCGGGCAGGAGCACAAGCGCAACACCCTGCGCCGGCTCGCCGCCGAGTTCCCCGACATCAAGTGGCTGCTGATCGGCGACGACGGGCAGCACGACCAGGAGATCTACTCCGAGTTCGCGCACGCGCACCCGGAGAACGTCGCAGCGGTCGCCATCCGCCGGCTCTCGCCGACGCAGGCGGTGCTGGCCGGCGCGATCCCCGGGCCGACAGGCGACCCGGAGGCGGTCGGCTCCGGCGGCAAGACCTGGTTCGCCGCACCGGACGGCGCAGGTCTCTGGTCGCTGCTGCGGGACACCGATGTCGTGTAGGTGTCAGGACGAACTCGCCTGGGTTTTCCGCCGCGGGTGGGCTCAGTCCTCACCGGCCGGGGACGGCGACGTCCCGTTCGCCGCCTCGGTGAGCCGCGCGTGCAACCGCTCGCGGATCTCCTCCGGCGTGTACGCCCGGCGCCGGCGCTCCGAACGAGCCAGCACAACACCCGTGGCGGCGACCCCTGCCAGCCCGGCCAATCCCGCTACCTTCCACCAACGCATCTGCTGAGGATAGACAAGTGGTCGCCGACATCAGCCTCGACGAGGCCATCGATCTGACGCGTACGGGTGACATCTGGATATTCCGGGGCCGCTCCGGCCCCGACCGTGCTATCCAGGCCATGACCAACAGCCCCGTCAACCATGTCGGCATGTCGCTCGTGATCGAGGACATGCCGCCGCTCATGTGGCACGCCGAGCTGGGCAAATCGCTGCCGGACCTCTGGTCGGGGACGTTCCAGCGCGGCGTGCAGCTGCACGACCTGCGCGACGCGGTCACCGTCTGGGCGCACCGGTACGGCCAGCGCGGCTGGCTGCGCCAGCTGGAGCAGCCGGTCACCCCACAGATGGAGGACCGGGCGCTCAAGACGGTCGCCCGGCTCGACGGCACGCCGTTCCCCTCCAGCGCGCAGCTCGCCTGGCGGTGGGCGCGCGGCCGGGTGCCGCAGCTCCGCCTGCCGTGGCAGGAGAAGCGCACCGACGACGCGGACCTCGAGACCGCGTACTGCGCCGAGGTCGTCGCGGTGACCTACGAGGACATGGGGCTGCTGGCACCCGGCAAGCAGCCCAGCTGGTACGACCCCGGCCGGTTCTGGAGCGGCGACGACCTGGAGCTGTGCAACGGCTACCGGCTCGGCGCGGAGATCGCGGTGCGCACGCCATAGGGTTGTCCCGTGGGACTGGTGGGCCGGGTACCCGAGGTGGTCGCCCTCGACCGGCTGCGCGCCGCCGCGGCCGCCGGGAAGGGCGCCGCCGCGCTGCTCGTCGGCGAGGCCGGGATCGGCAAGACCGCGCTGGTCGAGGAGGCGGTGGCCCGGGCCGCCGCGGCCGATGCCACGGTGGTCACCGGCCGGGCGGTGCCCGACGAGGGCGCGCCCGCTTACTGGCCGTGGCTGCGGCTGCTGGAGGACGCGCCGGGACTCTCCCCGGACCTGCTGACCGCGTCCGCCGCCGAGGGGGAATCCCCGGCGGCGGTCCGTTTCCGGGTGGCACAACGGACCGTGCGCGCCCTGCGCGAGGCCGGCCACCTCGTGCTGGTGCTCGAGGACCTGCACTGGGCCGATGCGCCGTCCCTAGCGCTGCTGCGCCTGCTCTGCCGCGAGCTGCCCCGCACCCGGCTGCTGGTGATCGGCACGGCGCGGCCGCCGTTCCCGCTCGATGACCTGCCCGGCGCGGAGGTGCTGCGGCTGGAGCCGTGGGAGCCGGCCGCCGTCGGCGCCTACCTGACGCAGGAGGCCGGGCCCGGCGTGCACGGCTCCTGGCCGGCCGCGATGCACCGGCTCAGCGGCGGAAACCCACTCTACGTAAGGGAATTGACCCGGCAGCTGGAGCGTGCGGACCGGCTGCGGCGCCCGGCCGGCGGCGTCGGGGTGCCCACGGAGCTGCGGCGCCTGGTCGGCCGGCGCACCGCGCAGCTCGGACCGGCCTGCCGCGAGCTGCTCGGCGGTGCCGCGGCCCTGGGCGCCGAGATCGACGTGGCCGTGCTGCGGGCGGCGGCCAGAGATCCGGCGGCCGTGGACGACCTGCTCGCCGAGGCCCTCGACGCAGGCGTGCTGATCGAGGACCCGTGGCGGCCGGCGCTGCTGCGCTTCGCGCACGAACTGGTCCGCCAGGCCCGCTACGACGATCTCGCCCGCGCGGAGCGGATCGCCTGGCACGGCGGCCTGGCCGACGCGCTGACGGCCGCCGGCGCCGCCCCGGCCGATGTGGCCCGGCACCGGGTCCGCTGCGCCGTCGACGCCCGGTCGCGCCAGGCGGGCGTCGAGGCCTGCCGGGCGGCGGCGGCCGCGGCCCTCGACCTCGGGGAGGTGGTCCGCTGGTTCGGCCACGCCGTCGACCTGGCCGACGAGCCGGTCGATCGCCTCGCCCGGGCGACGGCGGCGTACGCCGACGGCCGCCTCGACGTGGCGATCGCCGACTGCGCGGCGCTGCTCGACGTCGCCGAACGCGCCGGGCGGCCGGATCTCGCGGTCGAGGCGGCGCTGGTCGTGCGCGGTGTCGCCGGTCCGGTGGCCCCGGCGTTGCTGCTGCTCTGCGAGCGGGCCCTGGCGCTGGCCGGACGGCACCCCCGGGTCCTCGCCCAGTTCGCCTTCCTGCTCGCGGAGAGCGGCGACGCGACGCGGGCGGAACAGATCGGTGCCGAGGCGATGGCGCTGGCCGAGGAGTCCGGGCGCCCCGACGACCTGGCCGCCGCGGTGCACGCCCGGCATCAGGTCATCGACCCGTTCGAGCAGCCCGGCCTGGTGCTCGAGCTCGCCGACCGCAGCTGTTCGCTCGGCCGCCCGGACGCCGAGCTGTGGGGCCGCATCTGGCGCATCGACGCCTACCTGATGCGGGGCGACAACGCCGCGGCCGAGCAGGAGACCGTCCGGCTCGGCACGCTCGCCGACCGGCTCGGCTGGCCCCTCGCCCGCTGGCATCTGCTGCGGGCGCGGGCCGCGCGGGCGGTGCTGGCGGGCCGGTTCGCCGAGGCCGATGAGCTGGCGCTGGAGGCCCGGGAGGTCGCCGTCCGGATGCAGGATGGCACCGCGGTCCCGCTCTACCACGCGTTCGCGGGCGGGCTGGTGCTGCACACCGGGGACTCCGGGCGGTACCTGGCCGCCATCGCGGAGCTGATCCCGGCCGCGCTGTCGCTGCCGGTCGCGGCGGCCCAGCTGGCCCGGACGGCGATGGACGCCGGCGCCGACGAGACGGTCGAGCTGTGCTGGCAGAGCCTGCGGCCGGTGCTCGCGGACCTGCCGGCCGATGCCCGCCGCTCCTACGTGCTCATCACCGCGGGGGAGGTGGCGGCCCGGCTCGGCGACCTCGACGCGGCCCGCGACTGCTACGACCGCGCGGTCCGCTACGAGCACACCTATCTCAACAACACGACGAGCTGCTACGGCGCGACGGCCCGGTCGCTCGGCACCATCGCGTCGGCGCTGGGCGAGCACGACACGGCGGTCGGCCATCTGCGCACCGCGGTGACGATGGACGCGGGTTCGCCGCCGTTCCTCGCGCACGCCCGGCTTGGCCTGGCGCGCGCGTTGATCGCGCGGGCCGCGCCGGGCGACCGCCACCAGGCCCGGGACCTCGCGGCGGCGGCCGCGCGCGACGCCCGCCGGCTGGGCATGCCGGGCGTCGCGGCGGCGGCGCGGGCCCTGGCCGAGGAGGCGGCGGGGGTACGCGCCGGAGCGGCCGCGCTGACCGCCCGCGAGCGCGAGATCGCCCAGCTGGTCGCCGAGGGCCTCGCCAACCGGGCCATCGCGGCGAAGCTGGTGCTCTCCGAGCGCACGGTGGAGACCCACGTCCGCAACCTGCTGGCGAAGCTCGGGCTGAGCAACCGGACCCAGGTGGCGTCGTGGGTACGTACCGTTTCTCAGCGGTAGCACTGAGTGCCCGCGCCGCCGGGGCGGCGAGGCTTGAAGGCATGACACCTGACCTGGAAACCGACGTCCGGCCCGGCACCTACCGCATCGATCCTCGCCGCTCGACCGTCCGGTTCACGGCGACGCACGTCTTCGGCCTCAAACCGGTCGACGGCACCTTCACGGTCCGCGCGGGCACGCTGGTCGTGGCCGAGAGACCGGAGCAGTCCACGGCCTCCGCCGAGCTGGACTCGGCCAGCTTCACCACCGACGACAAGCGGCGGGACTCCGATGTCCGCGGCCGGCGCTTCCTGGCCGCGGACACCTACCCGGTGATCGGGTTCCGCAGCACCGGCCTGGCCCGTACGGCCGGCGGCTGGCGGCTGACCGGCGTGCTCGGCGTCCGTGGCGGCTCCGCCCCGATGGTCCTCGACGTCGTGGACGCCGCGCCGGCCGGCGACGGCTACCGGTTCCGGGCGACCGCGCTGGTTGACCGGGTGGCGGCGGGCGTGACCGCGGGTCGCGGGATCATCGCCCGGCAGGTCCGGGTGACCGTGGAGTGCTGTGTGGTCCCCAGCGGCGCCGGGTGATCCTTGAGGGCGCGCATCCGGCATGACAGCGCAGAGCCCGCCGCGGCCGGGACCGTGGCGGGCTCTGCTACTGCCGGATCCCCGGGGATCCGGCGATGACTTGCTAGCGGGCCGCCCGGCTGCGTGCCGAGAAGGCGGCCGCGCCGCCGCTCGGCGACTGGCTGGTGTGCACCGCGGTCGATCCGGTCCCGCCGCGGCGTCCCCGGGAGGACCCGCCCTGCGAGTGGCCGGCCTGCGCGTGACCGCCCTGCGACCGGCCGCCGCCGCCCTGGCCGCGGCCACCGGACCGGGCGGGCTGCTCGCCGCTCCCGCGTGCGGCGCCACCGGTGCGTGTGCCGCCCGCGCCGCGGGTGGCACCCGCGGTCCGGGTGCCCGCCGGGTGGGCCGCTCCGCGCGGGCGCCGCGAACGACCGCCGCCGCCACCGCCGCCGGTGGACTCGGACTCCGGCTCGGCCACCGGGGAGACCGGCGCGCTGAACGTGCGCTCGCCCGGCGCCAGCTGCGCGAGCAGGGCGTCGCCCGGGCGGGCCTTGGTCGTGGTGGGCTTGATGCCCGCCTTGCGGGTCAGGTCGCGCACGTCGCTCTGCTGGTCGTCGGTCATCAGCGTGATGACCGTGCCCTGCGCGCCGGCCCGTGCCGTACGGCCCGAGCGGTGCAGGTAGGCCTTGTGCTCCACCGGCGGGTCGGCGTGGATGACCAGCGCGATGTCGTCGACGTGGATGCCGCGGGCCGCGATGTCCGTGGCCACCAGCGTCTGCGCGCTGCCGTCCGAGAACGCCGACAGGTTGCGGTTGCGCGCGTTCTGCGCCAGGTTGCCGTGCAGCTCCACCGCGGGCACGCCCGCCTGGACCAGCTGACGCGTGAGCGTCTTCGCCCGGCGCTTGGTGCGGGTGAAGATGACCGTGCGGCCCGGCGCCGCCACCAGGTCGACGAGCACCGGGAAGCGGTCGTCGTGGCGCACGTGCAGCACGTGGTGGGACATCTCGATCGGCGCCTCGGCCGCCGAGTCCACGTGGTGCGTGACCGGCTTGTGCATGAAGCGCTTGACCAGCACGTCCACGCCGCCGTCCAGCGTCGCGGAGAAGAGCATGCGCTGGCCCTCGCGGGGCGTCGCGTCCATCAGCCGGCGTACCACCGGCAGGAAGCCGAGGTCGGCCATGTGGTCGGCCTCGTCCAGCACGGTGATCTCGACGGAGTCGAGGCTCGCGTAGCCCTGCTGCAGGTGGTCGGCGAGCCGGCCGGGGCAGGCGACGAGCACGTCGACCCCCGCCTTGAGGCCGCGGATCTGCGGGTTCGCGCCGACGCCGCCGAAGACGGTGAGGGTGCGCAGGCCGAGGACCTCGGCGAGCGGTGCGAGGGTCGCCTCGATCTGGGTAGCGAGCTCGCGGGTCGGCGCCAGGATCAGCGCGCGGGGCCGCATCGGGCGCCGCGGGGCGTTGCTGGCGGCGAGCCGGGCGAGGACGGGCAGCACGAAGGCGTACGTCTTGCCGGAGCCGGTGCGGCCGCGGCCGAGCACGTCGCGGCCGGCGAGCGAGTCGGGCAGCGTGGCGGCCTGGATCGGGAAGGGGGAGCTGATGCCGCGGGCGGCAAGGGCCGCGGCGAGCTTGGTGGGCACGCCGAGGTCGGTGAACGAGGCCATGTAGGTGTGAACTCCGAAGTTTGAAGGGGTCGTCCTGCCCGGCGCAGACCTACACGGTCGCGGCGCGTGGTGGTCGATCCAAAGGCGGCCCGAGGCAGAACTGGGCGGGCCGCGAGATCAAGTGTACGCGGTGATCCGCTGCAACCTCGCTGCACCCGTGTGTGACCTGTCGTGCACCTGTGGGCGGCCACCTTTCTCCTCAGTGCCGGACTCCCCCCGCCGGCCAGGTACTGCGAGGAGTGACCCCCATGAGCGGAGAGCTTGCCTTCGACCGTCGTCGCGAGGATGTCGTACGGGCGCACATGCCCCTCGTCGGCCACCTCGTACGGGAGATGCTTGCCCGGGTCCCGGCCCATGTGAACCGCGACGACCTGCTCTCCGCGGGTTACGCCGCGCTGGTGGCGGCCGCCCGTGGATTCGACGACGGGCGTGGCGTTCCGTTCGCCCGGTTCGCCGCCGCGCGGGTACGCGGTGCCCTGCTCGACGAGCTGCGCGGCCTGGACTGGGCGAGCCGGTCGGTGCGGCAGCGGGCCCGGCGTACCGACAGCGCCCGCCAGGAGCTGACCGCCGAGCTGGGCCGAATGCCGTCGGCCACCGAGGTGGCCGCCCGCCTGGGCTGTTCGGTGGAGGACGTCGAGTCGGCCGACGACGACGTGCAGCGCGCGGTCGTGTTCAGCCTCCAGGGCTTCGCCACGGCCGGCGCGGACGACATGGTCACCGAGCCGAGCGCCGGTCCGGAGGAGATTCTGATCCGCCGGGAGCGGCTGGGCTACCTGCGGCACGCCGTCGAGGTGCTGCCGGAGCGGCTGCGCGCGGTCATCACCGGGTACTTCTTCGACGAGCGCCCGATGGCGCAGATCGCCGTCGAGCTCGGCGTGACCGAGTCGCGGGTGTCGCAGCTGCGCGCCGAGGCGCTGGCGCTGCTCAAGGACGGCCTCAACACCCATCTGGACCCGGCCCTCGCGGCCGAGAGCCCGGCCAAGGAGGGCTGTGTCGCCCGCCGCCGGTCGGCCTACTTCGACGAGATCGCCACGCACGGCACCCTGCGGGACCGGCTCGCGGTCACCGGCGTCGACGGGCTGCCGGTAGCGGCCTGAGGCCGGCCACGATGGACCGGCCTCCTAAACCGAACTTGCGGGGTTACGCGTTGGCGCAGGTGCCGGCCTTCTTCTGGGCCGCGATCGCCTTGTCGGCGCCCTTCGAGTAGAGGTCGAGGCCCTCCTTGGCGGGCTCGAGCTTCCAGGCGTCGACCTCGTAGACCATGGTGTACGACTGCGCCGCGACGAGCTGCTTCGCGATCACGACCGCGCGGTCGGCGCCCTCCATGCGGGCGCTGGTGAGCTGGATCGCCAGACCCTTGCGGGAGCAGGCGGTGTTCAGCTTGACGTAGTCGTCCTTGCTGATGGCCTTCTTGCCGGCCGCGGTGTAGAGCTCCCAGGCGCCGGCGAAGTCGCCGCCGCTGAAGCGGTCGAACACGGTCTGCGCGGCGGCCTTGGCGCCTTCGATGTTCTTGGGCTCGGGGCCGCCGGGTGCGGCCGCGGCGGCGTTGCCGGCGGGGGCGTCGGCCTTGTCGTCGGAGCAGGCGGACGTGAGGGTGATAGCGGCGACGGCGATGAGCGCCAGCGCGCCGAAGCGTCGGAACGGGTGGCTGTGGTTCATGCACCGCTTAATGTCGATGGGCCGCCCGGCGTAACGGGCGAAGGCCTGCGGTGACGGATTCCTTACACTTGCCCGCACGGGCCGTAACCCTCGTGGCCGTGTCGCCGCCCGACATAGACATCAGCTATTCTGAGCGTTTCCATGGAATCAAAAAAGCCACCCTCAAAGGGTGGCTGACCTCGGAATGCTACCACAACAGGGAGTAGCTTTGTCAAGCTCCGCCGGCAGTACGGAAACACTGCGGAACGACGACATCGAGTCTGAAAAGGCCTACCTCGCGACGCTCTACGACCGCCTCGACCTGCTGCGTGAGCAGGCCGACGAGCGGTTGCGGGCGATCCTGCTCGAGGCGGGCGGCACGCCGCAGGGCCGCTCCCAGCGGGAGGCGACCCGCAGCCACTGGGCCGAACAACTCGCCCAGATGAATGCGGTCGAGAATGGTCTGTGTTTCGGCCGGCTCGACTTCGCCGCCGACAATCCGCGCTACATCGGCCGGATCGGGCTTTTCGCCGAGGACCGCGGGCGGGATCCGCTGCTCGTCGACTGGCGGGCCCCCGCGGCCCGGGCGTTCTATCTCGCCACCGCCGTGTCACCCGAGGGGGTGACCCGCCGGCGTCACCTGCGTACCCGGGGCCGCGAGCTGACCGGCATCGACGACGAGGTGCTGGACCTGGCGGCCGGCGCGGCCGGTGGCCGGGAGGACGTCACCGGCGAGGCCGCGCTGCTCTCCGCGCTCACCGCCCACCGCACCGGGCGCATGCGCGACATCGTCGAGACGATCCAGACCGAGCAGGACGAGGTGATCCGCGCCGGGCTGCCGGGCGTGCTCGTGGTGCAGGGCGGGCCCGGCACCGGCAAGACCGCCGTTGCGCTGCACCGCGCCGCGTACCTGCTCTACACGCACCGCGCCCAGCTGACCAAGCAGGGCGTGCTCATCCTCGGGCCGAACGCGACGTTCCTGCGCTACATCTCCCAGGTGCTGCCCTCGCTCGCCGAGACCGGTGTGTTGCTCGCCACCCTCGGCGACATGTTCCCGGGGGTGACCGCCCGGGCCGCCGAGGCGCCGGCCGCGGCCGCCCTCAAGGGCCGCACGGACATGCTGGAGGTGCTCGCCGCCGCGGTCGCCGACCGGCAGACCGTGCCGGACGACCACGTCGAGATCGACCACGACGGCTTCCCGCTGCGCATCGAGCGGGCGGTCTGCGAGGACGCGCGCGCCGAGGCCCGGCGTTCGGGGCGCCCGCACAACCTGGCCCGGTCGATCTTCGTGACCGCGGTCATACACACCCTGTCGCTGCAGATCGCCGAGCGCATCGGTGCCGATCCGCTCGGCGGCGACAACCTGCTCGAGGAGGCCGACCTCGCCGAGACCCGCCGCGAGCTGCGCGAGGACACCGACGTGCAGGCCGCGCTCTTCGACCTGTGGCCGGTGCTCACCCCGCGGCAGGTGCTGCGCGATCTGCTCAGCGACGCCGACCGGCTGGCGTCGGCCGCGCCCGCGCTCACCGACGACGAGCGCGGGCTGCTGCTGCGCGGGCGCCGGGCCGGCTGGACGCCGGCCGACGTGCCGCTGCTCGACGAGCTCGCCGAGCTGCTCGGGGTCGACGACACCCTGCGGGCCCGGGCCGTGGCCCGCGAGCGCGAGCAGGCGATCGAGTACGCCGAGGGCGTGCTCGAGATCGTCGAGGGTTCCCGCTCGCTGGACTTCGAGGACGAGGAGGAGGAGGTGCTCTCCGCGATCGACGTCGTGGACGCGAGCGCCTTCGTCGAGCGCCACGAGGTGATCGACACCCGGACCGCGGCGGAGCGTGCGGCCGCGGACCGCAACTGGGTCTTCGGCCACGTGATCGTGGACGAGGCGCAGGAGCTGTCGCCGATGGCCTGGCGGCTGCTCATGCGCCGCTGCCCGAGCCGGTCGATGACCGTGGTCGGTGACGTGGCGCAGACCGGCGAGCTGGCCGGGACGACGACCTGGGAGCAGGTCTTCGAGCCGTACGTCGCGCAGCGCTGGCGGCTGGCCGAGCTGACCGTGAACTACCGCACCCCGGCAGAGGTGATGGCGGTGGCCGCGGACGTCCTCGCCGCGGTCGACCCGTCGCTGCGGCCGCCGCGGTCGGTGCGGACGGCCGGCGTCGAGCCGTGGGCGGCCCGCGTGCGGCCCGCCGAGCTGGCCACGGACCTGATCGCCGCGGTACGCCGGGAGGCCGCCGCGGTGGCGGGCGGCCGCGTGGGCGTCCTGGTGCCGGCGGCGATCGAGGACGCCCTCGGCCGCGAGCTGACGGCGGCGATCCCGGAGGCGGCGGTCGGCGAGCAGCCCGACCTGCTCAACCACATCGTGCTGATGACGGTGCGGCAGGCGAAGGGCCTGGAGTTCGACAGCGTGATCGTGGTCGAGCCGGACCAGATCATCGCTGAGAGCCCGCGCGGCCTGAGCGACCTCTACGTCGCGGTGACCCGTTCGACCCTCGCCGTCGGCGTGCTGCACACCGCCGACCTGCCGAAGGTCCTGAACGCCCTGGCCTGAACGGCGAAGAAGGGGCCGGCGCGATCGCGCCGGCCCCTTCTGTCGTGCGTAGCTCAGGCGGCCGCCGGGTTCTGGACGGCCAGCGGCGACAGGCCCTGCACGTTGGTCAGCGCCAGCCGCGAGTGCAGGTTGGTGTTGCCGGCGATCGTCGCGTAGTAGGTGGCGCGGCGGCGCGCGACGATGCTCTCCGGGTTGGCCGGGTCCGGCGCCAGGTCGGGGTCGAGGTGCGTGTTGAGGCCGTCCTTGAGCAGCGACAGCGCCTCGGCGCGCAGCTGGCTGATCCGGCTCTCGGTCACGCCCAGGTCGGCGGCGATGTCCGCCATCGGCCGCTCCCTGAGGAAGTACTCGGTGACGACGGTCTGCAGGCGCTCCGGCAGCGACGCGATGGCGTGGTGCAGGTAGCCGATCTGCTCGCGGCGCAGCAGCATGTCCTCCGGGCCGGGGGTGCGCTCGGTGACCAGGTCGTCCGCGCTGCTGGTGGTGAAGCCCTGCAGCGAGAGCACGGTCGCGCGCTGCACGTCGTTGTCGGTCTGGTGCAGGTCCGTCGTGGTGGTGCCGAGCGCCTGCGCCAGCTCCTCGTTCGTCGGCGTGCGGCCCAGGGTGGTCGTCAGGTTCTGCCGGGTGGTGTCAGTCATCCGGGCCTTGGTGCGCACCGAGCGGGTCGCCCAGTCCAGCGAGCGGAGCTCGTCGAGGATCGCGCCGCGGATGCGGGTCGTCGCGAAGCGGTGGAACGGGATGCCGCGGGTCGGGTCCCAGCCGCGCGCCGCGGTCACCAGCGCGTGCAGTCCGGCACTGGTGAGGTCGTCGCGGTGGATGTGGTTGGGGATGCGGGAGAGCATGTCGCGCACCAGGTGGCCGACCAGCGGCATGTGGGTGCGGATCAGCTCCTCCTGCTCGGCGGCGGAGAGAGCCGGCACCGCGGTCGCGTTGTCGGCAGTGTTGTCGGCAGCGGTCGTCATGGTGCTGGTCATGTGAATCCCCCGTGTGTTGTCGGTGGCCCGCGGCTGGTGGCCCACCGGCTGACAAGGGGAACTTTGGGTGACTACGGGTGCATGGCCCGGTGGCGCAGCGTTGCCGCCTGGTTGCTTCGTCTCATTCGCTCAAGTCGCCCTCGCGGCGATGTCGGCCGTCGCCAGGTCCCACACGAAGCGGGCCGGCGCGAACGCCTCCGCGTAACGGACCCGGGCCTGTGCGCCGAAGTGCCGGGCCGTGCCGGTCGGCAGCTCGGGGTCGACCGGGTGCGGCGCCACGGCGAGCGCGGCCAGCTTGCGTCCCAGGTACGGCGAGATGTCGACGAACAGCGCCGGGGCGAAGCTCAGGGTCGAATCGACGGCGTAGTGCAGGATTCGGCCGCTGTGCCGGGCGGCGGCGAGCGTGGCCACGGCGGCGGCCCGGTGCTCGGTGTCGGCGTCGTCGGGCGCGTGCACGTAGATCACGTCGGCGTCCACGCCGGTGAGCACGTTCTCGATGGCGGCGACGGTCATGCCGTCGGGGGTGACCGGGCCGGATCCCCAGGGCTGGTCGGGGCGCGGGCGGTGGATGCGGCGGTCGCCCGGGCCGCGGCTGAGCGCCCGGCGGTCCCCGGAGCGGCGCTCGGCGGCCTGCGGTCCCCAGACGAGGAGGCAGTCCAGGGCCCGTGCGGCGGCCTCCGCCTGCCTGCTGCGTTCGGTGTCCGGCCCGTCGCAGGTGAGCACCAGCATCGTGACGGAGTCGCCGGCGGCCCGGTGTGCGGCCAGGGTGCCGGCGCAGCCGAACTCTATGTCGCCGGGGTGGGTGCCGACGGCCAGCACGCTGCGTGTCATGCCGCGCCCTCCTTGGGGATGCCCTCCCGGCCCTCGCTGCGGTCGGTCCGCGGGGCGAATGCTCGGCGCATGTCGGCCTCCGGGGCGACTCAGCGCCGCCGAGGGGGTTCGGCGACGCTGAGTCCCATCGGCCGGTGGGTGCGCGGCTTGAGGGTTGTGGCGCGGCTGCGGCAGGCTGGTCGGTATGGATCTGACCGATACCGGCACCGTCGTCACCGTGATCGCCGGGGTGGCCATGCTCGCCGGGATCCTCGGAGTGGTGATCCCGGTGCTGCCGGGCCTGCTGCTGTGCTGGCTGGCGGTGCTGCTCTGGGCGATCCTCGGCGAGGTCGGCAGCGGCCGCTGGGTGGTGCTGGGGCTGGCCACGGCCATCGCCGTCGGCGGCACGGTGGTGAAGTACCTGTGGCCGGGCCGCCGCCTGAAGAGCACCGGCGTGCCCACGTCCTCGATCCTCGCCGGTGGCGTGCTCGGAGTCGTCGGCTTCTTCGTGGTGCCGGTGGTGGGCCTGGTGCTCGGCTTCGTCCTGGGCCTCTGGCTGGCCGAGCGGGCGCGGCTCGGCCCGGGCCGAGCCTGGCCGTCGAGCCGGCAGGCCCTGGCCGCGGTGGGCCTGTCCCTGCTGGTGGAGTTCGCCGCGGCGCTCGGCATCGCGGTGATCTGGGTCTTCGGCCTCGTCGCGGCCTAGGGGGACATCACACCCGTATCAGCGCGAAAGCGGACGCCGCCGCACCCGACGGCGCCGGCGCTGGGTGAGCAGGAGCAGCAGCGGGGTGGCGGCGAGCACCACCGCGATCACCGCGGCCATGCCGAGCGACAGGCCGGGGTCCGTCGCCGCCCGGGCGGCCGCGGCGGCCGGCCGGCCCTGCGCCGGTGCGACAGGTGCGGCGCTCTCGTCGGCGGCCGTGCCCGGCGCGCCGGCGCCGTCGGGCGCGACGAGCTTGCCGACCGAGGCGTCCTCGGGCAGCGCGAAGCCCCAGTCCAGCAGCGCGGCGCCCTGCTGCCAGCCGCGCAGCGGTGCGGCCTCGGCGCCCAGCACGGTCGCGACCAGGCGGCGGCCGTTGCGCTCGGCGCCGCCGACATAGCTGTGCCGGGCCAGGGTGGTGAAGCCGGTCTTGCCGCCCAGGGCGCCCTCGTAGTTGTAGATGAGCTTGTTCTCGTTCTGGATCTGGAACCCGCCCTTCTTCAGCTTCTTCTGGGCGGGGATCCGGGCGGTCTCGGTCAGCGCGTACTTGCGGAAGCCGGGTTTGGCGAAGCAGGCGCGGGCGATCAGCGCCAGGTCGTAGGCGCTGGTGAACTGCCCGGGCCCGTCCAGCCCCGACGGGGTCACCGCATGGGTCTGGTACGCACCCAGCCGCTTCGCCTCGGCGTTCATGTCCTCGATCGTGGCCGGCAGCCCGCCCGTACCGCCGCCGAGGCGGGCCAGCGCGTTCGCCGCGTCGTTGCCGGAGTTGAGCAGCAGGCCCAGCCAGAGCGTCTCGATGCTGTACCTGCCGCCCTTGAGCAGGCCGACCGCCGAGCTGTTCACCTCGATGTCGAGGTCGCCGTCCGTGACGGTGATGACCTGCTTCGGGTCGAGCTTGTCCAGGACGGTCGCCACCAGCAGCAGCTTCTGCACGCTGGCCGGGGTGCCGTACACGTGCGGGCCGCACCCGCCGAGCACCTCGCCGCTGTCCAGGTCGGCGACCAGCCAGCTGGTGGCGGTCAGCGCCGGAGGCCGGGGACTGCCCGCCGGGACGACGAGGCCGTCGGTGGCGAGGCCGTCGCCGCCGACCGCGCGCAGCACCGGGTCGTCCGGTGGCGGGCTGGGCCGGGCCGGGCGTCCCTTGGGCGGCTTCACCTTGGGCCGGGGGCAGGGGATGGTCTCCACCCTGCGAACGCCGGGCTGGGCAGCGGGCTGGGCCGCGCCGGGTAGGGCCGCATCGGCCGGGCCCGGGAGGGCGGCGGCCGCCGGGAACGCGGTCACGGCCGCGGTCAGTGCCGCCACGACGCGCTGCCGGACCGTGGGAGGGGCACAGCCCCGCATCACGGTCACCCGGCTTCCGCGTCGAGCCGGCGCCGCAGCAGCTCGGCCAGGGGCATGGTCTCGCCGTCGCCGCCGCCGGCGCCCACGATCAGCCGCGGCGTGCTGGGTGACACGTCGGCGCCCGTGAAATAGGCCCGCAGCGACGAGGGCACGGTAAGGACGTAGTAGCGGCCGTCCTCGCCGACGGCGACCGAACGGTTCGCCTTCAGGTACCAGCCGCGCAGGCGCGTCCGGTAGGTCGCGCGGCCGTCGAACGAGCGGGCGCTGAGGCCGGCGGGCGGCAGGCCACGCTCGGCGGCCGCCCGCACGAAGTCGGCGAGCAGCCTGCCGGCCTGCTCGGCCTCGGCGGCGCGGCCTGCCTCCAGCGCGGCGGCGTGGCCCGCGACGGCCTGCCGGCGCTGCTCGTGCCAGACGGCACGGTCGTCGTCGGCGTTCATGGCGACGACCCTAACGGCATCCGGGCGTACTCAGCCACCCGGGTTTTGCCGCCGCCCTTCGCGGATCGGGTCCGGCGGCGATTCACCCTGGAATAGCAAGGTCGCAATTAGTGAAGGTCGCGCGCTAATTGCCCCGAGTCGCCGATATTCTGTGAAATCCCGGAGAACTGTTGCGCGCGGAGTCGTGACAGGCGAGACTGAGCGCGGTTCTTCGGATTACGTCAGGAGTCGTTATGGCGCGGCAGGTAATCACCACCCTCATCGACGACCTCGACGGAAAGCCGGCCGACCGGACGGTCGAGTTCAGCCTCGACGGGACGAGCTACACCATCGACCTTTCCGAGGCCAATGCCGGCAAGCTCCGTAAGGCGCTGGACCCGTTCATCAACGCGGGTACCCGTATCGGTCGCGGTGGTTCCGGTCGGGGCGCGGCCCGGCCGGCGAGTGGGACCCGCACGGCCGGCAGCCGCGACGAGAACAGGCAGATCCGGGAATGGGCGGCCGAGCACGGCCACCAGATCTCCGAGCGCGGACGGATCCCGCAGAGCGTCAGCAGCGCCTACCGGGCGGCGCACGGCCGCTGACCGCCGGCGCACCCTGATCGCATCGACCGCGGCAATGCCCGCGGTCGATGCGTCGTATCCGGGTACCAGGGCGCCGAATGCCGCGCCGGGCCCGCCGGCGGGCCCGCGGGTCACCGGCACCCGGCCACACGCGCGTGGCGCGAGCCGGCTCCGGCCGCGCGGTATCGCCGCGAGCCCGGCAAGGGCCGTCCCGG
Organism: Actinoplanes sp. NPDC049118; assembly: GCF_040648555.1. Lineage (NCBI taxonomy): Bacteria > Bacillati > Actinomycetota > Actinomycetes > Micromonosporales > Micromonosporaceae > Actinoplanes > Actinoplanes sp. NPDC049118. Next base: position 35,228 of record NZ_JBEZDY010000045.1, read on the forward strand.
CCGCGCCGCAAAGGTGCGGACGCACCCGCATAGGGCCGGTACCGGTGCCGGAAAGGCCCGCCGCCTAAGGCCGGGAAAGCCTTCGCGAGCGTTAAGGCGGCTCGTGGTGCGTTAAAGCCCGGCCCAGCGTTCGTTAAGGATGGCCCAGCGTGTGTAAAGCATTGCCCAGCGTGGCGTAAAGGGGACGACCGGGCGTGCGTATTGGGCCGGCCCGGTCCGGAAAGTCCGGGCCCGGGCCGAAAGGCCGCCGCCGCACAGTGGCGCCCGGGACCGGGCCGGGTGGCGGTGCCGCCAAAGACCCGGGCAACGCCCGCCGGATGGGTCGCCGCCGGGTGCCGGTGCGCGGGAGCCGCCGGGGATTCCGGGCCGGCGGTGAAGTGCGCACTCCGCCCGATCCGGCGCCGCGCCCCGGCGGGAAAGGGCCGCAAGGATTCCGGCCAAGACGCGCGGGCGGCTCAGGAAGTGCGCAGTTCCGGCAGCATCGGCGCGACCATTTCCAGCACCTTCTCGTCGCCGGCATACCACCCGCTCGGCCGTGGCCAGTGCGCGATGACGTCGGTGAAGCCCAGCCGCGCCGCCCGGCCCACCGCGTCCGCGAAGGCATCCGGGCTGCTCAGCGAGAGGACCGGCGACGAGTCGAGGTTGAGGTAGCGGTCGAGCGTACGGCCCGCCTCCGCCTCGGCCTCGGTGAAAGCGGCGCTCACCTCGGCGATCGAGCGCCACCAGGCCTGCTCGTCGTCCAGCGCCTGCGCCCCGGTGGTCACCCAGCCGTCGCCGTACCGTGCGGCCAGGCGCAGGGCGCGCGGTCCGTTCGCCGCGACCACCAGGGGCGTCCGCGGGCTCTGCGCCGGGCCGGGGGTGCTGCGGGCGTCGACCGCCTGGTAGTAGTCGCCGGCGAAGTCGACCCGGTCGTTGCTCAGCAGGAGGTCGAGCAGCGTCAGGAACTCGGCGAACCGGTCGACCCGGCGGCGGGGTGTCAGCTCGGGCCGGCCCAGCACCTCGGCGTCGAAGCCGATGCCGCCGGCGCCGACACCCACCAGCAGCCGGCCCCGGGAGATGTCGTCCAGCGCGGTGATCTCCCTGGTGAAGTGCACCGGGTGCCGGAAGTTCGGCGATGCCACGAAGGTGCCCAGCCGGATCCGGTCGGTCACCATCGCCGCGGCGGTCAGCGTCGGCACCGCGTCGAACCACGGCCCGTCCACGAGGTCACGCCAGCCCAGATGGTCGTAGGTCCAGGCGTGGTCGAAGCCGTACTGCTCCGCCCTGCGCCAGCGGCCGGACGCCACGGACCAGCGTTGGTCGGGGAGGATCACGATGCCGATGCGCACTTCAGGACGCTACCTCACGCCGAACGCAGGCCCTCCACGCCGTCCGCGACACCGGGTTCGGCGGCCGCGTCGAACGCCTCCAGGGCGAGGACCAGGTCGGCGCGGCGGGCCGGGCTCATCCGCTCCAGCACCTCGGCGAGGGCCGCGCGGCGGCGGTCCCGCAACTCGTCCAGCAGCCGCCGGGCCGCCGGGGTGAGCAGCAGCCGGACCTCCCGGCGGTCCCGGGGATCCGGCACCCGGCGCAGCAGCCCGGTCGCCTCGAGGCGGTCGCAGAGCCGGCTCGCCGACGAGGGGACCACGTCGAGCGCCTCCGCGAGGCGGCTCATGTTGGTCTCCGGGTTACGGGAGAGGATCGTGAGGACACGCAACTGCGCCGGGGGCACCACCGGCGACTGCGCCAGCCGGGCGCTCTCCAGGACGCCGAGCAGTGACTCGACCGTCGACTCGACCGCCGCGGCGACGTCTGTGAGGCGCTCCATGCCGGTCCTCTGAGTTGCGGGAACTGTCAGCGTCACCGTACCGACTGCCCGGGCGACCGGCGGCGGTAGCGTCCGGATCAGTGCGGTCGCGCCCCGGATTCACCGCGCGGGCTCAGGGCGAGGCGGGCCTCGCGGCGAGCGCGAACGACTTCTCGAAGTGGATCAGGCTGCCGCGGCGCGGGGTGGACTGCATCCGGACGTTGTCGCTCAGCGCCCTGATCAGGAACAGGCCCCGTCCGCGGTCGCTGTCGCGGTCCGGCCCGGCCACCGCGGACGCGTCGAAGCCCGCACCGTTGTCGGAGACGTCGATCGCGCAGCGGTCCGCCGCGACGTCGAGGCTGACCTCGATCCCGTCGGCGCCCGCGGCGTGCTCGACCACGTTGGCGCAGGCCTCGGTCAGCGCGAGTTCCAGGTCGTCGCCGTCCTGGCGGGGCACGTGGCACAGCGACAGCGTGCAGCGCAGCAGCCGGCGGACCGTGGGGACGCTGCCGGCCTCGCGGGGCAGATTCAGTCGTACCGAGATGCGCATGCTGCTCCCGTCCCGCTCGTGGTGCGGCTCTCGCCATCTGTCTGTGCCCGCTCAGCCCCGGGCTAACCCCGGGTGTGGCCGGCAACGCGCCGCGTGGATCCGGAACCGGCCGCCCGAAGTTCCTGTTATCGCGGGCCGTTCGGCCGGTCTCCCTTCCCGTGTTCGGCAAAACGCCGCACCCGAGCGATGATCGATGCCCCACGGAGAGGTCACGACACCAATGGCGTTTCAACCGGACACGGCGACGGTGGTCGCCGCCCGCGCGGGCGACCCGGCCGCGGTCGACCGCCTCGTCGCCGGATACCTGCCGCTGGTGTACACGATCGTCGGCCGGGCCCTGGACGGGCACGCCGACGTCGACGACGTCGTGCAGGACACCATGCTCCGGGTGCTGCGCAACCTCGGCGACCTGCGCGACCCCGAGGCGTTCCGGTCCTGGCTGGTGGCGATCACGGTGCGCCAGGTCCGCGAGCGCTACCGGATCCGCCGCTCGGCGCCGGACGTGCTGCTGCCCGACGACCTCCGCGACCCCGGCGCCGACTTCACCGACCTGGCGATCACCCGCCTCGAACTGGCCGGGCAGCGTCGCGAGACCGCCGAGGCGACCCGCTGGCTGGACGAGGACAACCGCGAGTTGCTCTCGCTGTGGTGGCTGGAGGCGTCCGGCGAGCTCACCCGCGACGAGATCGTCTCGGCGATCGAGGTGTCCCGGCAGCACGCCGCGGTCCGCATCCAGCGCATGAAGGGCCAGCTGGAGACGGCCCGGGTGGTCGTCCGGGCGCTGGCGGCGACGCCGCCCTGCGCAGAGCTGGGCCTGGTCACCGCCGACTGGGACGGGCGGCCCGGCGCGCTCTGGCGCAAGCGCATCGCCCGGCACACCCGGGACTGCCGGCAGTGCTCGCCGGCCTGGTCGGGCCTGGTGGCGGCGGAAAAGCTCCTCGTCGGCATGGCGCTCGTACCGCTGCCGCACACGTTCGGCGGCGGCGGACCGGCCGTCCTCGGCGGAGCGCACGCCGCGCCAGCGGTCTCCGGGAAGGCGCTGGCCGCGGTCAAGGGCGGCGTCGGCGTCGGACGGCGGGTGCTGACCGCCCTGCTGGCGACCGGCGCGGTGGCCGGTACCGGCGCGGCCGCGGTCGTGTTCACCGGCGGCGACGAGCCGGTCGTCGGCGCGGCGGCGGTGTCGACCGCGGCACCCGCGCCGAGGCTGTCCCTGCCGGCGCCCACCGCCGCCCCGGCGTCGCCGTCGGCCCGGCCCTCGGCGGCGAGGACGAGGACCAAGGCGCCCGCGGTGCCGGTACCGCCCGCCGGCCACTCGGCGAAGAAGGGCGTCGGCACCTGGCGGTTCGACGGGATCAAGGGCGCGCTCGGCGACGTCGGCGCGGGCTGGTACTACAACTGGTCGCCGGACGACGACTCCATGCCCGGGCCCGCGGACGTCGAGTTCGTCCCGATGATCTGGGGCAGGGCGAACGTCACCGCCGCGACCCTGGCCAAGGCGGAGCGGGAGGGCGAGGTGCTGCTCGGCTTCAACGAACCGGACATGCCCGGGCAGGCCGACCTGAGCGTCGAGGACGCCCTCGCCGCCTGGCCGCGGCTGGAGGGCACCGGCATGCGGCTGGGCAGCCCCGCGGTCGCGTACGGCGGTGACACCGCGGGCGGCTGGCTGGACCGGTTCATGAAGGGCGCCGAGGCCGGGGGCCTGCGCGTCGACTTCATCACCCTGCACTGGTACGGCTCCGACTTCAGCGACGCCGCGGTCGCCCAGTTCCTCGGCTACGTCGACGCCGTGCACGCGAGATACGACCTGCCGATCTGGGTCACCGAGTACGGCCTGACGAACTTCACCGGCGCACCGAAGTACCCGACGGGCAAGCAGCAGGCGGCGTTCATCAAGGGCACCACCGCCGGGATGCAGCGACGCTCCTACGTCGAGCGTTACGCCTGGTTCGGCCTGCCCGCCGTCGGCGACAGCATCGACTTCGGTCTTTACCGCGACGCCGCGACGCCGACCGAGGCGGGTAAGGCGTACCGGGCCGCGGGATAGGTCCGCAGGATAGGGTCGGATCATGATTCGGTTCGGCTACAAGGCATCGGCGGAACAGTTCGCCCCGCGCGAGTTGCTCGGCTACGGCGTCCAGGCGGAGCAGCTGGGCTTCGACTCGGTCTTCGTCAGCGACCACCTCCAGCCTTGGCGGCACGACGGCGGGCACGCGCCCGCCGCACTGCCATGGCTCGGCGCGCTCGCGGCGGGCACCGAGCGGGTGCTGCTCGGCACGAGCGTGCTCACCCCGACCTTCCGCTACCACCCCGCCGTCGTCGCGCAGGCCTTCGCCACCCTCGGCTGCCTCGCGCCCGGCCGGGTCATCCTCGGCGTCGGCTCGGGGGAATCGCTCAACGAGGTCCCGCTCGGCCTGACGTGGCCGGACGGCAAGGAGCGCTTCGCCCGCCTCAAGGAGGCGGTCACCCTCATCCGCCGGCTCTGGACCGAGGACCGGGTGACGTTCGAAGGCGCCTTCTACCGCACCGAGGTGGCCACGATCTACGACAAGCCCGAGCAGCCGGTGCCGATCTACATCGGCGCGTCCGGCCCCGCCGCGACGCGGCTCGCCGGGCGCATCGCCGACGGCTTCATCACCACCAGCGGCAAGGGCCACGAGCTGTACACGCAGACGCTGCTCCCGGCCGTACGGGAGGGCGCGGAGAAGGCGGGCCGCCCGCTGGACGACCTCGATCTGATGATCGAGGTGAAGGTCTCCTTCGACCCGGACCTGGAGAAGGCGCGCAACGACACCCACTACTGGGGTGCGCTGGCGCTCTCGCCCGAGGAGAAGACCGGCGTCGAGGACCCGATCGAGATGCAGCGTCGCGCGGACGCGCTGTCGGTCGACCGCACGGTGACCCGCTGGATCGTCTCGTCCGACCCGGAGGAGCACGCGGCGAAGGTGGCCGAGTACCTCGACATGGGCTTCAAGCACCTGGTCTTCCACGCGCCGGGCCCGGACCAGGACCGCTTCCTGCGCGTATACGGCGAGGAGATCCTGCCCCGGCTGCGGGACCGGGCCAAGAACGCCTAGGGGTGTCTCGCGGATCACGGCGTCGCCGAGCCGAGGTCCAGGTTTCGCGTCGCAAGCGGGGTGGAAGGTCGAATACCGGTGTTGTATTCGGCCT
>NZ_JBEZDY010000046.1:0-40700 GCF_040648555.1 Actinoplanes sp. NPDC049118
CGGTCTCATTCCGAACCCGGAAGCTAAGCCCTCCAGCGCCGATGGTACTGCACTCGGGAGGGTGTGGGAGAGTAGGACGCCGCCGGACTTAACGTGACAGAAAAGGCCCACCCCATACGGGGTGGGCCTTTTCTGCGTCTGCATGACATCATGGCTCGATGCATCGTGTAGCCGGCGCGGGCGGTGGGTAACAGGTGCGCGTGGCCGCCCGGATAGGAGCGTTGGCCGTCGCCGTTGGGCTGATGGCGGGGTGTTCCATGGCCGATGACGGTGGGCGGGACTACAACCCCGACCATCAGCCGGGCTATGTGGTTCCCGACCGGGAGTCCCCGGGTGCACCCGGGCCGATGCCGACCTGGCCAGGCGGCGGGACCGGGCTCGGGCTTCCCGGCATCGGTCAGGCAGAGCCGGGCGAACCGGATCAAGTCGTCCGCGGCGGCTCTGTCGGCTCCGGCAAGCCGGCCGAGTTCGTGCTGGTCAACGCCGCGGACGTCGTACGCATCGAAGTCGGTGATCTCGGCAGCGACCTCTACCAGGTGTCCACGCCGGCGGAATCCGCGGTCGTGCCGACGGTCGACGTCGACGGTTCCAGCATCGTCGCCCGGCTGCGGGACGCCGGCCGCGACGGTCCCGCGATCGTCACCGTGGTGCTCAGCGACGACGTCCGGTGGGCGGTACGTCTCGCCGGCGGGGCCAGCGACCAGGCCGTCGACCTCACCGGGGGCCCCGGAGGCGACGTCGACTTCGCCGCGGGTACCAGCCGAGCCGAGGTCACGCTTCCGGCCGCCCGCGGGACGCAGCGGGTCACACTCGGCGGCGGTGCGAGCCGGCTCCTCGTACATCTGGCCGGTGATGCGCCGGTGCGCGTTGCCACCGGAAGCGGCGCGGGCGACGTCACCGTGGACGGGCAGACCAGGACCGGGGTGTCCGGCGGATCGGTCTTCGCCGCACCGGGCTGGGACGCCGCGGCCGATCGGTTCGACGTCGACGCCACCAGTGGGGTGTCGTCGCTGACGGTTGCCCGCGGCTAGCTGATCCGGCGGGTCCGGAGTCGCTGCGGCGGAACGCCCGCAGCGGTCAACTGGATCGCGATCGCCGCAGACGAGTTGTCCATGAACACGACCACGTGGTGGTCGTCGGCCAGATCGCAGAGCGCGGCCAGCGTGCCCAGGTTGATCGGATCGACATCGGACACGTCGCCCAGATCCAGGATCAGGCGCGTCGGGCGCACGCGGCGGACGGTGTGCACCAGGACCTGGCGGAAGTGCACGGCGCACTCCAGCCCCATCTCACCGTGCGGCTGCACCACCACGCTTCCGTCCGCGCCCCTGCGGACATCGACCGCGGTGTTCGACATCGGACTGCCTTCCGTCACCAAGCGTTCGCCGAGCGGCCAGCGTATGACGGTTCCGTTGTCAGGTCGACCAGTGTTTTGCGCGAATTCGCACGGAACAGAACTAGATGCCGACGACCTTTCCGGGGTTGAAGAGGTCGAGCGGGTCCAGGGTCCGCTTCAACGCCTGCATCATCGCCAGCGCCGGCGGGTCCAGCTCCTGCCACATGCCCGCGCGTTTCAGCAGGCCGACGCCGTGTTCGCCGGTGACCGTACCCCCGAGTGCGATCGCCGCGGTGAGTATCTCCTCGAAGGCCGCCTGTGCCGCCCGGCGGGCCACTTCGTCGCCGGTCGGCGTACGGATCAGCGGGTGTAGGTTGCCGTCACCCGCGTGGGCGATTGTCGCTACCGCGACGCCGTGCCGGGTGCCGATCGCGTCGATCGACGCGAGCATCGCCGGCACCGCCGACCTGGGCACGCAGACGTCCTCGGTCAGCACCGGGCCGAGCCGCTCCATCGCCGGATAGGCGAGCCGTCGGGCGGCGAACAGGGCCTCCGCCTCGAAGTCGTCCGTGGACTGCTCGGCCCACTGCGCGCCCGCCTCCCGGAAGACCCGGGCCAGCGCGCTTGCCTCGTCGTGGCCGGCCTCGCCCGGCGTGTCGACCTGGGCGAGGAGCAGCGCCTCCGCGGTCGCCGACAGGCCCAGGTGCTTCCACTCCTCGACTGCCCGCAGGCACGCCCGGTCGAGCAGCTCCAGCGCGGTGGGCAGCAGTCCGAGGCGGGTGGCCGCGGCCACCGCGTTCCCGGCGGCGACGACGCTTTCAAAGGCGCCGACCACCGTACGGGGTGGCGCGGTGCGGGCGGGGCGGAGGCGCAGCGTGACCTCCGTGACGACGCCGAGTGTGCCCTCCGAGCCGACGAGGAGTCCGACCAGGTCGTACCCGGCGACGCCCTTCGTGGTGCGGCGGCCGACGCGCACCGCCGTACCGTATGGGCCCGCCGGGCCGCCGACAACGGCCTGCAGGCCCAGGACGTAGTCGCGGGTGACGCCGTATTTGAGGCAGCAGAGGCCGCCGGCGTTCGTCGCCACGTTGCCGCCGATGGTCGACCAGGGTGCGCTCGCCGGGTCGGGCGGGTACCAGAGACCGTGCTCGGCGACCGCTGCCTTCAGGTCGTCGTTGACGACGCCGGGCTGGACGACCGCGATCATGTTGTCCGGGTCGATCTCCAGAATCCTGTTCATCCGGGACAGGTCCAGGATGAGGCCGCCGTCGACCGCGTTCGCGCCGCCGGAGAGGCCGGTGCCCGCGCCTCGGGCGACCACCGGGATCCGGCGCGCCGCGCAGGCCGCGACGATCGCGCCGACCTCCTCGGTCGTGCGGGCGCGGATCGCGCCGACCGGTCTGCCGGCGGGCGCCCACTCGGCGTCGTCATGGCTGAGCGAGTCGAGCACCTCGGAGTCGGTGATCAGGTCGAGGCCCGGCAGGGCGGCGGCGAGCGAACCGCTCATGCCGTCACCCTCCGGCCGCGGCCCTCGTTGCCGGTGGCGATCGTCGACATGCTCCGACCCTACGACGGGCACCGGTCGTGTGCTCAGAAGCCGTTCCGGCGTCGGTGGCGAACGGCGGGCCGTGCCGGCGGTGCGGCATGATTGCCGGGTGGCCGAGGGCTATCTGAAGGGCCGGATCCGTCGAGAGGACATCATCACGACGGCCGTCGGTGTGTATGCCGAGGCGGGGTATCACGCCTCGTCGCTGCGGGAGATCGCCCGGCGCGTCGGCATCACGCACGCGGGGCTCCTCTACTACTTCCCGACCAAGGAGGCGCTGCTCGGGGCGGTGCTGGAACGCCGCGACGCGGAGGACACCGAGCGCGGACATCTCGCGGTGCCCCCCGGCCTTCCCGCGCTGCGCCGGCTGATCGCGCTCGCCGGCTATCACGTGCGGCATCCCGGCATCGTGGACGTGTACTCGCGGCTGGCCGCCGAAGCTGTCTCGGACGACCACCCGGCGCACGACTACTTCGAACGGCACTACGCGACGGCCCGCCGCTACGCCGTCGACTCGTTCAAGGTGCTCGCCGAGCGCGGTGAGCTGCGCGCGGGCGTCGACCCAGAGTACGCGGGACTGAACCTGGTGGCGCTGATGGACGGCCTTCAGGTTCGGTGGCTGTCCAACGGCAGCGCGCTGGATCTGGTCGGTGCGCTGCGGTTCTACCTGCAGGACCTGCTGACCGTCCCGCTCGACTAGAGCGTTCCGGCGTACGGATCCCAGCCGGTCGGGAGGGCGGGTGGCACCTCGGCCGTGCTCCGTAGCAGGACCGGCCGCCCGTCGGCGATCGACTCCTCGATGGACTGCATCGCGTCGAGCACGTGGAAGGCGAGCGCGCCGGAGGCCCGTTCCGGCCGTCCGGCCCGGATGGCCCGGGCCGTCTCGAGGACGCCGGTGCCCCGCGACGCCAGGTGACCCTCCGGCGCCAATTCGACCCGGTCCGGCAGGTGCAGCACCGTCGGGCCGTCGAAGCGATTCGGATCCGGGAGTACGGCGGTGCCGAGCGTTCCGGTGACCTCGAGGATGCTCCGGGACAGGGCCGAGTCGAAGCTGAACACCACCTGGGCTGAGCCGCCCCGCTCGAATTCCAGCAGGGCGTTCACCGTCGTGGTGACCTCGACCGCGAACGGCGTACCGGATCGGGGTCCGGACCCGATCACCCTGGTCTCCCTAGCCCGGCCGCCCGCCGCGGTGACCTTGCGGATCGGGCCGAGCAGGTGAACCAGTCCGGTCAGGTAGTAGGGGCCCATGTCGAGCAGCGGGCCGCCGCCGGCCCGGAAGAGGAACTCGGGCGCGGGATGCCAGCTCTCCGGCCCGGGCGACTGGAAGAGCGCCAGGGCCGAACGCGGCTCGCCGATCCGCCCGGCCTCGATGGCGCGGCGCGCGGTCTGCAGGCCGGCGCCGAGGACGGTGTCCGGTGCGCTCGCGACGCGCAGGCCGAGCTCGCCGGCGCGGTTCAGGAGCTTGCGGGCGGACGGCCGGTCCAGGGCCAGGGGCTTCTCGGCCCAGACGTGCTTGCCCGCCTCGAGGGCGGCCAGGCCGACATCGACGTGGGCACCCGGGACGGTGAGGTTCACGACCAGCTCGATCGCGGGGCGCTCGAGGAGTTCCCGCACGGTGCCGAAGGCGGGAACGCCGTGCCGGGCCGCCTGTGCCTCCGCCCGGGCGAGGTCCAGGTCGGCGACCATGTCGACGCGGAGGTCGGGAAAGCTCGTGAGGTTCTTCAGGTACGTGTCGGAGATGACGCCGGCGCCGATGAGTCCGACGTGGACTTGATTCATTCCAGCGTCCCATCGGACGGAGGCGGCGGGAGGCCGGGATTCGCGCCGGCCTGGTCGCGGCGGCGGGCCCGGAGCCAGGCGAGGCACGCGGCGGCGCCGACGATACCCGCCAGGGCCACCTTGAAGCCGACCTTGCTGAAGGCCAGGTAGCCGAGCGACCGCACCAGCCCGCCGGCCCACCACGAAGGCTCGGACCATCGGCCCCAGTCGGCACGGAACTGCCAGTCGACGATCCACCAGCCGAGGGCGAAGAGGGCCAGCCCGGCTGCGCCGGCCACCACGGCGGCGAGGATCAGATGCCTGTGGCGTACCTGAGGAAGGTTCACCAGATCAGCGTAGAAATGGCCGGGCGGCCGCGTCTTCCCTCCGCGGACCGAATGCCGCCTATATCGAAGGTGGGTGGGCCGCGATCGTCGGCGGTCGTTACATCCGTTTTCGGCATGATCGAGGTGATTGATCGCGCGGGGTGGCGGTGGTAGCTCCCCAGCCCTACGATCTTGCTGCTCGCGGCATTCTGGTCCGCTGGGTCCCCCTAGGAGGGTCCACATGTCCCGTTCCGTCTGGCTGTCACGCGTCGGTGTTGCCCTGCTGGTGACGATCTCGGCGGGTGGCCTCGCGGCGCCCGCCCGGGCCGCGGCGACCGGTGTCGCGTCGGTGTACGAGACGACGAAGGTGCAGTACAAGGCCGCCACGGGCAAGCAGAACAAGATCGTGGTTACCCGCTCCGGCAACACCATCACCATCGACGACACGGTGACGGTCAAGGCCGGCAAGGGCTGCAAGGCGGTCAAGGGCGACAAGACCAGGGCCACGTGCAAGACGTCGAAGGCACCGACCCGGGTGCGGGTCTACAGCGGCGACCGTAACGACTCGATCTCCAACAAGACGAACCTGGCGATCACCGCCGATGGCGGAACGGGCAACGACACGATCACCGGTGGCGCCCTCGCCGACACCCTGCGCGGCCGCGACGGCGCCGACACCATCTGGGCCGGCGGCGGCAGGGACTCCCTGCACGGCGACGCCGGTGCGGACCGGATCTACGGCGGTGCCGGCGACGACATGATCAGCGGCGGCACCGGCAACGACCGCATCGACGGTCAGTGGGACAACGACTTCGTCGGCGGCGACGAGGGGAACGACGTTCTCTACGGCGGCACCGGCATCGACCACGTCAACGGCCAGTACGGCGACGACAACCTCTACGGCGGCGCCGGCGGCGACTGGCTCCAGGGCGACTCGGGCAAGGACCGGGTCTACGGCGACGCGGGCCACGACTTCATCTACGCGCACAGCGTCGACGACGCGCCCAAGGACGCGGACTACTACGCCGGCGGAAGCGACACCGACACGGTGACCTATGGCTCGTACCGGGTGGCGATCACCGCGGATGCGGACGGAGTCCAGGGCGACGACGGCGCGAGCGGCGAGCACGACACCATCGCCGCCGACGTCGAGGAGCTCTTCGGCGGCGCCGGGAACGACCGGCTCTACGGCACGGCGGGCGACAATTACCTGCGCGGCTACGAGGGCAACGACACGATCCTCGGCGGCGGCGGAGACGACCTGCTCCGGGGTGACGAGGGCAAGGACCAGCTCGACGGCCAGGCGGGCGACGACCACCTGCTCGGCGACGAGCCCGAGCTGTACGCGGTGCAGGCCGATGTGCTGCTCGGCGGTCCCGGGGTCGACGCGGTGAGCTACGGGTCCTACACCACCGCGATCAGCGTCGACCTGGACGGAGCCCGCGGCGACGACGGCCAGGCCGGCGAGGGCGACACCGTCGGCAGCGACGTCGAGACCATCTTCAGCGGGTCAGGCGACGATCACCTGACCGGCAACGATGCCGCGAACAAGATCACCGGCGACGACGGTGACGACGTCATCCGGGGCGGCGGCGCCGACGACTGGCTCTTCGGTGGCAACGGCGACGACCAGCTCTTCGGTGAGGCCGGCGACGACTCACTGACCGGCGACGACGGCGTGGACCGGCTCGATGGCGGGGACAACGCCACGGAGGCCGGGGACCGCTGTACCTCCTGGGAGCCGGACGTCAACGTGGACTGCGAACGGTAGCCGCATAGCCTGATCTCCGTGGAAGGCGTGCAGCTGCTGCTCATCATCGGCGTCGGCATCGCCGTGTCGGCGATCGCCCGCAAGCGGGATCTCGAACCGGGAATGATCATCGTGGTGCTGGCCGCGTTGGCGTCGTTCATACCGGGAATGCCGCGGCTCGAGCTCGACAGCGAGTTCATTCTGGCGGTCGTGGTGCCGCCGCTGCTCTACTCGGCGACCCGTGGGGCGTCGTTCGCGGCGTTCGGTGCCAACCTGCGCGCGATCATGACGCTCGGCGTGCTGCTCGTGCTGCTCACCGCGGGCGTGCTCGGCCTGGTGGCCTCCTGGCTGCTGCCGACGATCGGGGCCGCCGCGTTCGTGCTCGGCTCGGTGCTCGCGCCGCCGGACACGATCACCACCGTTTCGCACGGTGACGAGATAGGGCTGCCGAAACGGGTCACCTCCATCCTCACCGGGGAGAGCCTGGTCAACGACGCGACCGCGCTCACCCTGTTCAGCATCGCGATCGGTGTGGTCGGCGGCGTGCACACCACGTGGGGGCACGGCGCTCTCGAGTTGCTGCGGAACGCGGCGGTGGGCGTCGGCATCGGCGCCCTGTTCGCGCTCGCCACCCTCTGGATCCGCAAGCGGCTGGGCAATCCGACGCTGGAGACGGCGCTCGTGCTGCTGGTGCCGTTCACCGCGTTCCTGGTCGCCGAGGAGGTGGAGGCCTCGGGAATCCTCGCGGTGGTGGCGGCCGCGTTCTCGATCAGCATCAACCTGACCCTCGACCCGAAACACCAGTACCCGGGCGCATACCGCACCCGGCTGCAGGAGCAGGCGTTCTGGCCGGTCGTGGACTTCGTGCTGGAGACATTCGTCTTCGCGTACATCGGCTTGCAGTTGAAGTTCGTGCTCGAAGACCTGGCCGACTCGGCGGAGCCGGGGCTGGTCCGCACCCTGGTGGCGGCCGGCGCGTTGCTGATCGTGGCGATCGGGTTCCGGCTGGTGGCGGTGTACCTGCTGTTCGGCCGGTGGACGCTGCGCGACCGGATGGTCAAGCGGCGGGCCGAGCGGGACTCCTCCTTCCGTACCGCCTACGAGATGCGCAGGCAGCGGCGGACCCGGCGCGGTGGCGAGCCGCTCGACCCGCCGACGCAGCGGGAGACGCTGCTGGTCGGCTGGATCGGCATGCGCGGCATCCTCACCCTGGCCGCGGCCGGCTCGGTACCGAAGGGAATGCCGGGCCGGGACGCGATCCTGGCGATCGCGCTGCTAGTCACGCTCGGCACGCTGCTCGTGCAGGGCACCACGATCGGCTGGCTGACCCGGCGGCTGAGGTTCGACCTGACCGCCGAGCGGGCCCAGGAACGGGAGCTCCGTCAGCGCGGCCGGCAGATCGTGGCCGACGCGTCCGCTTTGCCCGCCGCCGACCTGGACGCCTCCTTCGAGGCGCAGCGGCTGGCGCTCGGCAAGGCCGTGACCGAGCGGCGGCTGACCGAGGAGATCGCCCGCGCGATGATCGAGGACATCGACCTGCGCCAGGCCGCCCGGCATACCCTGCACCCGACCCACGATTGACCCCGGCGCGCGTACGCTGGCTTCGTGGATCAAGAAGAACGCATCGCCCTGTTCCTCGATTACGAGAACCTGGCGATCAGCGCGCGTGACCACCTTGGCGGCATTCCGTTCGAGCTCCGGCCCGTCGCCGACGCACTCGCCGAGCGGGGGCGGGTGGTGGTGCGCCGGGCGTACGCGGACTGGTCTTACTTCGATGAAGACCGCCGGATGCTCACCCGATCGCATGTCGAGCTCATCGACATTCCGCAGCGGATGGGCGCCTCGCGCAAGAACGCCGCCGACATCAAAATGGTCGTCGACGCTCTGGAAGTGGCATTCGAGCGTGCGTACATCTCGACGTTCGTGCTCTGCACCGGCGACAGTGACTTCACCCCGCTGGTGCACAAGCTCCGCGAACTCAACAAGCGCGTCATCGGGGTGGGAGTCGAGAAGTCGACCTCCGCGCTGCTGCCGCCGGCCTGCGACGAGTTCCTCTACTACGACCGCCTGGAGGGCGTCGAGATCCCGCCGGCGCGCACCCGGCCGAGCCGCCCGGTAAGCCCACCCGAGGTGGTACCGGAACCTCAGCCGGCGGTGGAAACGCCCATGCGTGACGTCGACACGCTCGCCGCCCTGGTCGCGCAGACCGTGGCGGGCCTTCAGCGCAGTTCCAGCGGCGCGGTGACCGCCTCGACGCTCAAGCGGACCCTGCTCCGGAAGGACCCCACCTTCAACGAGGCGGACTTCGGGTTCCGCGCATTCGGCGAGTTGCTTCGCCACCTCTCCGGGAACAATGTGGTCGAGCTGACCGGAAGCTCCGCCAAGGGCGACCCCGAGGTCACGCTTCCGGAACACGGCGACCGGGAGGCCGCGTTCGCGCTGCTGCGCACCGTGGTTTTCGACCTCGCCGGCAGCGACGGGTCGACGGCCCTTTCCGGTCTCAAGAATCAGGTACGCAAGGTGGCGCCCGACTTCAGCGAGAAGAAGCTCGGCTATCGCAGCTTCCTCCAATTCTGCAAGGCGGCGGCGACCGGCGGCGCCGTCGACCTGAAATGGAGCGCCGACGCCGACGACTACCTACTCACCACCAACGCGCAGGCCTGAGCGCATTCTCAGCCCCGGTACCAGATGCGGGTGCCCGTGTTGGTCGCGTTGCCGAGCTGTCGAACACCCCTGCCATGCCCTTGACGACTGGCCGGAGGCTCCAGCGCCGTTGATCGATGCGCTGCCGTCGCGCTGGCGCGGACGGGATTCGCATGACCGGCCCCGGCGGGGCAACGGATGACTTCGGCAGTTGTTAATATCGCGACCCATTGATCAATCTCGTCGGGGGCGACTTTGCGAAGACTTCCCGTGGTCCTGGCCGCGGTCACGGTGCTGCTGCCGATCACTTTGGTGAGCACGGCCGCTTCGGCCGCGGCCGCGACTGCGTACCTCACCGTCATCACGTACGACCGCAGCGGCGCGAAGCTCAAGTCGCCGCTACGTCTGATCAACTTGGACAACGGTGCCGAGTACAAGGGCACGAGCCTCACGGCCAAGAAGCTGAAGAAGGGCAAGTACGCGGTCCTCACCGACATCTACTCGACCAAGGACGGCACCGACACGCTCGGGGCACGGGTGCTCAAGGTCTCGGGCAGAACCAGCACGACGATCGACGCCCGCCGCGGCAAGCCGGTCAAGCTGGCACTGGACAAGAAGCCGGGCGACGCCTACTACCAGGAGGTGCGGGCACAGATCTGCGCCGAGTCGTCCAGCTCGAGCACCGAGATCGGGGCATGGAACGAGCCCGGCAAGATGTTCGTCATCCCCAACTCGTCGAAGAGCCTGCAGTTCGCCTACAACTCCTCCTGGTCGGATGGGTCGACGGGCAACCTGTGGATGGTCTCCGGTGCCACCAAGTCCGCCGTGCCCTCCGGCGTCAGCCGTACCTACCGCACCGCCTCGATGGCCACCGTCACCGGGCGGCTCAAGCGCGGCCCGGCCGGCAGCGACAACGTCGACCTGCGCCTGGTGGAACGCGCCGCGTGCCACGCCGGGTACGGCGCCTCCGTCTTCTCCGGGATCAGCCCGATCGTCACCAAGATCCATGCCAGCCCGGGCAGCTGGAGCCTGGAGGCCAACTGGTGGGGCACGGAGAGCGGCGGCAACAGCGCCATGATGGGCTTCGACTACCGCAAACTCACCCTGGCCGCGGGCAAGTCGTACAACCAGAGCTTCTTCAACGCCGCCTGGGGACCCGGCCGGAACCTGCCCGGCATGTACTCCACCACGCTGAGGTTCGACACCTCGCTGATGTTCACCGACCCCTCGTACGACCTGTACTCCGAGGCCAGCGAGCGATCCCGGGTGACGCTGTACAACAGCGCGAACAAGGTGCTCAAGGCCCAGTGGCGCACGGACTGGGAGGGCAAGGGCTCAGAATTCAGCGCGAAGATCAAGAAGAAGGGCTGGTACCGGCTCCAGGTCGACGCTCAGCGGTACCGGCCCGGCATCAAGCACCCGGCCGACATGCTCTCGCCGCGCGCCCAGGCGATCTTCAAGATGAAGCTGAACCCCAAGGCGAAGTCCCGCTACGCCGACGTGATCCTGCCGCGGATGGTTCCCGGCGGCCTGGACATGAACAACCGGGCGAAGGCGGGCTCCAGCACGGTCCTCGACATCCGCCCGGATCGGCGCAGGAACACTCCCGACCTGAAGCTCGGAAAGGTCACTGCCAAGACGGTCACCGCCCAGGTGTCCTTCGATAACGGCAGGACCTGGCGATCCGTACCCGTCAAGAAGGTCGGCGGTCGCTGGCAGGCCACGGTCAAGAACCCGGCGAGCGGAGCGGTCGCGTTGCGCAGCCGGATCACCACCACGAAGGGCGAGTACGCGCAGGTGACGATCTACCGGGCGTACACGGTCGCCTGACCTGCCGACGGACCACCTGAAGCCCCGGGAAATCCGGGGCTTCAGGTGGCGGTCGGCTGCGAACGTTGATGTGTCACTCCATTAGCCGTTGTGCAGCTGTCCGTCGAATCCTTTTCGTTCTGCCGTGCCGTGCCAGCTGGTCGAGGGTGCCCACGACCGTGGTGGTCTCTGCGAGTCTGATCTGAAGCCAGTCGGTCCAGGTCGCCAGCAACTCCCGGTCGAGGTTTGGGATGGCGCCCTGTAAACGCAGAATGTCGACCTCGCCGGCGCGCCGGGAGGCATACCGCCGGTCCTTCTCGGTGCGGACCGATGCGATCCAACGCTCGCGCCCAGGCGCTTCGACCCATTCCATCATCTGGGTCACCACGGCCGCGACCAGCACGTCATCCGGGTCGAGAAGGACGGCGGCAAGCAACTGCGGATGGCACGCCTCGCAGCCGATCGCCCTTTGGTAGAGGGTCCACCGCTGATGCTCGTCGTCAGTGTCCTCGGGCACCGGCACATCAAGGCACCGCGCAAGATCAGCAAGGGGTGCCATGTGCTTCATCGTCACGGCGTCCTTTCTGCCAAGGCGACCCGCGACCCGCAAAGCGCTAGCGTCGGGGCCCATGATCGTATGGTTCAACGGCACCCACGGCGCGGGCAAGACGACGATCGGTGCAATCGTGCGGCAACTGATCCCGGACTCACGGGTGTTCGACGCCGAGAAGGTCGGCGAGACACTCATGGACATCACGCCGGGGCCGCCCGAGACGGACAACTTCCAACACTGGCCACCGTGGCGGCAACTCGTCGTCGAGACCGCCCGCCGGGTACTCGAATACACCGGCGGCACCCTGGTGATGCCCATGACCGTCCTGGTCGAGCGGTACTGGCGCGAGATCAGCACGGGCCTCGCCCAACATGCCATCCCGGTGAGGCACTTCGTCCTCCACGCCGACCAGGACACCCTCCGCGGACGTATCGAGGCGGAACACGCCGTCCCCTCCCCGTTCCGCCTCAAATACCTCGAGCCCTACGCCGAGGCGGCCCGCACGTGGCTACATGACGAGGCCGAGGTCGTCGACACCACCCACCTCACGCCCGCCCAGGCCGCCCTGCAGATCGCGAACGTCGTCAAGAGCTGAGGCGGGCACTCGGTATCTACGGCAAGTGGCGACCCGCGAATTCGGGCGCGTCGATGGGAACGAACCGTTAAAGTCCTCACCCGTGAATGAGGACCTCGAACGGTTCCTCAATATCGTCGATGTTGAGGCAACCTGTTGGGCTGACAGCCCGCCGCGCGATGAGTCGAGCGAGATCATCGAGATCGGTGTCTGCGTGGTCGACACTCATGACTGGCGACGGATCGAGCGGCGGCGCATCCTCGTCCGGCCACGCCGGTCGCGGGTGAGCGCGTTCTGCACCGAGCTGACCGGGCTCACCCAGGCCGACGTCGACGGCGGTGTGGACTTCGACACGGCGTGCGCCAGTGTCCGAGACGAGCTGCGCGGACGCCACCGGACCTGGGCGAGCTGGGGCGAGTACGACCGGCGTCAATTCGAACGCCAGTGCGTCGGTGGCGTCGGGTATCCGTTCGGCAGCCGTCACATCAACGTCAAGGAACGGTTCGCGACCGCGTTCGGCCTACGCCGAGGGGTCGGCATGAGTCGTGCCCTCGCCCAGGCCGGCCTGCCACTGGAGGGACGCCACCACCGCGGCGACGACGACGCGTGGAACATCGCCGCAATCGTCGTCGAACTCGCCCGCCGGGGACAGCCGGTCACCGGGTGAGCAGTGAACGGTGCGCCACGCCTCAGTTCGCCGGATACGTGTCTGGGCTTCGGGCTGCGGAAGGGGACGCCGGAACAGGCCAGAGGCCGTACGGCCGATCGGGTGTGCGACCCGTGAGTGAGATGGGAAGGATCGACTCTCGGAAGCCGACCGCGCCACCAGGAACCGCGGTGGCAGGCAGGTCGAAGAAGACGAGCCCGGTTGCCCAACCGCCGGCCGGGATGACGTACGAGGTGAACTCGCCCCGTCGGCCTTGAGGACTCGGTTTATAGCTCGCGCCGCCGGCGTCGGTGAAGAGGAAGTCCCAGAGGCTGGCCGATCCTGCGCATCCTGAGCTGACGACCTGGGCGCGGACGACCAACCAGACCCGGTCGTCGTCTCTGCCGGCCACACCGATCGAACTGATCGTGTACCGCAAGCTGTTATAGGCGATCGCCTCACCAAGGCGAGCGGTCGCCGGGATGCTCGCACGGGGTGGAGGCGGGGTGCACTGCTCATCAGGGTCGCTGATGACCATGACGTCGGAGACAACCAGGCCTTGAAAACCGTCTAGATCAAAGAGAGCGGCCGGATCGCCGAGGGCGACAGAGCTCGGGGCGTCGGAGATCTCGGTCACGGGCGGTACGGACGCCGACGACCCGCCGAGTGCCAGCGCGCAGGCGGCTCCCGCGCAAATCCACAGCTTCCTCATGTCGTACGGCTCATCGGCGGCCGATGCGCCTACATGAGCAGCCTTCGCAAGCACCTGCGGGAGCTTCGCCCGGCGAGGGGTAGTCGATCAGGTCCGGCGATGACGCCGAAATGCGCGAGGGTGCCGGAGCCGACGGCGGGACCATCGCCTCGACGTCGACCGGGTCGGCCAGGCCGATATCGGTGCAGGCCGAAGACGGCGGCGTGCGCCGGCGTGTCCAGGTGCACGCCACTGCCCAGCCCCGGCAGATCTCGTCGGGTAATCTGATGCCCGCGGGCTGCTAGCTCAATGGCAGAGCTGAGGACTTTTAATCCTTAGGTTCGGGGTTCGAATCCCCGGCGGCCCACCCTGCTGACCTGTGGTTTCCCGCCGTCCGGCTGTCCGGTGTGGTGCGTGGACGCTTGTTGGTCACTCGTTGTCGCTTGGACCGTTTCGTACGCATTTGAGTGTCGCGTTGCCTTGTTGAGGCCCCCTGACCTGCGGATTTGCCGCCGGCAGCGTTGTTAGCGCGGGGTGGTGTGGTGGACGTCTGGGCGAGCCGCGGCGGTGGTCCGGGCCGACGGCGCCGGTTCTTGGCGGTCATCCTGGCGTGGGCGTTGCGGGCCGTGGTGAGGATGAGGCGGGCGGTGACTTCGGCGGCCTTGTGCTGGGCGGCGGGCAGCACGCTGGTGTAGGTGTCGGCGGTCAGCACGATGCTGGCATGCCCGAGTTGGCCCTGGACGGTCTTGAGGTCGGCGCCGGCGGCGTGGGCGAGGCTGGCCGCCCCGTGGCGCAGGTCGTGCAGCCGGACCGGTGGTAGGCCGCACAGGTCGGTCAGGAAGCGAAGGCGTCTCGTGAAGTGGTTCGGGTGGAACGGCAGACCGTCCGGGCGGGTGAACACGTACCCGGAGGCCCGCCAGGTGCGGCCGGTGAGCAGGTAGTGGGCGCGTTGGCGGCGCAGGTGGGCGCGGAGCACGGTGACGGTGCGCCGGTCAGCTGCCGGGCGTCGAGATCGACGTCGTACCAGCGCAGACCGGCGGTCTCACCCCGGCGCAGACCGCGGAGGGCGATCAGCCACTACAGAGGGTAGAGCGGATCCTCTGCGACGAACGCGAGGAACTCCGTCAGCTGCGCCGGGAGCCAGACCGCGACGCCGGGGCGGACGCCGTCGGCGTGCCATTCCTCATCGCGCCCCTCGGTCCAGACCACCGCCTGGGGCTGGCGCCCGGCCGGCATCTCGACCCGGCGGGCAGGATTGTCGGTGATCATCCCTTCGCGGATCGCGGCGTTGTAGGCGGCGCGCAGGGTTGCCCGGATGCGTTGCAGGGTGGCCGGCGAGCGGGGCAGCCCGGCCGGAGTGCTGCCGTTGGGCGGGCGTCGTTGACCGACGGCGCTTCGCGGCAGGAGACATCACGCTTGCGACGCGGACCGTCACAAGCGTCACGCTTCGATCCTCAGGCTGCGATCAGCGGCGCCAGGTACGGGTGGTGGTCTTCGTGACGTTGCCGGCCTTGTCGTAGCCGCGAATCTGGATCTTGATCTTCTTGCCGTACTTCTTCGGGTTGACGGAGAAGGCGTATGACGCCTTGGTGTCCGTGGCGATGACCCTGCCGTTGATCAGCAGCTCGACCCTGTTGATGCCGTTGCGGTCGGTGGCGGAGACGGTGACCTTGACCGTCTTGCTGACCTTCGCGCCGTTGCCGGGTGCCTTGGTGATCTTCACTTTCGGCTTGGTGTTGTCGACGATGACGACCCGCTTGGCGGTGCTCTGGTTACCCAGTCGGTCGGTGAGTGTCCAGGTCAGCGTGCGCGGTCCGTCCTTGCCGGCGGAGGCGAACACGGTGAAGGGCGCATTGTTCACGGCGGTGGCATCCAGCAGATACGCCTCGCGGATGCCGGACGGGTCTGCGCCCTTCACGGTGGTCTTGAATTGACCGCCTCGGACGAGAGCCCGGTTGGCTGGGGTGATCGAGGTGATCGTCGGGCCGGTGTTGTCGATGACGATGTTGCGCGTCGCCGTCGCGCGGTGCCCGAGGATGTCGTGGGCGCGGACCTCCAATAGGGCGGTGCCGTTGGCCAGGCCGGTGTCCCAGTCGAAATAGGGCGTCGGGTAGGACCCCGATGAGGGAACGGGATACGTCGAACGCAACGTCCCGTCTACCCACCATTCGACCCTGTCGAGCGGTGAGGGGCCGTCGACCAGTGCGGTCAGCCGGGCTTTGCCGCTGATGCGTCCGTCCACGACGGCGTGATCCGCCTGCTGCGGGAACTGCAGCCCGGAGATGGTCGGCCCGGTGTTGTCGATGCCGTAGAAGCCGTAGGCGAAGGAGACGTTGCCGACTTTGTCAGTGAGCTCGAAGTGGACGTGGGTGTCCCCGGTGCGCCCGGTCGTGTCCCACGTCATGGACCACGGTGCGGCCGTGGCCTTCGCCACCTCCCGGCCGCTCGCGTGGTCAAACAGCACGATCTGCGCGAGATCGCTCGACACGTCGGTCGCGGTGAAGGTGACCACCCCGCCGATGAAGGACTCGAACGGCGGCGACAGGGTGGCGTTCGGGCCCTGGGTGTCCACACGGACACGGCTCGTCGCCTCGCCCTGGTTGCCCGCCGCATCGAACGCCCGGATGGTGACGTCCGCCTCGGTGTCATGCAGATTGGCGGGCACCGCCAGGTAAACGCCCTGGTCCCACTGACCCGGCAGGTAGCTCCGCAGGACCGCGCCGTTGAGGACGACCTCCACCCGAGTAACGCCGGTGTCGTCCGCCCAGCTCGGACGAAGCCGCTGGCCTCGCCCGACGACCTGGCCGTCCACGAGACCGGTGGAGGTGACGACCGGTGAGGCGACGTCGACGGGCGGGTCGGCGGCAAAGGCGGGCGCCGGCCCCCACATGACCAAGGAGCCGAGCAACCCGGCTGTCGTGATGAGACGAAGTCTGCCCATAGCGCCCGGACCCCCGTAGTCGTGATTGCCGCCCGGACGATACGTGAGTTGATTATCAACTGTCGATCCCGCTCGCCCGACCTGCTCGTTCACCGACGACAGAGATGGCTGCCGCGGCTGCTACCTGTTCACCCATCAGGATGGGCGGCCGGTGCGGCCGGACGGCTCACCCACCGATTCCGTGCCCTGGTGCGCATCTGGAGCTGCCGCCGGCTATGGCACGGCGCGGCCAGCCTTGCGGGTGTGGCGGGCGTCGAGCTGAAGGCGATTCAGCACGACCTGGGGCACTCCAGCGCGGTCAAGACTGCGGACATGTATTGGACGGTGTTTCGGGAGCTGGCGCACAGCGCCGTCGCTGCGACGGCGGCATTGCTGCGGTCGCGCGCCCGGCTCAGGTTGAATCTGGGCGCGGCTTCACAAGCTTGAGGGGGCGGCGGTAGGGAAGGGTGCTGCGAGCGGGCTCCGCCGTCAGCTGCGTTGGCAAGTCGCCAGGTCCTCGAGGAGGAGCGGTCGCCCCTGCAGCCGGCTGGTGCGGTGCGTCGGCGTCTGGCTGCGGTTCCATGTCGACGAAGCGCCGGGTAGGCGGGTAGGTCGTGGGCGGCCCGCTGCTTCTCGCGGACCCACGCCCCGGACCGGCCGAGTTGATGCGTGTGTCTGTTCACATTCGTGGCTCGGCGGCGAACCGCCTTGCGGGTGATCGTCCGTCCTCTATATCGTTTCGCTGGTCGGCGACTTTGCCGGGGAGTGTTTGTCTCCTCGGGGCAGCGCTGAGAACACGGGGGATGTTGATGACGCACGCCCGGCGGCCGTACGGCCGCCATTTCGCCCTGTCCGTGACCGGCGTGATTCGTCCGTTGGCGGCCTCGGTGGCCGCGAT
Organism: Actinoplanes sp. NPDC049118; assembly: GCF_040648555.1. Lineage (NCBI taxonomy): Bacteria > Bacillati > Actinomycetota > Actinomycetes > Micromonosporales > Micromonosporaceae > Actinoplanes > Actinoplanes sp. NPDC049118. The sequence goes on from NZ_JBEZDY010000046.1 coordinate 17,454, forward strand.
GACGATCGTGGCCGCGGTCGCGTTCATCGCACAGCCGGCGTCGGCCGCGCGGCCGCCGGTCGCCGTGCCCGCGGCGGATCCGACCGAGGCGGCGGACCAGGCCACCGCGATGCGCCTCGCATGGAAGAGCCGCAAGCCGGTGGAGATCCTGGGCGAGCGGACCGAGTCGTCGGAGACCTTCGCGTTGCCCGACGGCACACTCCGGTCCCGGCAGCACGCCTCCCCGATTCGCGTGCGGCGCGGCGCGAAGTGGGTCCCGGTGAAGCCGGATCTGAAGGTCGTCGACGGTGTCGTGGTGCCGGAGGCGACGACGTTGGACGTGCGGTTCTCCAACGGGGGTGGCGGTCCGCTGCTGACTGTCGTGCGGGATGGGCGATCGCTGGCCATGTCCTGGCCGAGCCCGTTTCGCAAGCACAAGCCCGTGCTCTCCGGTAGCACGGCCACCTACCGGGAGGTGCTTCCCGGCGTTGACCTGCGGCTGAGCGCTTACGTCGACTCGTTCAGCGAGGTTCTGGTCGTCAAGACCCCGACCGCCGCGGACAATCCTGATCTGCGGGCGCTTCGCTTCGGCCTCGCTACTCAGGGCGTGGCGGTGCAGAGCGGCGCGGACGGTTTCATCAAGGCGGTGACGCCGTCGGGTGAGCCGGTCTTCGTGTCCGACGGCGCCCGGATGTGGGACAAGCCGCAGCAGGCGGCGATGGTCGCGGCGCAGAAGGCGCGGGTCCTCGGCGCGGATCCGCCGCCAGCGGTGCTGCCGCAGGACCCGGAGCCGCGGCGGATCGAGGACGTGCCGGTCCATCTGGACGGTGACTCGCTGACGGTGGTGCCGTCGCAGGCGATGCTGACCGATCCCGCCACCGTGTATCCGGTGTCGATCGACCCCGGCTTCAACGGAGGCAAGGAGATCTGGACGCACGTCAGCCGTAAGAACCCCACCAAGTCGTACTGGAGTGACAGCTCCACGCGGGGCGACATGCGGGTCGGGCAGCTCTGGCAGGGTTCCTCGGACGACGACTGGCGCACGATCGTGCAGTTCGACGTGAACAAGCTCAAGGGCGCGACCATCAAGAAGGCGCACGTGCTGGTCAACGTGCGGCACAGCGCGAGTTGCTCGCCGACGCCGTTCCAGTTGTGGCGGACCAACTGGGTCGACAAGTCGGCGGCGGTGACCTGGAACAGCACCAAGGACAAAACCTGGAAGGTCCTGGGCTCCGTCAACGCGACCGCGAACAAGAGCGCCTGCCCGAAGGGCAACGACGAGGTGAGGTTCGCCCAGACCGCAGTCCGCGACGACTTCCAGAACGGTGCGAGGGCGGGGCTCGGGACGATCACCCTCGCGTTTCGCGCCAAGAGCGAGTCGGACGACTACCAGTGGAAGAAGCTGGTGCCCGATTCGGCGTACCTCGACGTCGAGTACAACCACACCCCCGGCAAGCCGGGAAGCCTGGCGTTCAGCCCGTGCTACGCCGCATGCAGTAACGGCACCGCGGTCACCTCATCGAAGCGGCCGACGCTGAGCATGAAGGCCGCGGACGCCGACGGCGGCACGCTGCGCTACGAGTACGAGGTCTACGCCGCCGACAAGACGACCCGCAAGGCCTCGTCGGGTACCACGGTCACCGGCGTTGCCAGTAACAGCCAGCGTGGCTGGACCCTGAAGTCCGATCTGGCGGACGGGCAGTACTACTGGCGCGGTAAGGCCTGCGACAGCTACCTCTGTGGCTCGTACTCGGACTGGTTCGGCTTCAAGGTTGACACGGCGAACCCGAAGAATCCGACGGTCACCAGCGAGAAGTACCCGACGACAGGCTGGAACGGCGGGCCGGGTGTGCCCGGCGTGTTCATCTTCCGGCCCGGCACCTCCACGGACGCGGTGAAGACCTACTCGTACTCGCTCAACGGCGGTACCGAGACGCAGGTATCGCCGCCCGCCAGCGGTGTGCTGGAGCGGACGCTCACGCCGAGCAAGGACCTGGTCAACACGCTGCGGGTGAAGGCGATCGACACCGCCGGCAACGTGTCCGGAGCCGTCGACTACGTGTTCAAGGTGCGGCCGGTCGGCGAGGCCTGGTACTGGTCGCTCGACGAGGGCGCCGGAACGGCCGCCGCGTCGGCGCCGGAGAACAACCGTCCCGCCGCCGTGTCGGGCGCCGGGGTGACCTGGTCGGAGGCCGGCAAGCGCGGCGAGTCTGCCGCGACCTTCGCCGGTGCCGGCGAGCTCGGCACATCCTCGACGGTGTTCGACACGCTGGCCCCGGCGGGCTTCACCGTCGCGGCCTGGGTGCGGTTGCCCGCGCCGCCGGCCACGGACGAATCCGATCCGGGCACCGACCCGGGATCGGAACCGGATCCTGGAACCGGTGACAACCCCGACGAGGAGCAGACCCCGCCCGACGATGAGCAGGCCGACCTGCCCGCGCCGTTGCCGGCGGGCAATCAGGTGGCGGTTTCGCAGGACGGCGTGAACACCTCGATGTTCAAGCTCGGCTACCGCACAGACCGGGATGTCGACGCCGACGGCGTCAACGATCCCGCCTGGTGCTTCTCGGTCGCCGCCGCCGACGTCGCAGCCGCCGCGACGACCGACGCCTGCACCGCCAGCTATGTCGAGGCCGGTGCCTGGGTGCATCTGGTCGGCATCGTGAATCCCGCCCTCAACCGGATCCAGCTCTATGTCAACGGCATCCCGACGGCTGACGGGGTACTGGCGGAGAAGGCCGGTACCGCGACCTGGGAGGCGACCGGCAGGTTCGCGATCGGCCGCGGCTGGAACGTCGGCCCGAGTGACCGGTGGGTCGGCGAGGTCGACGAAGTACACGCGACTCCACGGGTCTGGTCGAAACACGAGATCGCTGAGAAGGCGCAGGCCGAGGACCTGCCCGCAGCCTGACGCTGACCGGATCGGCCCCGTCGCGGGTCTGCGATGGGGGCCGGTGACGCCGCGACCGACGTGTATTCGAATGATTGAGCCGGTTCGGGCCGGTGCACGGGGACTGCCGCGGCATGCGGCTGAAGGAGACTGGTGTGACGGCGAACTTCGCTAATGTGCGTGCCGCTCGGCGTGACCGCGCCGCAGGCGTCCGACCGCTGCGGGCCTTGCTCGCCGTGGTGCTCGCTGTGGGCGTCGTTGGGCAGCTGCCGGCCACCCCGGCGGCCGCGGCCGGGGCCGCCACGACCCCGACGGATGTCAAGGGCATCAAGGTGGCGCCGGTGGTGGCGAAGCCGCTACCGGAGTACACCGCGGAGTCCCGGGAGCTGACCGAGGCGGACCTGCCGCCGGATCCGGAGGTTCCGGCCGGTGCGCAGACGGTCGCGCTGACTGCGCAGTCGGCAGCGCCGGTACAAGTCGGCAAGCTGCGGGTCTCCGTCACGGCTCCGGCCGCGGTTTCGCGGTCGGCGGTGGCCGGTCGTGACGGTGCGGTGAGCAAGGTGCGGGTGAGCGCGCTCAGCCGTGCGGAGGCGGGCGCGCTGGGGGTTCGCGGTCTCGTCGTACGCGTCGCACGTGCCGACGGCGCCCAGCAGGCCGGTCAGGCGAAGCTCGCGGTCGACTACCGCTCGGTGGCGGGCATGTTCGGCCGCGACGCGTTGAGCAGGCTGCGGTTGGTGCGGCTCGCCGACGGTCAGCCCGTCCGGTCGGTGAACAACACGCGCGCCGGTACGGTCACCGCCACCGTTCCGCTGGCCGCGGCTGGCGCCGTGTCCTCGTTCGCGCTGGCGGCGGCGCCAGCGGGTGAGAACGGCGACTACAAGGCGACCACGTTGACGGCGGCGTCGACGTGGCAGGTGTCGCAGCAGAACGGTGCGTTCGCGTGGTCGTACCCGATCAAGACGCCGCCGCCGCCCGGTGGCATGGCGCCGGACCTGAAGCTGAGTTACTCGTCGGCGTCGATCGACGGCCGAACCTCGGGCAACAACACCCAGGGCTCGTGGATCGGTGACGGTTGGTCCCTCGAACCCGGCTACATCGAACGCAGCTACCGCTCGTGCTCCGACGACCGAGGCGAGCAGGACGGTAAGGCGCCCAACAACAAGGACGTGGTCGGCGACGACCAGTGCTGGTTCGACGACAACGCGACCATGTCCTTCAACGGCGCGTCGACCGAGCTGGTCAAGGATGCGGGCACCGACAGCGGGCCGGGCGACACGAACGTGCGCTATCGGGGCGTGGCGGACGACGGCTCCCGGATCGAGCAGCTCAAGGGCGGCGTCGACAACGGCGACGAGGACAAGACCTACTGGCGCGTCACGACGGTCGACGGCACCCAGTACTACTTCGGCCGGGGCAAGGCCACCGGCGGCACCTCATCCGGTTACGACACCAAGTCCACCTGGACGCTCCCGGTCTTCGGAAACCACCCCAGCGATCCCGGCTACGACAGTGACTTCGCCAAGTCGCGGGTGACCCGGGCCTGGCGCTGGAACCTCGACTACGCGGTCGACCCGAACCGCAACACGATCACCTACTTCTACGCCAAAGAATCCGGCGCGTACGCGCGTGAGGGTGACAAGGACAAGCGGACCACCTACGACCGGGCCGGGCACCTGGTCAAGGCCGAGTACGGCAGCCGAAGCGACGACGCGGCCACGGTGCATCCGGTGAACCGGGTCCTGTTCGACACCGCCGACCGCTGCATCGGCAAGTGCCGCACCGGCGAGGGCAAGCCGATCGCGAAGCGGTTCCCGGACACGCCGTGGGACCAGTACTGCGACAAGGCACCGTGTGAAACGCAGTACTCCCCGACGTTCTGGACCAACGTGCGCCTGGACAAGGTCCGTACCCAGGTCTACTCCGGCAGCGGCGACGACTACACCACCGTCGACAGCTATGCCCTCAAGCACGCCTACCTGCAGGCGGGCGGTAACGAGAGCACGCCGATGTGGCTGAAGAGCGTCCAACACACCGGCCACGTGACCAGCGCCGGCGGTCCGGCGGTCACCGACCCGGCCGTCGTGTTCAACCCCAACGCCGACGTGATGCCCAACCGGGTGAACACGCCGAATGGTCACTCGAGCCTGTTCCGCAACCGGGTCCAGTCGATCACCACCGAGTCCGGCGCGCAGATCGGCGTCACCTACTCCAAGCCCGAGTGCGACACCATCACGCTGCCCAAGCCGTGGGCGAACACCAAGCGGTGTTTCCCGCAGTACTACGCCGCCGAGGGCGAAGACTCGAAGATCGACTGGTTCAACAAGTACGTCGTGACCCGCGTCGACGTGTACGACAACACCGGCGGCTTCGAACACCAGCAGACCAACTACGACTACCTCGACGCGCCGGCGTGGGCGTACGACAACTCGGCCCTGGTGAAGCCGAAGAAGCGCACCTGGGGTCAGTTCCGCGGCTACGGCCGGGTGCAGATCCGTACCGGTCTCGAATCCGAGGTGCAGTCCCGCACGGAGTACCGCTACTTCCGCGGGATGAACGGCGACCCGCAACCCGTCGATGGTGCGCTGCCGCCCAAGGGCACGCCGCGCGCCGTGCAGGTCGAGGACTCCTTCGGGGGCAAGGTCACCGACCACGAAGCCTTCACGGGCATGCTGCGCGAGCAGATCGACTTTAACGGCACCGAGTGGATCTCAGGAACCCTCAGCACCCCGGTGGCGCAGGGGCCGACAGCCACCGCCGGGCCGTTGAAGGCCTGGCGCACCCACGTCGAGACCGAACGCAGGCGGACCAAGCTGTCGACCGGCGGCACCCGCTGGACCCAGACCGTCACCAAGGTCAACGACGACAACCTCGTCGCCGAGGTCAACGACCTCGGCGACGAGGCCAACGCTGGCGACGACCGCTGCACCCGCACCGAGTACGCCCGCAACGCGGACGCGTGGATGCTGGACCGGGTCAAGCGCAAAGTCGCCGTCGGCGTCGGATGCGGCGCGGACAGCACGACCCAGGACGTGCTCAACGACATCCGCACCTACTACGACGACCCCGACACCTACGGGGCCGCGCCCACCCGAGGCCTGCCCGTCCGCGTCGTCCAGGTCGACCGGTTCGACGGAACAACACCGGTCTTCGTCGATGCGAGCCGCACCGGCTATGACGCCATCGGCCGCGCCGTCCGGCAAACCGATGCGCTCGGGCACGTGACCAAGACCGACTTCACCCCGGCATCCGGTGGCCCGGTGACCCAGACCAAGGTCACCGACGCCCTGGGGCTGACGGCGACGCAGACGTTCAACCCGGCGCTCGGCGTACCCGTCAAGGTGACCGACACCAACGGCCTGGTCACCGAGTCGGCATTCGACGGCGACGGCCGGCTGCTGGCGGTGTGGGCGCCCGGACGCGACCGGGCTACGTTCAAGAACGACCCGTCGGTCAGCTACGCCTACAAGCTAAGCAAGGACGCCCCGAGCTCGGTCATCACGAAGAATCTGATGCCGGCCGGGACGAGGTACTACCGCACGACGGTCGCGCTGTACGACGGCATGCTGCGGCTGCGCCAGACCCAGACGCAGACCCTCGCCGGTGGCCGGGCCCTGGTCGACACCGTCTACAACTCGCGCGGCCTGGTCGACTGGGCCAGCAGCGCGTACTACGACATCGACAACACGGCCCCGAACACCACGTTGGTGACCCCGGTACGCCGTCCCGAGATCCCGGCGCTGACCGCGAACGTCTACGACGGTGCCGGCCGTATCACCGACGCCATTTTCAAGATCGCCGGTGATGAGGCGTGGCGCACCCACACCGGCTACGCAGGGGAGCGGACCAGCGTCACCCCACCCAACGGCGGCATCGCCACCACCTCGATCACCGACCCCCGCGGCAACCTCGCCGAGCTGCGTCAGTACAAGGACCCGGCAAACGTAGGCAGCGACGACGCCGCGCTCTTCGAACGCACCACCTACCGATACACCAACCGCGACGAGCTCGCCTCGGTCACCGGACCCGGCAACAACACCTGGAGGTACCGCTACGACCTGCGCGGCCACAAGGTCTACACCGAAGACCCTGACACCGGCATCTTCACCAGCGGGTACGACGCCACAGGTCAGCTGAGCTGGAACAAGGACGCACGCGGCAAGGCTCTGTATTACGCCTACGACGACCTGGGCCGCAAGAAGACCGTGCGGCAGGGCGCAGCGGACGGCCGCAAGCTCAACGAATGGGTCTACGACACCCTCCCGAAGGGCGTCGGCAAGCTGACCAGCGCCACCCGCTACGAATACGACGGCGCGGGTAACGCTTCCGCCTACGTCACCGCGACCACCGGCTACGACACCGCGGGCCGGCCCAAGGGCACCTCGGTGACAGTCCCGAGCACCGACAGCGGACTGTGCATCTCCGGCGAGGCCAACCCGTGCACCTACACCCAGACCCTCGGCTACCGGCCCAACGGCACCCTGGAGAAGATCACCACCCCCGCCGTCGCCGGCCTTCCCGCCGAAACGGTCACCACGCTGTTCAACGAGATCGGCCTGCCCGACGGGCTGTTCGGAAAGCAGCTCTACGCCCAGGAGATCGTCTACAACCAGCTCGACCAGCTCATCGGACAGAACCTCGGCGAACACGGCGCCCGCGTCGCACTGACCTACGGCTACGACGACGCGACCGGCCGCAAGAAGACGTTCAACGCCGTCCCGGAACTGAAGAACGACATCTACAACCTGAGCTACAACCACAACGACGCCGGCACCATCACGTCGATCACCGACACCCCCGACGGCGGCCAGGCCGCCGACACCCAGTGCTTCCAGTACGACCACCTCAAGCAACTGACCGAAGCCTGGTCACAGGCGGCCGCGACATGCCTGGCCACGGTCACCGCCGCTGCCGTAGGCGGACCGGCGTCGTACTGGCGGTCCTACACCTACGACCCTTCCGGCAACCGCAAGACCGAGGTCGCCCACCAGACGACCAGCACCACTCGCACCTACGCGTACCCGGCCTCAGGCGGCGGCCCCGGCAGCAAGCCCCACGCGGTCACCTCCGTGGCCGCAACCGGCGGCAGCAGCGTCACCCAGCAGTTCGCCTACGACGCGTCCGGAAACACGCTCTGCCGCCCCACCGGCACCGCGGCGAACGTCTGCGCCGCCGACGGCACCGCCGGAACCGGAAGCCAGGCACTCGCCTGGAACGACGAAGGCAAGCTCAGCACCAGCACCGACAGCACCGGTGTCACCAGCTACACCTACGACACAGACGGCGGCCGGCTCATCCGCCGCGACCCCACCGGAGCCACCCTCTACCTGCCCGGCGGCCTCGAGATCCGCAAGCCCAAGACCGGCAACGCGGTGGGCACCCGTTACTACAGCCACGCCGGCTCAACCATCGCAGTCCGCACCCCAAGCGCGCTGACCTGGATGGTCAACGACCACGAAGGCACCGCCACCGCCACCGTCACAAGCGACGCGAGCCTAACCGTCAACCGGCGACGCACGATGCCGTTCGGCGAGGACCGCGGCACCAAACCCACGACGTGGGCCGGAGACAAGGGCTTCGTCGGAGGAACCCGGGACAACACCGGCCTGACCCACCTCGGCGCCCGCGAATACGACCCCACCCTGGGCCGCTTCATCTCCGCCGACCCGATCATGGACCTCGCCGACCCACAACAGTGGAACGCCTACTCCTACGCCAACAACAGCCCCATCAGCTTCAGCGACCCATCTGGACTCACCCTCGGCTCGGCCGACTGCGCCACCGGCGGAGGCGTAGCCTGCACCGGCAACGAAGGCACCAGCAACGGAAGCACCGGCGGTCCCGGCGGGACAAAGGGCAGCGGGAACAAGGGCAATGGAAACAACGGCGCCGGATCCTCCAGCGGCAATGTCGTCCAAGCGGTACCGGTCGTCGAGCAGAAAGAGAAATGCGGCTGGTTCGCACCCGTCTGCAACGGCTGGCAACGCTCCATGGAATGGGTCCACGAGAACCAGGACACTCTCGCAAAAATCGCCATCGACCTCGCGATGATCGAAGGCGGGGCCTTTGCCATCGAACTCGGCGCTCCGGTCATCCTCGCAAGCTTCGTCGTCTCAGGCGGAACCGGTGGCGCCGCTACCCCAGTGGCCGTACCGGCCCTCGCCCTCGGCGTCGCCGGCGTCGCCGGCGGATCATTGGCCGTCGGGCACGGCGCAAGAAACTTGAACGATCACCTCGACGATCTACACTGGAACAATCAAGCGACCGGTAGCGGCAGGATTTCCGGAAAGGTCAAGGCCTCCCGGACGCCGGTGAACAAGATGTCCTCGAGAATCGATGAGGATTCAATGCTTGTCCGAGAGGCGGAGAAGGCCGCCAAGGACCAGAAAGTCCAGAAGGACTTCGACCATCTCTTCGAGCAGCTCAGCAATGGCAACATGAACCCTGGCAAGGGGACCGAGGCGCTGAAAGGTACCGATGTGAGTTATGCGCGGGGTCAGAATGGCGGCCGGCTTTACTTCCGCAGTACTGACGACAGCATTCAAATCGTCGGAAAGTCTGACAAGAAGAATCAAAATAAGGTGATCCGCCGCCTGGAGGAGCTCTACGGTGGGTGATGCCATCCGTAAGGTAATGATCGGCGATGTTGTGCTCATGCTCTTCCTGGGGGCGGAGGACGACGAGCGCACTGTGGACAACCTGGACGTCCAGGTCAACTACCCGGACGGTGCAAGGTACAGCGCCAGCATCATGACAATTGTTGCGGTGCAACGTATTATGCGCAATCACGAGACCTCTGGGGAGAGTCTCGGCGGCCGGTACTTCAAAGCACACGATCTCGTCATCGTGCAGCGGGGCGGGGTCGTGGAGATCGTTGACCTTGTTCGCGGACTCATCGAAGCCAACGAAGTGAGCTATACGTTCGACGACATCGGCCCAGAGGACTGACGGTTGGACGATGTGCGCAGATCGCCGAACCGTGGGCCACTGCAGGCTGGTGGTCGCCGGAGTTGAACTCCGACTCTTGGGATTGAGAGTCCTCCTTGGGATTCATGTCCCGGCAGCGGCTGAGGACGGGCTGGCCGACGTCCTGGAGCTGCCGGGCCGGAGGCGAAGGCGTGGACGGGTCAAGCGGTGGCCGGAGTGCTGGCTGTCCCTGTCCGAGGAGCGGCTGCGGCCGTCCCACGGTGGAGCAAGCAACCGCTGGCGGTGCAGGTACAGCACCGCGATCGTGGTCTGGCCGAGGGGTCATGACTTACCGGTGCCCAGTTGGCGGCGCTTCTTGACGCATTGGGGCGACCAATGCTTGGAGACTACCGTCAATAAGATCGAGACGGGTGTGCGCCGTGTTGACTTGGATGATTTTGCCACAATCGCGTTGGCACTGAACACCACGCAGAATCGGCTACTACTCAACGATCCGGCCGACCGGCGACACGAGATCGAAATGGCGCCTGGGGCCACGGCAGCTGGCCTTCAGGCTGGGGATGGGTCAACGGAGAGACTCTTCTGTCTGCCCTCGACGTCGTACGGGGGTGAAGGCCGCGTTAGTTTCGTCGCCTCTTGTGACCCGCAGCCTGGACCCGACCGGGGCTGGCCGCGCCCGATGGACGATGCGATGGAAGCCCGTACTGAACGCCTTCGCCATCACGTTCGGTGACCGCTGGCCGGCCGCCGAAACCTACTAACCGAAGAGCCGGAAACACCGATCTTGGTACGGACCCAGACTTTACCGATACGCGGAATGGCGCCAAGATCGAAGTCACGACCGTGGGTGAGGTCCCTAAACACATGGGTCGTGCGGCCAGGAATCCCGACTATTTGCGGACCACCTATGTCCGGTACGGGATGTCTAATGCCCAGTACCATGCGATGCTGGGTGAGATGGGCCGTATGCAGAACGAAGCAGCGATGGGATAGGTGGAACACCGTATGGCCGGCGAACACGTGACCATGCTCGACGAGACCCACCGCGACGAGGACTTCAGCGGACGACGATTCGCATCATGGACCGTCGGGGTCAGCACCTTCGAGCGATGCCGGTTCGAAAACATCAGAGCCGCCGTGGCGAAGCTCGGCGTCGGACCGACGCCGACAGTATTCCGGGACTGCTCCTTCGACGGCTCCCGGTTCACCCGCACGATGCTGGCTCTGCTGCGTTTCGAGCGCTGTACGTTCCGTAATGTCGTGATGCGGAAGTGGATCTCGAACGACGGCGACTTCGTCGACTGCGTGTTCAGCGGCGACCTGCCCGAGCTGACCATCGCCGGGGCTGGCTACCGGTCTTACACCGCGCCCCTGACGCCCAACGAGATCGTGGGAAACGACCTGCGGGACGCGGTGATGCTGGGCGGCAGCTTCCGCGCCGGCGTGGATCTCTCCCGGCAGCGGCTGCCGACCGACCCGCGGCATGTCCTCATCCCGGACCCGGCGACGACTCTGCCCGCGGCGTTCGCGGTGGTGCGCACCTGGGACGAGCGGGATGTCAGGATCAACGCGGAGTCGACACTGGCGGTGCTGCACGAGGACTACCGCAGCGGCCAAGAGCAGCTACTACTCTGCCCTGGCGTCAGGAGCTCGGCTAGCGAGTCCGCCAACGCGCGATTGCTGGAGCTCGTACGTGGACTAGTCAAACCTTAGTGCCCGTCTGGAAACTTGAGTCTGTCGATGGGTGGGCGGTGCGGCGCGTCTGAATGACATGGGTAGGGCCTTGAGGTAGAAGCGCAGGTAACCACACCAAACACGCTCGATCCCTCAAGGCCCTATATGACGTTCTACCTGGTCGGCGGAGCCGGCGCATCCCCGACCCCCACTCTGTCCACCGAGCACCTGCCCAGCAACCGGGTCCGGCGTTATCCGTCGGACACCACCGACGCGGAATGGCAGGTCATCGCCCCGCTGATACCGGCCGGGCACCCGAGTCGTCGCGGCGGGCGCCGGCCGGTGCACTCGCGCCGCGACATCGTCGACGCGATCCGCTACCTCGCCCACAACGGCTGCGTCTGGCGGGCCCTACCCGCAGACTTCCCACCCTGGCAGACCGTCTACGACTACCACGCCCGCTGGAGCACCGACGGCACCGTCAACCACCTACACAACACCCTGCGCGACCAAACCCGCGCCGTCGCCGGCCGCCTGCCCGAGCCGAGCGCGGCGATCATCGACTCGCAGTCAGTCCGCGCCGCCGAGACCGTCGCCCGGGCCAGCCGCGGCTACGACGCCGGCAAGAAAGTCAACGGACGCAAACGCCACATCGCCGTGGACACCATCGGTCTGCTACTCGTCGTCGCGGTCAGCGCCGCCTCGGTGCAGGATCGCCACGCCGGCCGCATCCTGCTCTGGGCCGTACACCATCTGCCGAAGGTGACGATGACCTGGGCCGACAGCGGTTACAGCGGCACCCTCGTCGACTTCGCCGCCGCACTCGGCGTCACCGTCACGATCGTCGCGAAACTCGCCGGGCAGATCGGCTTCCAGGTCCTACCCCGGCGCTGGGTCGTGGAACGGACCCTGTCCTGGATCAGCCGATGCCGACGCACCGTGCGTGACTACGAACGCCTACCCGAACACCACGCCGCGATCGTGCAATGGTCAATGATCATCATCATGAGCCGCCGACTGGCCCGCCATCGACCATGAACGGTTTCCAGACGGGCACTCAGACAGACGAGCACCCACGGAACACCTGCAGTCCACATTGGATGGAACTTCTCGCTGCGGGATTCGCGTTCGCGCAGGTCAAGGGCCGGGTGTCACCCGACTCCCTTGATTCAGCAGATCGTCCTCTGTGGACTTTTAATCCTTAGGTTCGGGGTTCGAATCCCCGGCGGCCCACGGTAATCGGTCTTTGACCTGCAAATATAGAACGATGTCTTATCGATGCATAGTCGGTGGATCGCGCGGGTGGTGCAGCACCTCGACGGCGAAGCGTCGCAGCCGGGCCGCAGGTGCGACGAGGATCAGGCTACGCCGTGCTGACGCTCATCCTGAGCCGGTTGCGTGCGCGGACCTCGGTCAGGTCGGCCACGTCTACGCCCGCCTCGCCGGGAAGGCGCTGCACGGCGGCAATGCTGAGCCAGTCGAGGGCGTTTCGTCGTGGACGATCCGCTCGCGCTCACCTACGCCGACATCCAGGGCCGCATCGAGGCGAGACGTGCCATGGACGCGAGCGGGCCGCCCGCCGAGGGTTCTCGGCGGGCGGCCCCATGAAGCGTGACGGTCAGGAGACTGCCACGTTGCGGTACCAGTACTGCAGGATCTCCCGGAAGTTCTTGCCCTGGCGCGCCTGGTTGGCCGAGTCGGTCTGCGACATCCAGTCCCCGTCCACCCAGCCGGGCCGGCACGCGGTCGTGTTTGCGCAGTAGTGCGCCTCGAAGATCTTGCCGCTGCGGGTGATCCGGCTCGACCAGGTGCGGTCGACGGCGGCGGACGTCGCGGTCTGCGCCGACCCCGGCTTGTACACCTGGGAGTTCGTGTTGTCGTAGACATCGAAGCACTGCCCGCCCGAGGTCTTGCGGGTCGAGTGGAGCGCCCAGTACCAGGCGAAGTTCTTCACCGCGACGGCTCCGGCGTCCAGCGACGCGTTCGGCCAGCTGCCGATCCACTCGTTCGGCAGGACGTTCTTGACGTACGTCTTGAAGTCCACCCGGTCCACCCTTCCCTGGCTGGCCCGGTAGACCAGGATCGTGCTGGGCAGCGTGGTGTTGGTGCCGTCGGTCTGGCAGCCCGTCGGGTTCGTCGACGACCCCAGCAGCTCGTGCGAGGCGTTGTTGTTCTTCAGCGTCGCGTTGAGATTGGCCTTCTCGCCGGCATCGAAGTCCTGGTGTGCCCCGTTGAGGTTGCTGTTGAAGTAGACGCGGACCGTCTTGCTGGTGCGGTTCCACACCGATGCCGCGTTGTTCTTCACGCAGACGCCCTTGCCGGCGCCGTCGCCCTTGAACTCGAAGCAGGAAGGCTGGGTCGCGCCGTAGTCCTCCTGGGTGTCGGTGAAGTCGGAGACCGAGCCGGCCTGGTCGCTGTTGTAGTAGTAGCAGAAGTCGCCGCTGTCGCAGCTGCCGTCACGGTCGGCGGCGGACGCCGCGCCCGGTGCCACCGCGACGCCGACGAGCGCCGCCATCAGGACGGCCAGCACGGCCGGAACTCTTCTCAACATGGTCAATCACGGCTTTCGATCAGAAATGAAGTATGTGGGGGATGGGTCGGGCAGCAGGAGGCATGGCCGACCTCGGACGATCGTTCGGGCCGGTCATGCCGCCGCGCTCTACTTCTCGTTGTATCCCTGGGAGTTCCAGAACGCGGTCGGGTCCGCGTTTTCCAGCGTGGGGTCGTTGACGCTCCTGGCGGCGTGGGTCTGGCGTCCGGCCCGGACCTCGATGTGGGTGTGTGCGGCTGAACTGGAGGACACCCCGCGCCACGACTCGACACCGAGGAGCTCGCCCTTGGAGATGGCATCGCCGGCGCTCAGGCCGGACTTCGGCGAGGTGTGCAGGTAGATCACCGTCTTGTTCGCCGAGGCGTTGTAGACGGCGATCGTGGACAGCCCGCTGCCACCGGTGCTCCCGAAGGCGACGTAGGTGACCGTTCCGGACACCAGGGCGTGCACGTTCGAGCCGACGCTACGGGCGATGTCGATGCCCTCGTGCCGGCCGGGTGTGCTCTCGTAACCGTCGAAAGCGCAGGTGACCGAGCCGCCACTGGTCTTGTACAACGCGTACGACATGTTCGTGCGCGCTGACGGCGAGAACTCGTGCGAGGCGTTGTTGTTCTTCAGCGTGGCGTTGAGGTTGCCCTTCGCGCCGGCCGCGAAGTCCTGGTACGAGCCGCCGAAGCCGCTGTTGAAGTAGATCCGGACGGTCTTGTCGCTCTTGTTCCAGACCGAGGCTGCCTCGTTCTTGACGCACTTGCCCTTGCCGGCGCCGTCGCCCTTGAAGTCGTAGCACTCGGGCTGCTCGGCGCCGTAGTCATCGACCGAACCGGTGAAGTCCGAGATCGATCCCTCGTTGTCGCTGTTGTAGTAGAGGCAGAACTCGCCGCTGTCGCAGTTGCCGTCCCGGCCGGCCGCCGACGCCGGAGAGGAGAAGCTCAGGATGGAGGTGGCGACGGCGAGCGCGGCGCCGGCGACGGCCAGGCCCTTACGGATGTTCATGGTGTCCTCTCGTGGACGATGTTGTTGATCGAGGGGTTGGTTCGGGTGCGGGTCACTACCCGCGCTGGTACTGCTCCCAGGTGCGGATCGTGACCTTCGGTCCGTCGTCCGCTCCGCGGTTGGCCAGGCCGTTGAGGCCGAGGTAGTAGTCGCCGACCTGGTGTTGTGCCTGGCTGGACAGGTCCGTGTCGTTGATCGCCGTGGCGTGGATGTGCCACGGCCAGTCGCCCTGGCTCGGGTCACGGACCCAGGCGGCGAAGCCGACCTGGCGCAGCGCCTTGGCGACCGCGGTGCGCTTGGTGGCGTTCATGCCGGTGACCGAGATGTCGACGACGCCGCCGCCGTCGTGGGTGCCGGCCGAGGTCGGGTCGCCGCCGGGGTTGTAGGAACCCTGATCGAGTACGACCTTGTAACCGAGCAGCCTCTCGGCCTCGGTGAGCATCGCCTGGGTACGGGCATTGACGACGTACCCGTCGCGCTGCACCTTCGCGCCCGTCCCGATCGTGCGGGTGACCGTGTACCGGTCCTGCCCGAGCTTGGTCAGCGACGTCGTGCCGGGCAGCCCGTTGGCGTCCAGGCCGGTGTAGCCGAGCGAGCGCTGGTAGGCCCCGTACGCCGAGACGGTCTCGGTGCCGAAGTAGCCGTCGACCCAGCGGGCGTCGAGCAGGTTCTTGGCATCGAGCGCCTGCTCGACGGCGAGTACGGAGCTCTTCGCGCCGGGGGTCAGCGTGTGGTCGGCGCGGCGGGGGTCGATCTGGGCGGCCAGCACTGTGGCCTCCATGTCCACCACAGGCCGCGCGGCCGTGGCGACGGTCCACTGCCCTGTGGCGTCGGATGTCGCGGCCCACGCATGGGTCGGGACGCCGACGGCCACGCAGAGCCCGGCGAGCCCGACGGCTAACCAGGGACGGCGCATGGTCGATCCTCCTCGTAGGTAGTCCGTTGGGAACGGACACAACCCTGCGAGAAGGGGCCTACTGTTCGGTAGCCCGATGTACTGTCAGATCCGCCAGACCGTCGCTGACCTGGACGGATGCGGCGTTGTCAGCTTTGGCGGAACCCTGGACTTACATCGAGCGTTCGCACTCTGACACCGGCCGGGCCGGCGCTGCGGCGCGCTCAGGCGGTGACGGTGACCAAGAAGTACACCGGCCGGCGGCTGGGGAAGAAGGCCCGGCCGTGCTCGTCGACCATCTTCCAGGGGACCCAGCACTTCCCGGGGCGGCTCGGCGCGGTGACCGGAACACTGATCATCACCTGCTCGCCGGGCGGCGTGTCGCCGATCGCCACCCGATCCGGCACCCGGCAACCGTCATCGTCCGCGGAGGGGATCATCGGCGCCAGGTAGCGGTTCTGCCAGGCGACCGTTCCCACATTCGCGATCGCCCACACCTTCACGAAGCGGGCGTTGACCTTCACCTTCGTGCCGTCGGGGATGGTGACGTCGGCGATGAACTTGCTCGAGTCCCCGGGGACCAACGTGTCCGACGACTTTGCCGGTGACGGCGCCGGAGCGGATGACGGCGAGGCCGCCGCGCCGGAGCCGTCCGGGGCCGAGTGGCCGCGGACGGCGATGCCCAGGACGACGAACATCGCCGCGACCGCTGCGGCGGCGACGAGCCACGGCAACCGGCGCTGTCGCGTACCCGTGGTCTCGTCCGCCGCCTGCGTGTGGTCCGCGGCCCGCAGCGCGCTCTGGTCCATCGGCGCGAGTTCCGAGGACGCGGCGGGGGACTTCTCGGCGGCCGCGACGTCCGTCACCACCACGGCAACGGAGTCGGTGACGACCGGCGTCAGGGCGCCGGCCGGGACAGTGTGGACCGTCGCCGGGCGTTGTGCGTCCTCCCATCGGCGCCGCCACTCGGCCTCGTCCGCCTCACAGGCCCGGACGAACTCGCGGGTGGTCTCCCACGACGGGAACCTGGTCCCGGCGGCGGCCTCGTGCAGCGTCGTGTGCGAAATCCGGCCCGATCGCCCGGCCATCTTCCGGAATGACGGATCGCCCACCGCAGTCCGCAGGTCCCGCAACTGTTCGGCGAACCCTTCGGCGGCAGCACGCTGGTCTTCCATTCATCCCCCAGGTCAGACGCCGTCGTCGGGCGTTGTCAGAGCGTGTAAGAGGGTACCGAACGGCCTCAGCGGACATCGATGTGATCGCGTGAATGCACGGCACATCATGAAAGCCCGACCCGCAGCGATCCGGGCCAGGCCATTTGTTATGGCCATCTCTGCCGCTAGGTTCTGTCTCGCAGATGATGGGTGGCGATCATGAGTGTCGATCGTTGGACCTGGCGTGGCGCGAGGTGATCTGAGTAGCGAGGAATGGGCTGTGCTGGCGCCGCTGCGGCCGGCCCGGCCGGTTCGGGCCGTCAAAGGCGTGATCACCGGCAGGTGATCAACGCGATCTGCTGGGTGAGACGGACATCGACTGGAACGCCCAGGTCGGCGCCACCGTCGTGCGCACCCACCAGCATGCCGCCGTCGCGGCCAAAGGGGCTGACCGTTGCCGAGACTCAGGCACGCGAAGCATCGGACGGTCCCAGGCGGGTGACCACAAGTTTCATACCCTGGCCGACGGTCGGAGCCGATCCCTGGCCTCGTGGCTCACACCGGGGCAAGCCGCCGACACCCGGCAACTGATCCCGCTGCTCGAACAGGTTCGCGTCGCCACGCCAGTGCCCGGACGGCCGCGGAAGCGTCCGATCTCGTTAACCGCGACCGGGCGTACTCGTCACGGGCCAACCGCAAGGTCCTGCGGGACAAACACATCACTACGACGATCCACGCGACCAGATCGCCAACCGGCGGCGCAAAGGACGAAACGGTGGCTGGCCACCGACATTCGACCCCGCCGCCTACAGACTGCGTAACCAGGTCGCAGCTTTCGACGAAGGTTTGTCGACCAACCGGCAAGCCCGCTCGGCGAGTCACTGATCCAGCTGGCGTGGCTGAATCAGCAGTATTCGGCCTGGGCGTTTCGGCCACCCGCTGAGGCTTCGGCACTGGGCGCAGATTCGCACCTGACGACCCCGATGTCGGGGTCGGTCCAGGCGATCAGGGTTCCGCTGGTGGGGTCTCCGTCAGCACAATTCCCCGTGAACTCGACCGTCACGGGCCGGATCGCTGCATAGGCGATGAACGTGCCGTCCTTGAGCCCTTGTTTGGATTTGAATGCCGCCACCTGCTCGCTGCCGGGACTGGCGTTGGTAGATAACGCCTGCTTGACCTTGGGCGGAAGCAGCCGCAGAACGTCGTCAACCTTGCCGACCTTCATTGCTGTCCAGGTGACGTGTGCGTTCTCGGGGCTGTTCGACAGTTTCACGTCGCTCTCGATCTGCCCGCTCTTCATGACGACATGATGTGCCGTCGTGACCTGAGGGTCGTGCACAGCCGGGGATGCGGCTTCCAAAGCAGTCAGGGCGCATGTCTGTGTTAGGTCGATGTCGGACGACTCGGCCACGAACCCGACACATCCGGAGAGAGCGGTGAGCGAAAAGACAAACATCCCGCCGATGACACACCGCAGCGCTGTGAGCTGCATATTCCTACGATATAGGGATCCTGGGCGCCCCAAAAACGACCGAATGCGACTTCGGTTGATCAATCGGCCGTGTGAGCGCTGTGAATCGGCATGATCACCATGCCCGAGCGGTCGACCGTGTGACCACAACGGTTAGTCGGCCACTGCAACGCTTAGTTGGCCATGGGAAAGAGCGTGGCTCTTCGACGAAGCGGGCCAGGTCGCCCGCACGCGGAGTGTCGCACGCAGCGGATCATCGAGTCGCCGGTGGGTACCGCAGCAGCACTGTGGCCGCGAGAGCCCCTGTTGCTGACGGCGCGGTCCTTAGGTACTCGCGCAGTGTGGCGCTGTCGGCGTCCGTGGCCTGCAACAGCCCGTGGTAGCCCTACGTGCTGGGTCTTGAGGTCACCTTGAGCTTGCCTGGAACCAATGCATAGGCCCGACTCGTACCGTTTTTTCGTGCGGATTGCTGTGCCCTGACGTGGGTGTGCCGCGCCTTTGGTCGGCGGGCTTCCTCGCCGCAGTGTGTCTGCCGAGAATCGGAGCGGTTTGTGACAGGTAAGAGACGCCTTGCCCGAGTGCTTGCTGCCGGCGTGTGCGCGCTGGCGACGACGGCGCCGTTGGTCGCCGCCACACCGGCGGCGGCCGCCGACGACACGGGCCGCAAGCGGCGCGCAGCTCAAGCCGGCCCTGGCGGTCGACCTGGCCCCCACCCCGAGTGACCCGAACGGCAGCCACGAACTGCTGCTGCAGAACGCCGCGGGCACGGTGCTGCACAGCGTGCGGTTCACCCCCGGGCACCAGGACGCCGACACGGGGCCGGACGGCACCGAGGCTGGCCCGCAGGCTTCGCTGTTCAACGTCGTCGTCCCCGCGGACCTGGCCACCGCGGCCCGAGTACAGCTCCGCGCCGACGGTCGCACGCTGGCCACCGTCGCGGCCACGACGGCCGCGCCGACGGTCTCGGTCGGTGTCCCGAACTCGGGCTCCACGGACCGGCTGACGATCTCCTGGTCGTCGCGCGACGCCGACTCACCCGCGCTGGCCAACACTGTGCTGTACAGCGCCGACGGCGGAACCTCCTGGCAGGTGGTCGCGGTCGACATCACCGGATCGTCGGTGTCCGTTCCGCGGTGGTCGCTGCCCGGCAGCACCAACGCCCAGCTCAAGGTGATCGCCAGCGACGGGGTCCGCAGCACGGCCGCGGCCTCTTCGACGTTCTCGCTGCCCGACCTGGCGCCCACGGTAGAAGTGCTCAGCCCCGGCGCGGGGCAGCTGTTCACCGGAGCGCAGGCCATCTCGTTCGTCGCTCAGGCGAGAGATGTCGAGAGCGGTTCCCTCGACGGCGGCGCGCTGCAGTGGAACTCGAACCGCGACGGCTGGCTGGGCAGCGGCTCTCGACTGCCGGTGCGCGCCGACCAGCTCCGCGAGGGCGAGCACGTCATCACCGTCACGGCAGAGGACGGGGCGAACCAGCAGACCACGGCCACGGTCCGGATCACCGTGCAGCGGGTGGCACCGCCGCCGGTGGTGGTCGACCTGGCGCCCGCGGTGGATGTACTCACCCCCGGCCAGGGACAATCGTTCACCGCAGCGCAGGCTATTCCGTTCGCCGCCCAGGCGAACGACGTCGAGGACGGTCTCCTTGACGGCGCCGCCGTGCAGTGGTCCTCCGACCGCGACGGCCTGCTCGGCACCGGCGCCCGGCTGCCATGGCGCGCCGACCAGCTCAGCGTGGGCGAGCACGTCATCACCGTCACCGCACGCGACTCGGCGGGCCAGACGAGCACGGCCACGGTCCGGATCACCGTGCTCTCTGCGTACACCTTCGGCGGCTTCGAGTCGCCGGTAGTGACTCCGGGGCCGACCAGCATCAAGGCCGGTAGCACCATCCCGCTCAAGTGGTCGATCTCCGGTCCGGGCGTGAACGCCGGCACCGTCAAGTCGGCCAGGTTCCTGACCGACGGTGCGAGCTACAAGATGGTCAAGTCCGGTCCGCACTGGCACCTCAACGTGCAGACTCCGAAGACATGGGCGGCAACCACCCAGGTCTTCCGGATCACCCTGGTCGACGGGTCCACGTACGAAGCGGAGTTCACCCTGAAATGAGCCGGCCCCGATCCCGGACATCCGTAGCGGTGCGGGCAGCAATGCTCCTGCTCGCACCGCTGCTGGCCGCATGCACCGACCCGCCCGCCGACGGCCTGACCGGCACGGCCGTCGCCCTGGACGACACCGGGCGCGGCGAGTCGCCGATCGACGAGGGCTGGATCATCGCCGTACCGGCCACAGCCGTCGACGGCCTGTGGAGCACCACCGGCAACGACCCCATCGACAAGCAGAACCCGAAGGACGTATCTGCGCGAGTCAGTCGTGACCAGGTGACCCAGGCCGGCGGCGTGGTCGCCTCCCTCGACGATGACGGCGAGTTCGTCCTACCCGCCAAGGAAGGCGCACACCTGCTCTGCTATCTCGAATCAGCCGATACCGGCGGCGGCGAGCTGATTCAGGGCTGCGGGTTCCTGACCCTGCCCGCGTCCGGCGAGCTGAGGATCACCGACGGAGAAGGCGGATTCTACGCGGAAATGAAGGAGTAGTAGCAGGTGCACACGCTCGGCGGCGACACCATCGATTGTCGAAAGGCGGCCAACTAGCCGTTGCAACTCTGGCCAGCTCAGCGTTGCAAGCCGACGCTGCTCGCCAGCTTATCCTTTGCAGGCTGGCCAACTAACGGTTGCAGTCACAGACCGGCAGCTGCCAAAGCGCAAGGCCAGAGCTTCACTCTCGATCTTGTGTCATCGAGATCGCATTGCATTTTCGATGACAGTGCGTGTCCGCTGTGTGCGCCGGGCATCCCGGACGGTGATCCGGCGGACGCCGGCTGCATCTCAGGGCTCCGCCAGGCTTCGTCGCAATGCCCGGACAGCAGAACGCCCACCGTGCGTTTCCGCAGGTGGGCGACGCTCAAGCCCGGCGAGAGGCTTGGTGGCCAGGGGCGGGTCGAACCGCCGACCTTCCGATTTTCAGTCAGGCACCACGACGTTGTCCGGCGGCAGCACTCCATTGGTGCCATCTGCCCCTGGACCCGTCGCCGAGCCCTCTGGTGGCGACTCCGTCCAAGTCCATGCCGACGGCGAGGGGAAGCCGCTGGGAGACGTGGATACCGCGGGAGTCGGCACGGGCTTCGGCTCGGTACAGCCCGACAGCGTTGGCAGTCCGGCGAATACGGCAACTCCGACGAGCAGTAGGCGACACGCGGCAGACATGACTCTTACATCGGCACCCTCGATGGCGGGATGAGCAACACGGGATTAACACCCCCCGGTCTCCGATCCAGGGTCCAGACGAGTCCGGCCCACGGTTTGCCGCCTAATACGTCGTCAAGTCGTGCGGCTCGCGGGGTCACCCCGCCATCCGGGCCATTGGCTGGCCAGTAACCGTGGTCAACAAGTGCCGGGGACGGGCACGAGCGGGCAGTCAGTCATCCATACTGAGTGATCGGCCCGCCACCCAAGGGCAGGCTTGGAGCGATGAGCCGCTATCGCCGATCGAGCAGTACCAGAAGGGCATCAGGCTTCGCCTAGCCGTCAAAGACCTCGCGGTGCGCCTGGTGTTGTGCGACGTCCACGCGAAGCAACTCACCGAGGCCGCATGGCATGGCGCCTTGGCGGCACTCGACCGTTGGGGCTGGCGTCCCCTGCGTCGCGGCGGTGAAGGCGAAGTACAACAGTGAAGTACAGCAACGCCAGCAACCGCGCCGGCCGCAACCGACCGCCCACACCTCGTCTGACCTCGCACGGAGCGCGTTGGCGGCGCAGGTGCGCGCAACCCGACCGGACGGTTCAGGTGCGGATGCCCGCGTGTTAACAGCCGGTCGAAGTCGCCGGTGGCGTCAAAGAACCCGCCGATCGCGTGTTCGAGCAAGCTTCTCGTGCTCGCCGTGGTGATACCGACCGCTTCGAGGAACCAGCCGAGGATGGCGCTGCAGCAGCGGTACCGAGCGGGCCACTCCCCTTTGAGCCGCATTGATCGACCTCTGTACCGTCGGGACGCCGTGGCCCGGCAGGTCCGCCCGGCATCCCCTTCGTGACGCTCTCGGGAGAACCATGCGACCCCTGCATCACCGTGCGCTGTCGGTGCTGATCACCGTGGCCCTGGGTGCCGCCGCGGTGATGGCCGCCGGCGCGCCCGCGATGGCCTCCGCATCGCCTACCAGGACTGTGGTGGCGGCCGACGAGCCGGACACCACTGCGCCGGTCGGGCGCTACCAGCTCGACTTCACCAACCTTTGGGACGGCCAGGGCGCGACCCTGACCGCGTTGGAGGTGTCCGACAACGTCTCGGCGCAGCAGGACATCCGCCAGTACGTCGACTGGGGCGACGGGGACTTCTCGTACCTGGACGGCGACGAGAAGTCGCAGTGGCACCGGTTCTTCAACCCCGGCTCGTACACCGTGACCGTCCGGGTCACCGACCGGGCGGGCAACTCGTCGTCCGGGGTCTTCGCGGAGACGGCCACGGTCACCGTGGTGAAGATGCCCGGCACTTTCAAGATCGTCAAGAAGCAGGTGTGGATCGGCGACCCTGCAACCGTGACCCTTGCTGACATTCCGAGCGATGTCAGCAAGGTGCGGGTGTGGTGGGGAGACGGCAAGGACTCCACGGTCAGCCGGACGACCAAGCAGGTGACGCACTACTACACCAGTCAGACGAGCT
>NZ_JBEZDY010000047.1:0-39852 GCF_040648555.1 Actinoplanes sp. NPDC049118
GCGGCCGGCAACGTCTTCCTGGACGCCCTCGCCGCGCACCGCCGCGCCGCCGGGCTGGCCGCACAGTCCCTCGCGTGGTCTGCGTGGGCGCCCGGCGCCGGCATGACCGCGACGCTGAGCGACAGCGACCTGCAGCGCGCCTCGTCCGGCATGCCGCCGCTCACCGTCGAGCAGGGCCTCGCCCTCTTCGACGCCGCCACCACCGTCGACGAGCCGTACCTGGTGCCGGTCAGCCTGACCACCACCGACACGCGGCTGCCCGGCGAGGTGCCCGCGGTCCTGCGCGGCCTGGTCCGCTCCGGCCGGCGCGCGGCGGCGACCAGCCCGGGCGGCGCGGCGACGGTCGCCGGCATCACCCGGGAACTGCTGTCCCGTACCGGCGCCGAGCGTCACGCGTTCCTGCTGGGCCTGGTCCGCGGCGAGGCGGCGGCGGTGCTCGGTCACGCGGCCGCGTCCGCGGTCGACGCCCGGCGCGAGTTCCGTGACCTCGGCTTCGACTCGCTGACCGCCGTCGAGCTGCGCAACAGGCTGGCCGCCGTGACCGGCCTGCGGCTGTCGGCCACCATGGTCTTCGACTACCCGACCCCGGAGGCGCTGGCCGGCTTCCTGCTCGGCGAGCTGCTCGACGAGCGGCCCGAGGCGGACCTGCCCGGCCCGGCACCGGCCGGCGCCGGCGACGATCCGATCGTCATCGTCGGCATGGCCTGCCGGCTGCCCGGCGGCGTCGCCTCGCCGGACGCGCTGTGGGACCTGGTCGCCGGCGGCCGCGACGGGATCACCGGGTTCCCCGCGGACCGCGGCTGGGACCTGGCGACGCTGCGCGCCGGCGGCGACGGCGGCCGTGGCCGCAGCGCCACCGGCCACGGCGGCTTCCTGGAACGGGTGGCCGACTTCGACGCCGGGTTCTTCGGCATCTCCCCGCGCGAGGCCCTGGCCATGGACCCGCAGCAGCGCCTGCTGCTGGAGACGAGCTGGGAGGCGTTCGAGCAGGCCGGCATCGCCCCGGCCGGGCTGCGCGGCAGCCAGACCGGCGTCTTCGTCGGCGCGGGCGGCCAGGACTACACGCAGCTGGTGATGAACTCGCGGGAGGACGTGGAGGGCCACGCCAGCACCGGCCTGGCCGCAAGCGTCGTCTCGGGCCGGGTCTCCTACGTGCTGGGTCTGGAGGGCCCGGCGGTCACCGTGGACACGGCATGCTCGTCGTCGCTTGTCGCGTTGCACCTGGCCGCGCAGGCGCTGCGGGCGGGGGAGTGTGACCTGGCGCTGGCGGGTGGCGTCACCGTGATGGCGACGCCGATGGGCTTCTCCGGCTTCACCATGCAGGGCGGCCTGGCACCCGACGGCCGGTGCAAGGCGTTCGCGGACGCGGCCGACGGCACCGGCTGGGCCGAGGGCGTCGGCGTGCTGGTGGTCGAGCGGCTCTCCGACGCGATGGCCAACGGCCACGAGATCCTCGCGGTGGTCCGTGGCAGCGCGGTCAACTCCGACGGCGCTTCGAACGGCCTGACCGCGCCCAACGGGCCCTCTCAGCAGCGGGTCATCCGCCGCGCCCTGCGCGCCGCCCGGCTCGCCCCCGGCGAGGTGGACGTGGTCGAGGGCCACGGTACGGGCACGACTCTGGGTGATCCGATCGAGGCGCAGGCGTTGCTGGCGACGTATGGCCGGGATCGGGAGGTTCCGCTGCTGCTGGGCGCGTTGAAGTCGAACATCGGGCACACGCAGGCGGCGTCGGGTGTGGCCGGGGTCATCAAGATGGTGATGGCGATGCGCCACGGTGTGGTGCCGCAGACGTTGCACGTGGACCGGCCGTCGACGCACGTGGACTGGACGGCGGGTGCGGTCCGGCTGGTCACCGAACCGCTGCCGTGGCCGGTGGTGGACCGGCCCTGGCGTGCGGCTGTCTCCTCGTTCGGCATCTCCGGCACGAACGCGCACGTCATCATCGAGCAGGCGGCACCGGCAGAGCTCGCGCCGGCCACGCCGGTGCCGGGACCGGTCCCACTGCCGGTTTCCGCCAAGTCGGCACGCGCGCTCGACCTGCAGATCGAGCGGCTCCGGGCCTGGCTCGCCGACCGGCCCGACGCCTCACCCGCCGACCTGGGCCACTCCCTCGCGGCGACCCGGTCGCCGTTCGCCCACCGGGCCGTGCTGACCGGCGACACGATCGTCCGCGGCGAGG
This sequence comes from Actinoplanes sp. NPDC049118, assembly GCF_040648555.1. NCBI lineage: Bacteria > Bacillati > Actinomycetota > Actinomycetes > Micromonosporales > Micromonosporaceae > Actinoplanes > Actinoplanes sp. NPDC049118. The sequence continues at coordinate 2,180 of NZ_JBEZDY010000047.1, forward strand.
CCGAACCCCGACGCGTCGGCCTGATGTTCTCCGGTCAGGGTTCGCAGCGCGCCGGCATGGGCCGCGGCCTGTACCAGCGTTTCCCGGTCTTCGCTGCGGCGTTCGACGCGGTGACCGCGCATCTGGGTGACGTCGACTGGGACGACCTGGACCAGACGGGCAATGCCCAGCCGGCGATCTTCGCGGTCGAGGTGGCGCTGTACCGGCTGTTGGAGTCGTGGGGTGTGCGCCCGGATGTCGTGGGTGGGCATTCGGTGGGTGAGATCGCGGCCGCGCATGTGGCCGGGGTCCTGTCGCTGGAGGATGCGTGCGTGTTGGTTGCGGCGCGGGGCCGGTTGATGCAGGCGTTGCCCGCTGGTGGGGTGATGGTGGCGGTGCAGGCGGCGGAGGACGAGCTCGATCTGCCGGCCGGTGTGTCGATCGCGGCGGTGAACGGCCCGGACTCGGTGGTGTTGTCCGGGCTGGAGGAGCCGGTCATGGCGCTGGCGTCGCGTTTCGAGCGGTCCCGGCGGCTCGCCGTCAGTCATGCGTTCCATTCGGCGTTGATGGATCCGATGTTGGACGCCTTCCGCGAGGTGGTGCGGGAGCTGACCTTCCACGAATCGGCCATCCCGATGGTGTCCACGGTGTCCGGGACGGCGGTGGTGAACGACCCGGAGTACTGGGTGCGGCATGTGCGTGAGACGGTGCGTTTCGCTGACGGTGTGGCCGCGATGGGCGCGGACGTGGTGGTCGAGGTGGGTCCGGATTCGGTGCTCAGTGCGTTGATCGACGCCGAACTGGTGGTGCCGACGCTGCGTCGTGACCGTGACGAGGACGTGGCGCTGCTCGGTACGGTGGCGGCGTTGTGGACCGCGGGGGTCGAGCTCGACCTGGGTGGCTGGTTCCCGGGTGCGCGGCGGGTGCCGCTGCCCACCTACGCCTTCGACCACCGGCGCTACTGGCCCGAGCCGCGCGAACGCCCCCGCGACGAGCCGGACGCCGAGTTCTGGGCCACCGTCGAGAACGCCGACCTGGGCACCCTCGCCGACGCCATGGCCGTCGACACCGACGCCCTCGGCCGGGTGCTGCCCGCCCTCGCCACCTGGCGCCGCCACCGGCGCGACCAGTCCCTGCTCGACACGCTGCGCTTCCACGAGGCCTGGCGACCGCTCGCCGGCCGCACCGCCGGATCCGCCGCCGGCGCCTGGGTCGTCGTGGGCGACGCCGCCGACATCGCCGCCGCGCTGGGCGGAACCAGCCTGACCCGCCCGGCCGCCGACCGGGCGGCCCTCGCCGCCCAGCTGCGCGAGGTGACCGGCGAACCGGCCGGCATCGTCTCCGCGCTCGCCGCCGGCGACGATCCGCTCGGCGCCAACCTGGTGCTGCTGCAGGCCCTGCAGGACGCCGGCGTCGCGGCCCCGCTGTGGTGCGTCACCCGCGACGCCGTCGGGATCGGCGGCACCCCGGCCGACCCGGCGCAGGCGGCCGTGTGGGGCCTCGGCCGGGTCGCCGCCCTCGAATACCCGCAGCAGTGGGGCGGCATGATCGACCTGCCCGCCGCCCTCGACGACGCCTCCGCGCGGCACCTGCGCGAGGCGCTCGCCGGCACCGACGGCGAGGACCAGCTCGCCGTGCGCCCGGACGGCGTGCTCGCCCGCCACCTCACCCCGGCCCCGGCCGGGCCCGCCGACGCCGGCTGGCGTCCACGCGGCACCGTCCTGGTCACCGGCGGCACCGGCGGCCGCGGCTCGCACGTCGCCCGCTGGCTGGCCGAACACGGCGCCGCGCGGCTGGTACTGCTCAGCCGCCGCGGACCCGGCGCGCCCGGCGCGCCCGCCCTCGAGGCCGAGCTGCGGGCGCTGGGCGCCGACGTCCGCATGATCGCGGGCGACGCCGGCGACCGGGACACGCTCGCCGCGCTGCTCGCCGAGCCCGGCCTGACCGCCGTGGTGCACGCCGCCTCCGACATCGACGACGGTGTCCTCGGCGACCTCACCGCGGCGCGGTTCGCGGCGGTCGCCGCGGCCCGGGTGCGACCCGCGCTGCTGCTCGACGAACTCACCGCCGGCCTCGACCTCGACGCCTTCGTGCTGTTCTCCTCGGTCGCCGGCAGCGTCGGCAGCCCCGGCCGGGCCACCGGCGCCGCGGCCGGCGCCGCCCTCGACGCGATCGCGCAGCGCCGGCACGCCCGCGGCCTGCCGGCAACCTCGATGTCCTGGGGTGCCTGGATCGGCGAGCAGGACGGCCCCGCCGAGCGGGCCGGCACCCCGCTGCCCGCGGTGCACCCGGACCTGGCCGTCGCCGCGATGCAGCAGGCGGTCACCGCGGCCGTGCCGCTGCTGACCGTCCTCGACCTGGCGCAGGCCGACATCCTGGACTCGCTCGTCGGGGTCCGCGGCAACGCCGCGCTGCGCGAGCTGCCGCGGGCCAGGCAGGCCGTCGAGGCCGCCATCGTGGCCCGCATGCAGACCGCGACGGCGACCGGCCGGCTGCGCGAGCGGCTGCTGCCGATGGCCGCCGACGGCCGCGACGCCCTGGCCCTCGACCTGGTGCGCGCCGAGGCCGCCGCGGTGCTCGCGCACGGCTCGCCGGAGGAGGTCGGTCCCAGGGCGGAGTTCCGCGACCTCGGCTTCGACTCGCTCACCGCGGTGGAGCTGCGCAACCGGCTCTCCGCCGTCACCGGGCTGCGGCTGAGCGCCACCCTGGTCTTCGACTACCCGACGCCGACCGCCCTGGCCGGGTACCTGCTCGCCGAGATCCTCGGCACCGAGCCGGACGCGGTCGTCCCGCTCGGCGCGGCCCGGGACACCTCCGCCGACCCGATCGTCATCGTCGGCATGGCCTGCCGGCTGCCCGGCGGCGTGCAGTCGCCGGACGACCTCTGGCGCCTGGTCGCGGGGGAACAGGACGGCATCAGCGCGTTCCCCACCGACCGCGGCTGGGACCTGCACAAGCTGGCCGCCGGCGGCGCGGACGGCCAGGGCCGCAGCGCCTCGCTCGAGGGCGGCTTCCTGTCCGGCCTCGCCGACTTCGATGCGGCCTTCTTCGGCATCTCGCCGCGCGAGGCGATGGCCATGGACCCGCAGCAACGCCTGCTGCTGGAGACCTCCTGGGAGGCCTTCGAGTCGGCCGGCATCGATCCGGCGACCCTGGCCGGCAGCCCGACCGGCGTCTTCATGGGCACCAACGGCCTGGACTACTCCACGCTTATCGCACAGTCCCGCGAGGACGTCGGCAGCCTCTCCGGCACGGGGCTGGCGAGCAGCGTCATCTCCGGCCGGCTGTCGTACAACTTCGGGCTCGAGGGCCCGTCCTTCACCGTCGACACGGCCTGCTCGTCGTCGCTGGTGGCGCTGCACTCCGCCGTCGCTGCGCTGCGCAACGGTGAGTGCTCGCTGGCCCTCGCCGGCGGCGTCACCGTCATGGCCACGCCGGTCAGCTTCACCGGCTTCAGCGTCGACGGCGGCCTGTCCGCCGACGGGCGGTGCAAGTCCTACTCGGACGCGGCCGACGGCACCAGCTGGGCCGAGGGCGTCGGCGTGCTGGTCGTGGAGCGGCGGTCCGACGCCATCGCCAACGGCCACGAGATCCTCGCCGTCGTGCGCGGCACCGCGGTCAACTCCGACGGCGCCTCGAACGGCATCACCGCACCGAACGGCCCCTCCCAGCAGCGGGTCATCCGCCAGGCGCTCGCGTCGGCCGGCCTGACCTTCGCGGACGTCGACGTGATCGAGGGACACGGCACCGGCACCCCGCTCGGCGACCCGATCGAGGCGCAGGCGCTGCTGGCCACGTACGGCCGGGACCGGGACGTCCCGCTGCTGCTCGGGTCGATCAAGTCGAACATCGGGCACACCCAGGCCGCGTCCGGCGTCGCCGGGATCATCAAGATGGTGATGGCGATGCGGCACGCGCTGGTGCCGCGCTCGCTGCACCTCGACGAGCCGTCCTCGCACGTCGACTGGGAGGCGGGCAACATCCGGCTGCTGCGGGAGCCGGCCGCCTGGCCGCAGACCGACCGGCCGTGGCGCGCGGGCGTCTCGTCGTTCGGCATCTCCGGCACCAACACCCACGTGATCCTCGAGCAGGCGCCGGCCGCGGCTGCGGCGAGTCCGCCGCCGGCGGACACCGGGCCGGTGCCGCTGGTGGTGTCGGCCAGGTCCGGGCGCGCCCTCGACGCGCAGCTCGACCGGCTGCGCACCTGGCGCGGCGAGCATCCGCACCAGGCGCCGGCCGACGTCGCGTTCTCGCTCACCGGCCGCACGCCGTTCGCGCGGCGAGCGGTCCTCGACGCCGACGGCACCGAGCTGGCCCGCGGCACCGCCGGCCCGCACCGGATCGGCGTGATGTTCTCCGGTCAGGGTTCGCAGCGCGCCGGCATGGGCCGCGGCCTGTACGCGCGGTTCCCGGTGTTCGCTGCGGCGTTCGACGCGGTGACCGCGTATCTGGGTGACGTCGACTGGGACGACCTGGATCAGACGGGTAACGCGCAGCCGGCGATCTTCGCGGTCGAGGTGGCTCTGTACCGGCTGTTGGAGTCGTGGGGTGTGCGCCCGGATGTCGTGGGTGGGCATTCGGTGGGTGAGATCGCGGCCGCGCATGTCGCGGGCGTGCTGTCGCTGGAGGATGCGTGCGTGTTGGTTGCGGCGCGGGGCCGGTTGATGCAGGCGTTGCCCGCTGGTGGGGTGATGGTGGCGGTGCAGGCCGGGGAGGATGAGCTCGATCTGCCGGCGGGGGTGTCGATCGCGGCGGTGAACGGTCGGGACGCGGTGGTGTTGTCGGGCCCTGAGGAGCTGGTTCTGGCGTATGCGGCCGGGTTCGAGCGGTCCCGGCGGTTGGTGGTCAGTCATGCGTTCCATTCGGCGTTGATGGATCCGATGTTGGACGGCTTCCGTGAGGTGGTGCGGGGGTTGGCGTTCCATGAGCCGGTGATCTCGATGGTTTCCACGGTGTCCGGGACGGATCTGGTGACGGATCCGGAGTACTGGGTGCGGCATGTGCGCGAGACGGTGCGTTTCGCTGACGGTGTGGCCGCGATGGGTGTGGACGTGGTGGTCGAGGTGGGTCCGGATTCGGTGCTCAGTGCGTTGATCGACGCGGAGTTGGTGGTGCCGACGCTGCGTCGTGACCGTGACGAGGACGTGGCGCTGCTCGGTACGGTGGCGGCGTTGTGGACCGCGGGGGTCGAGCTCGACCTGGGTGGCTGGTTCCCGGGTGCGCGGCGGGTGCCGCTGCCCACCTACGCCTTCGACCACGAACGCTTCTGGCCGCGCCCGCTCGCACACTCGGGCGACGTCGGGTCGGTCGGGCTCACCGCCGCCATGCACCCGCTGCTCGGCGCCGCGATGACCCTGGCCGACACCGGCGAGGTGGTCTTCACCGGGCTGCTGTCGCTGCGCGTGCACCCGTGGCTGGCCGACCACCGGGTCGCCGGGCAGGTCACGCTGCCCGGCTCCGCCTGGCTGGAGCTCGCGGTGCGGGCCGGCGACCAGGTCGGCGCCGAACGCGTACAGGACCTGGAGCTGCACGCGCCGCTGGCGATCGGCGGCTCGGCCGCCCTTCAGGTGCGCGTCGGCGCTCCCGACCCGTCCGGCGTGCGCACGGTGTCCATGCACTCGCGCCCCGAGAACGGCGACGACCCGTGGGTGCTGCACGCCCGGGGCAGCCTCGCCACCGGACGGGACCGCATCGACTTCGAGGTGCCGGCCTGGCCGCCCGCGTACGCCACCGAGGCGGACCTGGACGGATTCCACGAGGTGCACGGCCACGGGCCGGCCTTCACCGGCCTGCGCGCGGTCTGGCTGCACGCCGACGAGGCGTACGCCGAGGTCACCCTCCCCGAGCCGGTGGCCGGCGACGCGCAGTACTTCGGCATCCACCCCGCCCTGCTCGCCTCGATCACCCACGTGACCGGGCTGCTCGGCATCGACGACGAGCTGCAGCCCGGCCGCTGGGACGGGGTCACCCTGCACGCGGCCGGCGCCACCACGCTGCGCGCCCGGATCGTGCGGCGGGGCGCCGACCGGGTGGAGATCGCCGCCGTGGACCCGGCCGGCGCACCCGTGCTGTCGGTGCGGGAACTCACCCTGCACCGGCCGCGCACCGTCGCTGCCGCCGCGCGGCTGCCGCTGTTCCGGATGGACTGGCCGGCCGTCGAGACGCCCGCCCCGTCGTCCGTCCGGCACGCCGTGCTCGGCGACTCGGTGGCCGAACTGCCGTCCGACGTCGAGGTGGTCGTGGTGCCGGTGACCGGCGACCCGGCCGACGTGATCGCCTCCACCCACCGGCTGACCGGGCGGGTGCTCGACGCGGCACAGGCGTTCCTCGCGGACACCCGGTTGATGAACGCCCGGATGCTGTTCGTCACCGACGGCGCGGTCGCCGCCGACGAGGGCGAGCCGATCCGGGACGTGCCGGCCGCCGCGGTCTGGGGACTCGTCCGTTCCGCGTACGCGGAGAACCCCGACCGTTTCGTCATCGTGGACACCGCCGATCCGGCCGCGTTCCTGCCGCTGCTCGCGGGCGTCACCGCCGACGGCGACCAGCAGTTCGCGGTCCGTGACGGCGTGGTGAGGGTGGGCCGGATGGCCCGCCTCGCCTCGGCCGACGCCCTGCTGCCGCCGGCCGGCGGCGCCTGGCGGCTGGTCCGCCACGGCGACGACGTGGCGCTGACCCCGTGCCCCGAGGTGTGGGAGCCGCTGGACGCGTCCGAGGTCCGCATCGACGTCTTCGCCGCGGCGCTGGACCCGGCACCGCAGGACACCGAGGGGCCGCTGGGCCGCACGGTGGCCGGCATCGTCACCGAGGTCGGCGCCGGCCAGTGCGGCTTCAACCCCGGCGACCGGGTGATGGGCCTGGTGGCCGGCGGCGTGGGCCCGATCGCGGTGGCCGACGCCGGTTCCCTGATCGCGGTGCCGCAGCAGTGGTCCTGGGCCGAGGCGGCGGCCGCCGCCACCGACCCGGACCCGGCCCGCCCGGCCGTCGTGAACGCCTGGGACGTGCGCCGGGCCCGCGCCGCGCTGCGCACGCCCGCGGCCGGCCCGCTGGTGCTGGAGATGCCCCGCCGCTGGCACCGCGAGGGCACCGTGCTGATCACCGGCGGCACCGGCGCGCTCGGCCGGCACTTCGCCCGCCGGCTGGTCGCCAACGGCGCACGCAACCTGCTGCTCACCAGCCGCCGCGGCCCGCACGCGCCGGGCGCGAGCGAGCTGGAGGCGGAGCTGGACGCGCTGGGCGCGTCGGTGCGGATCGTGGCCTGCGACCCGGCCGACCGGGAGCAGGCCGCCGCGCTCGTCGCCGGCATCCCGCCGACGCAGCCGCTCACCGCGGTCTTCAACATCGCCGGCGTGCTCGACGACGCGATCCTCACCTCGCTGACCCCGCAGCGGATGGAACGGGTGCTGCGCCCCAAGGTCGACGCGGCGTGGAATCTGCACGAGCTGACCCGCGACATGGGCGTGGCCGCGTTCGTGTCGTTCTCCTCCGGCGCCGCCATGATGGGCAACCCCGGCCAGGGCAACTACGCCGCGGCGAACGCGTTCCTGGACGCGCTGGCGCACTACCGCCAGGGCCAGGGGCTGGCCGGCCTGACCCTCGCCTGGGGGCCGTGGGACGACACGGACGGCATGACCGGCGCGATGACCGACACCGACCTGCAGCGGATGCGGGCCAGCGGCATGCCGCCGCTGCGGGTGGACGAGGGCCTCGACCTGTACGACACGGCGATCGGCTCGTACAGCCCGTACGTCGCCCCGCTGGCCATGGTCTCGGGCCCCGCCGCCCCGGGCGCGTTCGTGCCGCCGCTGTTCCGCGGCCTGGTCCGGACGGCTCGCCGCGCCGCCGCCACCGCCGAGGCCGGCGGCGCGGCGCTGACCAGGCAGCTGTCCCGGCTGGGCGGCGCCGACCGGGCCCGGGTGCTGGTGGATATCGTGCGCACCGAGGCCGCCGCGGTGCTCGGGCACGCCACGTCCGACGCGGTCGACGCCGAGCGCAACTTCTACGAGCTGGGCTTCGACTCGCTGACCGCGGTGGAGCTGCGCAACCGGCTCAGCGTGGCCACCGGACTGCGGCTGCCCGCGACGGTCATCTTCGACAGCAAGACCCCGGCGGAACTGGCCGGCTGGATCCGCGCCGAGCTGGCCACCCAGGAGGGCGCCGACCCGGACCTGGCCGCGGCGGCCGGCGGCGAGCCGGAACGCGACTCGCTGGAGCGGCTGTTCCTGGACGCGCTCGCCGCCGGCAAGGTGCGCGAGGCGCAGCGGATGCTGGCCACCCTCGCGGCGCTGCGCCCGGCCTTCGAGTACGCCTCGGAGCTGGAGGACCTGCCGCTGCCGGTGAACCTGGCCGAGGGCGCCGGCTCGCCGAAGCTGATCTGCATCCCGGCGCCGACCGCGAACTCCGGCCCGCACCAGTACTCCCGGCTGGCCGCGCACTTCCGCGGCGAGAGCGACGTGTCCGCGCTGCCGCTGATCGGCTTCGCCACCGGCGAGCGACTGCCGGACAACGCCGACGTCGCCGTACGGGTGATCGCGGAGAGCGCGCTGCGGGCCAGCGACGGCAAGCCGTTCGTCCTGGTCGGACACTCCTCCGGCGGGTCGCTGGCGTACGCCGCCGCGGGCGTGCTGGAGAGCACCTGGGGCGTGCGGCCCAGCGCGGTCATCCTGCTGGACACGCTCAGCTTCCAGCACAACGACGACGAGGGCGTCGACTACGGCGGCATGATGCGGCTCAACTTCGCCGGCGGCGACGACGCCGCCCCGGTTCGGCTGACCAACTCCCGGCTGTCCGCGATGGGCCGCTGGATGGTGCTGCTCAACCGGATGGAGGTCGCGCACACCACCGCGCCGGTGCTGTCCATCCGCTGTACCCGCGAGAGCGTCGCGGGCAGCGTCGCGGACCTCACCCCGATCGTCGACGGCGCGGAGGTCCGGCCGATCGACGCCGACCACCTGTCCCTGGTACGCGAGGACTCGAAGCAGACCGCCGCCCTGATGCTCCAGTGGCTGGGCGGCCTCGCGGACAAGCCTTAGGGAATTCCGCAGTGCAGATCTTGCAGAGTGGTCAGGCGGGGCCCGACCCGCCTGATGTTCCGCACTCGAGAGGCTGCCGATGTCGAACGAGGACAAGCTCCGCGACTACCTCAAGCGGGCCGTCGCGGACCTGCAGGACAGCCGCGAGCAGCTGCGGGAGGCCACCGAGCGCAACCGGGAGCCGATCGCCATCGTGGCGGCCGGCTGCCGGTTCCCCGGCGGCGTGCGCACCCCCGAGGACCTGTGGGACCTCGTCGACTCGGGCGTCGACGCGGTGTCCGGCTTTCCCCGCAACCGCGGCTGGGACCTCGGCTCCCTGTACCACCCGGACCCGGCCCACCCCGGAACCACCTACGCCACCGAGGGCGGCTTCCTGCACGAGGCGGACCGCTTCGACCCCGCGGTCTTCGGCATCTCGCCGCGCGAGGCGCTCGCCATGGACCCGCAGCAGCGGCTGCTGCTCGAGGTCGCCTGGGAGACCCTGGAACGCGGCGGGCTGGACCCGACCTCGCTCGCCGGCTCGGCCACCGGCGTCTTCGTCGGCACCGGCCACGGCGGGTACGACACCACCGGCGGCCACGGCCACGAGGAGGCCGGCGGCCACCTGCTGACCGGCAACGCGGTAAGCGTCTCCTCCGGACGCATCTCCTACGTGCTCGGCCTGGAAGGCCCGGCCATCTCGGTCGACACCGCCTGCTCGTCCTCGCTGGTCGCCCTGCATCTGGCGGTGCGCTCGCTGCGCAGCGGCGAGAGCGACCTGGCCCTGGCCGGCGGCGCCACCGTCATGTCGACGCCGCAGATGTTCCTCGAGTTCTCCCGCCAGCAGGGCCTCGCACCGGACGGGCGGTGCAAGCCGTTCGCCGCGGCCGCCGACGGCACCGGCTGGGCCGAGGGCGTCGGCCTGCTGCTCGTCGAGCGCCTCGGCGACGCCCGCCGCAACGGGCACCCGGTGCTCGCCGTGATCCGCGGAACCGCTGTCAACTCCGACGGCGCCTCGAACGGCCTGACCGCGCCGAACGGCCCCTCACAGCAGCGGGTCATCCGGGCCGCGCTCGCCGACGCCGGGCTCCGCACCGCGGACATCGACGCGGTCGAGGCGCACGGCACCGGCACCCGGCTCGGCGACCCGATCGAGGCGACCGCGCTGCTGGCCACGTACGGGCAGGAGCGCCCGGACCGGCCGGTGCTGATCGGCTCGCTCAAGTCCAACATCGGCCACACCCAGGCCGCGGCCGGCGTCGCCGGCGTGATCAAGATGGTCCTCGCCATGCAGCGGGGACGGCTGCCCGCCACCCTGCACACCGACGCGCCCACCCCGCACGTGGACTGGACCGCCGGCGACGCCCGGCTGCTCACCCGGCCCGAACCGTGGCCCGCCGCCGCCGACCGCCCGCGCCGGGCGGCGGTCTCGTCCTTCGGCGTCAGCGGCACCAACGCACACGTCGTCATCGAGGGCGCCGAGGCGGCGGACCGGGCCGAGCCGTCCGCGGACACCGGCCTGCCGTGGCTGCTCTCGGCCCGCACCGAGGCGGCGCTGCGCGCGCAGGCCGCCCGGCTCACCGGGCACGCCGACGGCGGCGACGACGTCGCGTACTCGCTGGCCACCACCCGCGCCCTGATGGAGCACCGGGCCGTCGTCACCGGTGACCGCCGGGCCGTCCTGGCCGCCCTGGCCGCCGGTGGCGGCAGCGTCGGCGTCGCCGCCGAGCGGAGCACCGCGTTCCTCTTCGCCGGTCAGGGCTCGCAGCGCGCCGGCATGGGCCGCGACCTGCGCGCCCGGTTCCCGGCCTTCCGCCGCGCCTTCGACGAGGCCGCCGCGCTGCTCGGCGACGTCGACTGGGACGACCTGGACCGGACCGGCAACGCCCAGCCCGCCCTGTTCGCCTTCGAGGTCGCCCTCTACCGCCTGCTGGAGTCGTGGGGGATCCGCCCCGCCCTGGTCGGCGGCCACTCGATCGGCGAGATCGCCGCCGCGCACGTCGCCGGCGTGCTCAGCCTGGCCGACGCCGCGAGGCTGGTCGCCGCGCGGGGGCGGCTCATGCAGGCGCTGCCGGCGGGCGGCGCGATGATCGCGGTCCGGGCCGCGCCCGAAGCCCTCGACCTGCCCGCCGACGTGTCCATCGCGGCGGTCAACGGACCCGACTCGGTCGTCCTGTCCGGACCCGAGGCGGCCGTGACCGCGATCGCGTCCCGCCTCGGCCGCACCCGGCGCCTCGCGGTCAGCCACGCCTTCCACTCGGCGCTGATGGAGCCGATGCTTGCCGACTTCGCCGCGGTCGCCGGCGAGCTGACCTTCTCGCCGCCGGCCCTGCCGGTGGTCTCGAGCGTCACCGGCGCGCTCGCCGGTCCCGAATTCTGCACCCCGGAGTACTGGGTGCGGCAGGTGCGGCAGCCGGTGCTGTTCCGCGACGCCGTCCGCGCCGCCGAGGACCTCGGCGCGACCGCGTTCGCCGAGCTCGGCCCGGCCGGCACGCTCGTCTCGATGATCGCCGAGTCGGCCGCCGGCTCCCCGGTCGTCGCCGCCCTGCAGCGCCGCGACCGCGACGACGAGGTCACCGCGCTCTTCGACGGCGTCGGCGCCCTGCACGTCGCCGGCGTCCGGATGGACTGGACGGCCGTCCTCGGCCGGCACCGGACCGTCGACCTCCCCACGTACGCGTTCCAGGAGGAGCCGTTCTGGCTCGGGCCGCCGCGCGACGCACCCGCCGGCGACACCCTGACCTACGACATCGGCTGGACACCGGTCGCCGTCGCCGCCACCGCCGGCGGCCGCTGGTTGGTCGTGCGGCACGAGGACGGCGGTCTCGCCGACGACCTCGCGGCCCGCGGCATCGAGGTCGTCGCGGTGAACCACGGCGAGGACCTGGCCGCGCGGATCTCGGCGGCCGGCCCGCTCGACGGCGTGCTGTCGCTGCTCGCCGCCGACGGCGACCCGGACGCCCTGTGGCACACCGCCGAGCTGCTGCAGGGCCTGGACGCCCTCGACGTGCACGCGCCACTGTGGTGCGTCACCCGCGGCGCCGTCTCCACCGGCCGCACCGACCCGGTCACCGACACCGCGCAGGCACAGATCTGGGGCCTCGGCCGGGTCGCCGCCCTTGAACTCCCGCAGCGCTGGGGCGGCCTGGTCGACCTGCCCGCCACGCCGGACGCCCGCGCCCTGGACGCCCTGGCCGGCCTGCTCGGCGGGGGAGAGGACCAGGTCGCGGTCCGCGCCGAGGGCGCACTCGGCCGCCGCCTGCACCGCACCGCGCCGCGGCCGGCCGGCGACTGGACCGCACCGGCGACCGTGCTGGTCACCGGCGGCACCGGCGCGCTCGGCGCGCACGTGGCCCGCTGGCTGCTCGACGCCGGCACCCGGCGGCTGATCCTGACGGGACGCCGCGGCCCGGACGCGCCCGGCGCGGCCGAGCTGGCCGCCGAGCTCGGCGACCGGGTCAGCGTGGTGGCCTGCGACGTCGCCGACCGCGACGCCCTCGCCGCCCTGCTCGAGGGCCTCGACCTGGACGGCGTGGTGCACGCCGCCGGCGTGCTGGACGACGGCCTGCTCACCTCGCTGACCCCCGCGAGGCTGGACGCGGTCCTGCGCGCCAAGGCGCGGGCCGCCGAGAACCTCAGCGAGCTGACCGGCGACCTGAGCATGTTCGTCACGTTCTCCTCCATCGCCGGCACCGTCGGCAACCACGGCCAGGCGGGCTACGCCGCCGCCAACGCCGCCCTGGACGCGCTCGCCGAGCGGCGCCGCGCCGCCGGAAAACCGGCGACCTCGGTGGCCTGGGGCCCGTGGGCGGCCGGGATGGCCTCCCACGACGCCGCCGGAGCCGCGGCGCGCCGCGCCGGCCTGCGCCCGCTCGACCCGCGGCGGGCGCTCGCCGCGCTGGAGAACGCGCTCGCCGCCGACCGGACCACGCTCACCGTCGCGGACATCGACTGGCCCGCCTACGGCACCACGATGACCGCCGCCCGCCCCAGCCCGCTGCTGGCCGACCTGTGGGCGCCCGCCCCACGCCGGACCGACGCCGCCGGGCCGGACCGCGACCTGCTGACCCTGGTCCGCGAGCACGTGGCCGCGGTGCTCGGCCACGGCACCCCGGACGGCGTGGACGCCGGGCGCGCCTTCCGCGATCTCGGCTTCGACTCGCTCACCGCGGTCGAGCTGCGTAACCGGCTCGCCGCGGCGACCGGGCTCCGGCTGCCCGCCACCCTGCTGTTCGACCACCCGACCGCGTCCGCGGTCGCCGCGTACCTGCGCGCCGGCACGACCGGCGACGCCGGCGCCGACCCGGTCACCGCGATGCCCGCCGCCTCCGACGAGCCGATCGCGATCGTCTCCATGGCCTGCCGGTTCCCCGGCGGCGTCAGCTCCCCCGAGGAGTTCTGGGAACTGCTCGAGGGCGGCACGGACGGCGTCGGCGGATTCCCCGACGACCGCGGCTGGGACCTCGACCGGCTCCACGACCCGGACCCCGACCACCCGGGAACCACGTACTGCACCGAGGGCGGCTTCCTCACCGACGTGGCCGGCTTCGACCACGGCTTCTTCGGCATCTCGCCGCGCGAGGCCCTCGCCATGGACCCGCAGCAGCGGCTGCTGCTGGAGACCTCCTGGGAGCTGTTCGAGCGGGCCGGCATCGACCCGGAATCGGTACGCGGCAGCGCGACCGGCGTCTTCGCCGGCGTCAACTCCAACGACTACCAGAGCATCATGGCGGGCTCCGCCGGCGAGGTCGCCGGGCACCTGCTCACCGGCAACGCGATGAGCGTGCTGTCCGGCCGCGTCGCATACACGTTCGGGCTCGAGGGCCCGGCCGTCTCGGTCGACACCGCCTGCTCCTCGTCGCTGGTCGCTCTGCACCTGGCGGTCAACTCGCTGCGCACCGGCGAGTGCGACCTTGCCCTGGCCGGCGGCGTCACCGTGATGTCCACGCCGTACGCGTTCATCGAGTTCTCCCGCCAGCGCGGCCTCGCACCGGACGGGCGGTGCAAGCCGTTCGCCGCGGCCGCCGACGGCACCGGCTGGGCCGAGGGCATCGGGCTGGTCCTGGTCGAGCGGCTCTCCGACGCGCGCCGCAACGGCCACGAGATCCTCGCCGTGGTACGCGGCACCGCGGTCAATCAGGACGGCGCCTCCAACGGGCTGACCGCCCCGAACGGTCCCGCACAGCAGCGGGTCATCCGGCAGGCCCTGGCCAACGCCGGCCTGAGCGCGCGGGACGTCGACGCGGTCGAGGCGCACGGCACCGGCACCCGGCTCGGCGACCCGATCGAGGCGCAGGCGCTGCTCGCCGCGTACGGGCGGGACCGGCCCGAGCCGCTGCGCCTGGGCGCGGTGAAGTCGAACATCGGGCACACGCAGGCCGCCGCGGGCGTGGCCGGCGTGCTGAAGATGGTCCTCGCCATGCGGCACGGCCTGCTGCCGCGGACCCTGCACCTGGACCGGCCCACCCCGCACGTGGACTGGGGCGACGGCATCGCGCTGCTCGCGGAGGCGACGCCGTGGCACACCGGCGCGCGGACCCGGCGCGCCGGTGTCTCGTCGTTCGGCATCAGCGGCACGAACGCGCACGTCATCCTCGAGGAAGCCCCGGCCGCGCACGCGCCAGCCACCCCGCGGGAGTCCGGCCCCGTCGCGCTGATGCTCTCCGCGCGCACCGCCGAGGGGGTACACGCCCAGGCCGTCCGGCTCGCCGCGCACCTGCGGGACACCGGCGAGAACCCGCGCGACGTCGCGTACTCGCTGCTCACCGCCCGCGCCGCGCTGCCGCACCGCGGATCCGTGGTGGCCACCGGCACCGACGACCTGATCGCGGCGCTCACGACGCTGACCGCAACCGCGCACGCGCGTACCGACGTCAGGCCCGTCTTCGTCTTCCCCGGCCAGGGCTCGCAGTGGGCCGGCATGGCCCTCGGCCTGCTCGACTCCTCGCCGGTCTTCGCCGCCCGGCTCGGCGATTGCGCCGAGGCGCTGCGCCCGCACTGCGACTGGGACCTCGTCGACGTGCTGCGCCGCGGCGAGTTCGACCGCGTCGACGTGGTGCAGCCCGCCCTCTGGGCGGTGATGGTGTCCCTCGCCGAGCTTTGGCGCTCACACGGCGTCGAGCCGGCCGCGGTGGTCGGGCACTCGCAGGGCGAGATCGCCGCCGCCTGCGTCGCCGGTGCGCTGAGCCTCGACGACGCCGCCCGCATCGTCGCCCTGCGCAGCCGGGCCCTCACCGCGCTGGCCGGCCGGGGTGGCATGGCCTCCGTCGGCCTCCCGGTCGCCGAGGTCCGCGCGCGGATCGCGGCCTTCCACGACCGGCTGTCTGTGGCCGCCGTCAACGGCCCGCACTCCGCCGTCGTCGCGGGTGTTCCGGGCGCGCTGGACGAGCTGATCGCCGCCTGCGCCGCCGACGGCGTCCGCGCCAGGCGCATCGACGTCGACTACGCCTCGCACTCCGCGGACGTCGAGCTGATCGAGGACGAGCTCCTCGACGTGCTCGCCCCGATCACCCCGCGCGGCGCCGATGTGCCGTTCTGGTCCACCGTGACCGGCGAGCCCGCCGACACCGCCGGGCTGGACGCCGCCTACTGGTACCGCAACCTGCGGCGGACCGTGGAGTTCGAGCGCACCACCCGGGCGCTGCTCGACGCCGGCCACCGCGTCTTCCTCGAGATCAGCGCGCACCCGGTGGTCACGCCCGGCCTGCGCGAGACCATCGAGGACTCCGGCGTCGCCGCGGCCGCCCTGACCACCCTGCGCCGCGACGAGGGCGACCTGACCCGGTTCCGCGCCGCGCTCGCCGAGGCCCGCGACCACGGCTGCCTCGTCGAGGCCGGGACGCTGTTCCCCGGCGCCGCCCGGGTCGCCCTGCCCACGTACGCGTTCGAGCACCAGCGGTTCTGGCCGCGGGTCACCGAGCCGGCCGGCCGGGACGCGCTGAACCACCCGATGCTCGGCTCCGCCGTGCGGCTCGCCCGCGCCGACGGCCTGGTCGTCACCGCGAACTGGTCGCTGCGCACCCACCCGTGGCTCGCCGACCACGCCGTCGCGGGCACCGTCGTGGTGCCCGGCACCGCCCTGCTGGAGGCGGTCATCCGGGTCGGCGACGAGGTCGGCTGCGGCCGCGTCGACGAGCTGACCCTGCACGCGCCGGTGCTCGTACCGCGGCGCGGCGAGGTGCAGATCCAGATCGCCGTCGACGCGCCGGACGGCGCCGGGCTGCGCCCGGTGACCCTGCACTCCAGCACCGGCGACGGCTGGACCGCGCACGCCACCGGCAGCCTCGCGCCCAACGGCCCGGCGCCCGCCGCCGCGGCCGGCACCCGGTGGCCGCCGGCCGGCGCCGAGGCCCTGGACGTCAGCGACCTCTACGAACGGCTCGCCGCGGCCGGATACGGCTACGGGCCCGCGTTCCGGGGCGTCCGCGCCGCCTGGCGGCTCGGCGGCGACATCCTCGCCGACGTGGCCCTGCCGGACCCGGACGCCGGCGCCTTCGGCCTACACCCCGCGCTGCTCGACGCCGCCCTGCACCCGGCGACGCTCGGCCCGCTGTCCACCGAGCGCGGTGCCGGGATGCCGTTCTCCTGGACCGGCGTCGCGCTGCACGCCACCGGCGCGACCGCGCTGCGCGTGCGGATCACCGGAACCGGCCCGGACACCGTCGCCGTCACCCTGGCCGACACCGCCGGGAACCCGGTCGCCACGATCGGCGCCCTGGCCGTACGCCCGGTCGCAACGACCACCGCGCGGGCGGTCGAACGCGAGGCCCTGTTCGAGGTCGCCTGGACGCCCCTGCCGCCGGCCGGCACCGCCGCCGACGACTACACCCTGGTCCGCGGCACCGACCCGGTGAGCGTGCTCGCCGACCTGCAGGCCGGCCACGACCGGCTGGTCGTGGTCACCGAGGGCGGCGCCGGCGACACCGTCACCGACCTAGACGCCGCCGCGGTCTGGGGCCTGGTCCGCTCCGCACAGTCGGAGAACCCGGACCGGATCACGATCGCCGACCTGGACGGCTCCCCGGCCTCGCTGGCGGCGCTGCCGGGCCTGATCGCCACCGGCGAGCCGCAGCTCGTGGTCCGCCGCGGCGAGGGGTTCGTGCCGCGCCTGGAACGCGCCGGCGCCCGCCTCACGATCGACGACCCGGCGCGGCCGTGGCGCCTGGACATCCCGGCCAAGGGCACCGTCGACAACCTCGCCATCGTCCCCGCACCGGACACGAACGAGCCGCTCGGTCCGGGCGAGGTCCGGATCGCCGTCCGCGCCGCGGGCCTGAACTTCCGGGACGTGCTGAACGCCCTCGGCATGTACCCCGGCGGCGCGCGGTTCCTCGGCTCCGAGGCGGCCGGCGTGGTCCTGGAGGTCGCCGGCGACGTCACCGCGCTCGCACCCGGCGACCGGGTGACGGGCATGATCACCGGCGGTATCGGCACCCACGCGATCGCCGACCACCGCCTGCTCACCACGTTCCCGGCACACTGGACCTTCGCGCAGGCCGCGGCGGTGCCGGTGGTGTTCCTCACCGCCTACTACGCGCTGCACGACCTGGCCGGCCTGTCCGCGGGCGAGCGGATCCTGGTGCACGCCGCCACCGGCGGCGTCGGCATGGCCGCCACCCAGATCGCCCGGCACCTGGGCGCCGACGTCTACGGCACCGCGAGCGAGCCCAAGCAGCACCTGCTGCGCGCCGGCGGCTTCGCCGACGACCACATCGCCGACTCCCGCACCCCGGACTTCGGTCAGGCCTTCGCGGGCGGCGTCGACGTCGTGCTCAACTCCCTGGCCGGCGAGTTCGTGGACGCGTCGCTGCGGCTGCTGAGCGAGGGCGGCCGGTTCATCGAGATGGGCAAGACCGACGTCCGCGACGCGGCGGAGATCCGCGCCGGCCGGGGCGTCGCCTACCGCGCGTTCGACCTCGTCGAGGCCGGCCCGGAACGCATCGGCGAGATGCTCACCGAGCTGGTCGCGCTCTTCGAGTCCGGCGTACTGCACCACCTGCCGCTCACCGCCTGGGACGTCGAGCACGCCACCGACGCGTTCCGGTTCATGGCGCAGGCCCGGCACACCGGAAAGATCGTGCTCACCATCCCGCGCCCCTGGGACCCCGCCGGCACCGTGCTGATCACCGGCGGCACCGGCGAGCTGGGCGGCCTCCTGGCCCGCCACCTGGTCGCCGAGCACGGCGTCCGGCACCTGCTGCTCGCGGGCCGCCGCGGCCTGGACACCCCCGGCGCCCGCGCGCTGTCCGACGAGCTGACCGCGGCCGGCGCCCGGGTCACCGTGGCCGCCGCCGACGTCTCGGAACGCGACGACGTGGCTGCCCTGCTGTCCCTGGTCGACGCCGCGCACCCGCTCACCGCCGTGGTGCACGCGGCCGGCCTGCTCGACGACGGCACCGTCGACGCGCTCACCGGTGAGCGGATCCGCGCGGTGCTGCGGCCCAAGGCCGACGCCGCCCGGCACCTCGACGAACTCACCCGCGGGCACGACCTCGCGGAGCTGGTCTTCTTCTCCTCGGCCGCCGGCGTGCTCGGCTCGCCCGGCCAGGGCAACTACGCCGCCGCCAACGCCTTCCTCGACGGCCTCGCCCAGCGGCGCCGCGCCGCCGGCCTGCCCGGCGTCTCGCTCGCCTGGGGCCTGTGGGAGCAGGCCAGCGGCATGACCCGGCACCTCGGCGACGCCGACCGGACCCGCTCCCGGCAGGGCGGCGGGGGCCTGGCGCTGTCCACCGCGGACGGCCTGGCCCTGTTCGACGCGGCCCTGTCCGCCCGGCGGGCCCTGCTCGTCCCGGTCCGGCTCGACACCGCGGGCCTGCGCGGCCGGTCGCGGGCGGAGCTGCCGCCGATGCTGCGCGGCCTGTTCGGCGCGGTCACCCGCCGCCGCGCCGAGACCGGCGGCGGCACCGACCTGCGGCAGCGCCTCGCCGGGCTGCCCGCCGCGGACCGCCGGGAAACGCTGCTGGACCTGGTCATCTCGTACGCGGCGGCGGTGCTCGGCCACGCCGGCGGCGCCGCGGTCGATGCCGGGCAGGCGTTCCGCGACCTCGGCTTCGACTCGCTGACCGCGGTCGAGCTGCGCAACCGGCTGTCCACCGCCACCGGGCTGCGGCTGAGCGCCACCCTGGTCTTCGACCACCCGACACCGCAGGCCCTCGCCACCCACCTGCTCGCCGAACTCACCGACGGCGGCGCCGCCGCGCCCGCGCGTACCCGGGCCGCCGTCGGCGACGACGAGCCGATCGCCATCGTCGCGATGGCCTGCCGGCTGCCCGGCGGGGTCCGCTCGCCGGAGGAGCTCTGGGCCATGCTGGACGCCGGCCGCGACGGGGTCGGCGACTTCCCGGCCGACCGCGGCTGGGACCTCGCCGGCCTCTACGACGCGGTGCCGGACGGCCCCGGCTCGTCCCGCACCCGCGAGGGCGGCTTCCTGGACGCGGTGGCCGACTTCGACGCCGGGTTCTTCGGCATCTCGCCGCGCGAGGCCCTGGCGATGGACCCGCAGCAGCGGATCCTGCTGGAGACCGCGTGGGAGCTCTTCGAACGCGGCGGCATCGACCCGCACGCCGTACGCGGGCGCCCGGTCGGCGTGTTCGCCGGCGTCTCCTCCAGCGACTACCTGTCCCGCGTGCCGGACGTGCCGGAGGAGCTGGCGCCGTACATCAACAACGGCAACGCGATGAGCGTCGTCTCCGGCCGCGTCGCCTACGCCTTCGGGTTGGAGGGCCCGGCCGTCACGGTCGACACCGCCTGCTCGTCGTCGCTGGTCGCCCTGCACCTGGCGGTGAACGCGCTGCGCGCCGGCGAGTGCGAGCTGGCCATCGCCGGCGGCGTGACGGTGATGACCTCACCGCGCATCGTCGTCGACTTCGCCCGCCAGCGCGGCCTGGCCATGAACGGCCGGTGCAAGCCCTTCGCCGCCGCCGCCGACGGCGCCGGATTCTCCGAGGGCGCCGGCCTGCTGCTGGTCGAGCGGCTCTCCGACGCGCAGGCCAACGGCCACCGGGTCCTCGCCCTGGTACGCGGCTCCGCGGTCAACTCCGACGGCGCCTCCAACGGGCTCAGCGCCCCGAACGGCCCGTCGCAGCAGCGGGTCATCCTGGCCGCGCTGGCCGCGGCCGGGCTGTCCGCTCAGGACGTCGACGCGGTCGAGGCGCACGGCACCGGCACCCGCCTCGGCGACCCGATCGAGGCGCAGGCGCTGCTCGCCACGTACGGACGGGACCGCGACGCGGACCGGCCGCTGCGGCTCGGCTCGGTGAAGTCGAACATCGGCCACACCCAGGCGGCGGCCGGCGTCGCCGGGATCATGCGGATGGTCCTCGCCCTGCGCCACGGCGTGCTGCCGCGCACCTTGCACGTCGACGCGCCCACCCCGCACGTGGAGTGGACACCCGCGGTGAGCCTGCTCGCCGAGGCGACACCGTGGCCGGCGGGGGAGCGGACCCGCCGGGCCGGTGTCTCGTCGTTCGGCATCAGCGGCACGAACGCGCACGTCATCATCGAGGAGGCGGCGGCCGACTCTGCGGCCGAGCCGTCGGCCGCGGCCCCGACCGGCCCGGTTCCGTGGCTGCTGTCCGCCCGCTCCGAACCGGCGCTGCGCGGCCAGGCGGAGGCGCTGCTGGGCCTGGCGGCCGGGCCGGCCGACATCGCCCGGTCCCTCGTGCAGACCCGGTCGCTGCACGAGAAGCGCCTCGTGGTCGTCGGCGAGAACCCCGCGGAGGCGCTGCGGGCCTACCTCGCGAACGCCCCCGAGCCGCGCGTGGTCACCGGCGCCGCGGCCGGCCGCGAGCGCCGCGTCGTCCTCGTCTTCCCCGGCCAGGGCGCACAGTGGGCAGGCATGGGCCGCGACCTGCTCGGCGACCCCGTCTTCGCGGCCCGCCTGGACGAGTGCGCGCGGGCGCTCGCCCCTTACACCGACTGGTCGCTCACCGAGGCCCTCGCGGACCCGGCCCTGCTGGAGCGGGTCGACGTGGTGCAGCCCGCGCTCTGGGCCGTCATGGTCTCGCTGGCCGCGGTCTGGCGGGCACACGGCCTGCGCCCGGCGGCCGTGCTCGGCCACTCACAGGGCGAGATCGCCGCGGCCTGTGTCAGCGGCGCTCTGTCCCTGGCCGACGGCGCCAGGGTGGTTGCGCTGCGCAGCCAGGCCATCGCCGGCACACTCTCCGGCCTGGGCGGCATGGCCTCCGTCGCCGCGCCGCGCGCCGACGTGGAAGCCCGCCTGGCCGCATTCGGCGGACGCCTGTCGATCGCCGCGGTGAACGGCCCGGCCACGGTCGCCGTCTCCGGCGATCCGGACGCCCTGGACGAACTCGTCGCCGCCTGCGTCGCGGACGGGCTGCGCGCCCGGCGGATCCCGGTCGACTACGCCTCGCACTCCGCGCACGTCGAACGGATCCGCGACCTGCTGCTCGTAGAGCTGAAGGACCTCGCGCCGCGCGCCGGCGACATCGCGTTCCTCTCCACGGTCACGGCCGGCTGGGCGGACACCACCGGACTCGACGCCGGATACTGGTACGAGAACCTGCGCCGCGCGGTCCGCCTCGAGGAGTCGGTGGCCGCGCTGATCGAGCAGGGCCACGACGTGTTCATCGAGTGCAGCCCGCACCCGGTGCTTACCGGCGGCATCGAGGACACCGCGGCCGCCGCCGGCGCCGACGCCGTGGTGATCGGCACGCTGCGCCGCGACGACGGCGGTCGCGAGCGCCTGCTCGTCTCGCTCGCCGAGGCGCACGTCCGCGGCGTCGCCGTCGACTGGACACCGGCGGTCGCCGGCGGCCGGATCGTCGGCCTGCCGACGTACGCCTTCCAGCGCGAGCGCTACTGGCTCGAGCCCGCAGCCCGCCGCGATCCGTCCGGCCTCGACTCGGTCGTGCACCTGGCCGGCGGCGCGGGCACCGTACTGACCGGACGGATCGGCGTCGCCGCCCAGCCGTGGCTCGACGCCCACCGCCTCGGCGACCGGGTCGTCGTGCCCGGCGGCGCCTACCTGGAGTGGGCGGTCCGGGCCGGCGACGAGGCCGGGCTGCCGGTGGTGGCCGAGCTGGACGAGCTCACCCCGATGGTCCTGGACACCGACCTGGACCTGCAGGTCGTCGTCGCCGCCGACGGCGGGTTCACCGTGCACGCCCGCCCGGACGCCGGGCATCCGTGGACCCGGCACGCCACCGGGCGCCTCGCCGCGGACCCGGCCCCGGTGACCGCCGACGGGCCTCCGATCGTGGTGTCGGTGCCCGCGGCCGACGGCTTCCGGCTGCACCCCGACCTGCTGCAGAGCGCCCTCGCCGCCGACGGCCTGCCGACCGCGTGGCGCGGCGTCACCGTGCACGCCACCGGGGCCGCCCGCCTCACCGTGCGCACCGCCCGCAACGGCGACGGCACGCTCGCCCTGGTCGCGGTGGACGCGGCCGGCGCCCCGGTGGTCACCGCCGCGGCCGTCACCGTCACCCCGGCCGACCGGATCGTCCTCGGCGCCGGCGGTGCCGCCCCGATCTACCACGTCGAATGGGAACCGCTGACCCTGGCGGGCGGGCCGGCCGGCACGATCCGGCGGATCACCGCCGGCGGCGACCCGGTCACCGCTGCGCACGCGGCCACCCGGGAGGCCCTCGACGCCGTCCGCGAATGGCTCGCCGCCGACCGGGACGGCAAGCTCGTCATCGTCTCCGATCAGGCCGGCGTGCACGGCCTGATCAGGTCCGCGCAGTCCGAGCACCCCGGCCGCCTCCAGCTCATCGACGCCGACCCCGCCGACGACCTGATCGCCGCCGCCACCGCGTCGGACGAGCCCGAGATCCGGCTGCGCGGCGGCCGGGCCCTGCTGCCGCGACTCGACCGGGCGCCCACCCCGTCCGGCACCGCGGACTGGGGGAGCGGCACCGTCCTGATCACCGGGGGGACCGGCACGCTGGGCGCGCTCGTCGCCGAGCACCTGGTCACCCGGCACGGCGTACCGCGGCTGGTGCTGACCGGGCGCCGCGGACCGGACGCGCCCGGCGCGGCCGCGCTGCGCGACCGCCTGGAGTCCCTCGGCGCCGAGGTCACCGTGGCCGCCTGCGACGCCGCGGACCGCGACCGCCTCGCCGAGGTGCTGGCCGGCATCGAGGACCTGACCGCGGTCGTGCACGCGGCCGGCGTCCTGGACGACGCCCTGATCGAGACGCTCACCCCGGCGCGCCTCGACGCGGTGCTGCGGCCCAAGGCGGACGCCGCGTTCCACCTGCACGAGCTCACCCGCGACCGGGACCTGAAGCAGTTCGTGCTGTTCTCGTCGTTCGCCGGCGTGGCCGGCGGCATGGCACAGGCCGGATACGCCGCGGCCAACGCGGTCCTGGACGACCTGGCCGGGCGCCGCCGGGCGGACGGGCTGCCCGGCACCTCGCTCGCGTGGGGCTTCTGGGAGCAGCGCAGCGGGCTGACCGGCGACCTGGACGCGGCCGACCTGTCCCGGATGACCCGGGCCGGCCTGCTGCCGATACCGACCGACCGGGGCCTCGCGATGCTCGACGCGGCCGTCGCCTCCGGCGAGGCCCTGCTCGTGCCGGTCCTGCTGCGCCCGTCCGGCGACGTGCCGCCGCTGCTGAGCCGGCTGGTCCGCGCCGCACGGCCCACCGCCGCCGCCGATGACGCGCGGCCGGACGGCGTGGACGGCCTCGCCGACCGGCTCGACGGGCTCAGCCCGGCCGAGCAGGAGAAGACGCTGCTGCGGCTGGTCGCCGGGCACGTCGCGACGGTGCTCGGGCACGCCTCCGCCGACGCGGTCGAGCCCGAGCGCGGCTTCCTCGACCTCGGCATGTCCTCGGTGACCGCCGTCGAGCTGCGTAACCGGCTCAACACGGACACCGGCCTGCGGCTGCCGACCACGCTCATCTTCGACCACCCCACGCCGATCGGCCTGGCCCGGCAACTGCGGGCCCAGCTGCGGCCCGACTCCGGCGAGCCGGTGTTCACCGAGCTCGCCGGCCTGGAGTCGGCGGTCGGCCGGGCGGAGCTGGACGCGGCCGGCCGCGCGCAGCTCGCCGCCCGGCTCAAGGCCCTGCAGTGGAAGCTCGACGGCCCGTACACGCCCGAGGCCGACGACGACATCGACGTCTCGACCGACGACGAGATGTTCGACCTCATCGACCGGGAACTCGGCCGCGCGTAGCTCCCGCACGCGCCGCGGCCGAACAGCTCAACGGAAGGTTCCCCGAAATGCCCAGCTCCGAGGACAAGCTTCGCGACTACCTGAAGCTGGTGACCGCCGACCTGCGGCGCACCCGGCAGCGGCTGGAGTCCGTCGAGGCCCGGGACGCCGAGCCGATCGCCATCGTCGGCATGTCCTGCCGGTTCCCCGGCGGCGTGCACACGCCCGAGCAGCTGTGGCAGCTGGTCTTCGACGGTGCCGACGCGATCGGCGACCTGCCGGACGACCGCGGCTGGGACGTGGGGAACCTCTACGACCCGGAGCCCGGAAAGCCGGGCAAGAGCTACGTCAGGCGCGGCGGCTTCCTCGACTCGGCCGGCGACTTCGACGCGGACCTGTTCGGCATCTCGCCGCGCGAGGCCCTGGCCATGGACCCGCAGCAGCGGCTGCTGCTCGAGTCCGCATGGGAGGCCGTCGAGCGCGCGCGGATCGACCCGGCGTCGCTGCGCGGCAGCTCGACCGGCGTCTTCGTGGGCGGCACCGACACGCACTACGGCGAGCTGGCCCGGCAGGCCGAGGAGGCCGAGGGGCACCTGCTCACCGGCGGCGCGGTCAGCGTGCTCTCCGGCCGCATCGCGTACGCGCTGGGCCTCGAGGGTCCCGCGGTCACCGTCGACACCGCCTGCTCGTCGTCGCTGGTCGCGCTGCACCTCGCGGTACGCGCGCTGCGCTCCGGTGAGTGCTCGATGGCCCTGGCCGGCGGCGTCGCCGTCATGGCGACCACCGACCTGTACGTCGAGTTCTCCCGCCAGCGCGGCCTGGCGCCGGACGGGCGGTGCAAGCCGTTCGCGGAGGGCGCCGACGGCACCGGCTGGGCCGAGGGCGTCGGCATCCTGCTCGTCGAGCGGCTCAGTGACGCCCGCCGCCTCGGCCACGAGGTCCTCGCCGTCGTCCGCGGCACCGCGGTCAACTCCGACGGCGCGAGCAGCGGCCTGACCGCCCCGAACGGCCCCTCGCAGCAGCGCGTGATCCGCGCGGCGCTGGCCAACGCGCAGGTCGCCGCCGCCGACGTGGACGTGGTCGAGGCGCACGGCACCGGCACCCAGCTGGGCGACCCGATCGAGGCGCAGGCGCTGCTCGCCACGTACGGCGCGGACCGTCCCGCGGACCGTCCGCTGCGGCTTGGCGGCATCAAATCCAACATCGGCCACCCGCAGGCCGCCGCCGGCGTCGCCGGCATCATCAAGATGATCATGGCGATGCGGCACGGCGTCATGCCGCGGACGCTGCACGCCGAGCAGCCCACGTCCGAGGTGGACTGGACCTCCGGCGCGGTGTCCCTGCTCACCGAGCGGGCGGACTGGCCGGAGCCGGACCGGCCGCGGCGGGCCGGCGTCTCCGCGTTCGGCATCAGCGGCACCAACGCACACGTCATCCTCGAGGGCGCCACCAACGAGGTGCCCGAGCCCGGCCCGGAACCCGAGGGCGTCCTGCCGTGGGTGCTCTCCGCCAGGTCGGCGGCCGGCCTGCGCGCACAGGCGGCCCGGCTCGCCGACCACGTCGAGAGCGCCGGGCCGCGCCCGGTCGACGTGGTGCGCTCGCTGCTCACCACCCGGACCCTGCTCGCCGAGCGGGCCGTGGTGCTCGCCGCCGGCCGCGACGACGCGGTCACCGCGCTGCGCGCGCTGGCCGCCGGCGAGCCCGCCGCCGCGGTCGTCACCGGCACGGCCCGGCCGGGGCGCACCGCCGCCATGTTCACCGGGCAGGGCTCGCAGCGCCTCGGCATGGGCCGCGACCTGTACGCCCGGTTCCCGGCATACCGCGCGGCCTTCGACGAGGCCGCCGCGCACCTGGACATCGACTGGGACGACCTGGACCGGACCGGCAACGCGCAGCCGGCCATCTTCGCCGTCGAGGTCGCGCTCTACCGCCTCCTCGAGTCCTTCGGCATCCGCCCGGACGTGCTGCTCGGCCACTCGGTCGGCGAGATCGCCGCGGCGCACGTCGCCGGCGTGCTGTCCCTGCCGGACGCGTGCACGCTGATCACGGCCCGCGGCCGGCTCATGCAGGCGCTGCCGGAGGGCGGCGTGATGATCGCGGTGCAGGCCGCGGAGTCGGAGATCCCGCCGGCTGAGGGCGTCTGCATCGCCGCCGTCAACGGCCCCCGGTCCGTCGTGCTCTCGGGACCCGAGGACGCCGTACAAGCTGCCGCCGCCGGTTTCGAGCGGAGCCGGCGGCTGCGGGTGAGCCACGCCTTCCACTCGTCGCTGATGGACCCGATGATGGAGGCCTTCCGGCAGGTCGTCGACGGGCTGACGCTGAACCGGCCAGCCGTGGCGCTGGTCTCCACCGTCACGGGCCGCCTCGAGAGCGAGCTGTTCACCGACCCCGCCTACTGGGTCCGGCACGTCCGCGAGACCGTCCGCTTCGCCGACGGGGTCGCCACCGCGGACGCCGGCAGCCTCATCGAGATCGGCCCCGACGCGGTGCTGTCCGCGCTGGCCGGCGGCGCCGCCACCATGCGCCGGGACACCGACGAGGTCACCACCTTCCTGGCCGCCGCCGCCGCGCTCTTCACCGAGGGCCGGCACGTCGACTGGCCGGTACCCGCCGGGCACCCGGTCGACCTGCCCACCTACGCCTTCCAGCGCAGGCGTTACTGGCCGAGGCCGGCCGGCGCCGGCGTCGGCGCGGCCGGCCTGGAGGTCGCCGACCACCCGCTGCTCGGCGCCTGCGCCGAACTGGACGGCGGCGATCTGCTGCTCACCGGCCGCTTGGCGGCCGGCTCCCAGCCCTGGCTGGCCGAGCACGCCATCCTCGGCTCGGTGCTGCTGCCGGGCACCGCCTTCGTGGAGCTGGTGCTGCGCGCCGGCGAGGAGGCCGGCTGCGACCGCATCGACGAGCTGATGCTCGCCGCGCCGCTCGTGCTGAGCGCACACGGCGGCGTCCAATTGCAGATCCGGGTCGGCGCGGCGGCCGCGGACGGCCGCCGGCCGGTCGGTGTCCGCTCCCGGCCCGAGGGGCCCGGCGGCACCTGGTCCGAGCACGCCACCGGCCACCTCGTACCTGGTGCCGGCACGCCGCCGCCCGCACCCGGGTCCTGGCCGCCGGACGGCGGCGAGCCGGTCGCGCTGGACGGCATGTACGAGCGGATGGCCGCGGCCGGCTTCGCGTACGGGCCCACCTTCCAGGGCTTGCGCGCCGCCTGGCGGCACGGCGACGACGTGTGGGCGGACGTGTCCCTGCCGGAGGGCGCCGACGCCGCCGCGTACGGCCTGCACCCCGCTCTGCTCGACGCCTGCCTGCACGTGTCGGCCTTCAACGGCCTCGACCGCGGCGTCGTCCCCTTCGCCTGGGAGGGCGTCTCCCTGTTCGCGACCGGCGCGTCCGCGGTACGCGTCCATGTCCGGCGCACCGGCGACGACCGGGTCGCGGTCGACGTCACCGACCGGGCCGGCGCCCCGGTCGCCGCGGTCCGCTCGCTCACCCTGCGCCGCGCCGCCGGCCCGGCCCGCGACGACCTGTTCGAGCCGCGGCTGACCCCGGTGCGGCTGCCCGTCGCGGACGCACCGGACGTGGACGTCGAGCACGTTCCCGAGAGCGGCGGCGACGTGGTCGCCTCGGTCCACGCGGCGACCGCCTGGGCCCTGGACCTGCTGCGGGACCGGCTCTCCGGCGACCGTCCCACCGCGGCGAGGCTGGTCGTGGTGACGCGTCCGGGTGATCTGGCGGGTGCGGCGGTGCGTGGTCTGGTGCGTTCGGCGCAGTCGGAGCATCCCGGCCGTTTCGCGCTGGTCGAGGGCGTGCCGACTGCCGCGGTGCTGGCGTCGGACGAGCCCGAGTTGGTCGTGCGCGATGGTGCGGTCTTCGCGCCGCGGCTGGCCCGCGTGTCGGGCGGCTCCCAGCCGTTCGCCTGGCCCGCCGGGGGCACCGTGCTGATCACCGGCGGCACCGGCGGTATCGGTGCGGTGATCGCCCGGCACCTGGCCGGGCTGGGCGTGACCGACCTGGTGCTGGTCAGTCGTCGCGGCGCGGACGCCCCCGGAGCGGAGGATCTTCCGGGCCGCGTCGTGGCCTGCGACGTGACCGACCGGGCCGCGGTCGACGCGTTGATCGCGGGCATTGCGGATCTGCGTGCGGTGGTGCACTCGGCCGGTGTGCTGGACGACGGGGTGATCGCGTCGTTGACGCCGGATCGTCTCGCCGCCGTGTTGCGGCCGAAGGTCGACGCCGCGTGGCACCTGCACGAGGCGACCAAGGACCTCGACCTGGACGCGTTCGTGCTGTTCTCGTCGGTCGCCGGTGTCTTCGGCGGGGCGGGGCAGGGCAGCTACGCCGCCGGCAACGTCTTCCTCGACGCGCTCGCGGAGCACCGCCACGGGCTCGGCCTGCCCGCCACGTCCCTCGCCTGGGGACCGTGGGCGCGCGACGGCGGCATGATCGGCACCCTCTCCGACGTGGACGTCGCCCGCATCGCCCGCAACGGCCTGCCCGAGCTCTCCGAGTCCGAGGGCACCGAACTGTTCGACGCCGCTCTCGCCGCCGGCCGCCCGGTGATCGCCCCGGTCCGCATCGACCTCGCCACCGTCGCGGTCGCGGGCTCCGTCCCGCCGGTGCTGCGCGACCTGATCCGTACCCGGGTCCGCCGCGCCGTGGCCGCGCCGGCCGCCGCGCCCGCCGCCCGCCTCGGCGACCTGGTGGACACGGTTCGCGCCGAGGTCGCCGCCGTCCTCGGTCACGCTGGCGCGGACGCCGTCGACCCGGGCCGGGCGTTCCAGGATCTCGGTTTCGACTCGCTCACCGCGGTCGAGCTGCGCAACCGGCTCGGCACGGTCACCGGTCTGCGGTTGTCCGCGACGGTCGTCTTCGACTACCCGTCCGTGCTGGCCCTCGCCGGGCATTTGCATGACGAGTTGCTGGGTGTCGAGCCGGTCGCCCCGGTCGTGGAGCTGTCGCGGGTGTCCGACGATCCGATCGTGATCGTCGGCATGGCCTGCCGTTTCCCCGGCGGGGTCAGCTCGCCCGAGGACCTGTGGAACCTGGTCCGCGACGGCGTGGACGCGGTCGGGGAGTTCCCCGGCGATCGCGGCTGGGATCTGGGCACGCTGTACAGCGCCGACCGTGACGTTCCCGGCACGTCCTACACCCGGCACGGCGGCTTCCTGCACGACGCCGCGCGGTTCGATCCGGACTTCTTCGGAATGAGCCCGCGCGAGGCCCTGGCCACCGACGCGCAGCAGCGCCTGCTGCTGGAGACGACGTGGGAGGCGCTCGAACGGGCCGGAATGGATCCGATCTCGCTGCGGGGCAGCCGCACCGGCGTCTTCGCCGGCGTCATGTACACCGACTACGGCAACCTGCTCACCGAGGACTCCTTCGAGGGTTTCCGCGGCAACGGCAGCGCGGCGAGCATCGCCTCGGGCCGGGTCTCGTACACCTTCGGTTTCGAGGGCCCGGCGGTCACCGTCGACACCGCCTGCTCGTCGTCGCTGGTCGCTCTGCATCTGGCGGCGCAGTCGCTACGGTCGGGCGAGAGCGCTCTGGCGATCGCCGGTGGTGTCACGGTGATGTCGACGCCACAGACCTTTGTGGAGTTCTCCCGCCAGGGTGGTCTGTCGGCGGACGGCCGGTGCAAGCCGTTCGCGGACGCCGCCGACGGGGTCGGCTGGGGCGAAGGCGTCGGCGTTCTGGTTCTCGAACGCCTCTCCGACGCGCAGGCCAACGGCCATCGGGTGCTGGCGGTGGTGCGCGGTTCGGCGGTGAATCAGGATGGTGCGTCGAACGGTTTGACCGCGCCGAACGGTCCGTCGCAGCAGCGGGTGATCCGCGCCGCGCTCGCGTCGGCCGGCCTGGCCGCGCGGGACGTGGACGTCGTGGAGGCGCACGGCACCGGTACGACGTTGGGCGATCCGATCGAGGCGCAGGCGCTGCTGGCGACCTACGGGCGGGACCGTGTCGAGCCGCTGTTGCTGGGGTCGGTGAAGTCGAACATCGGCCATGCGCAGGCCGCGGCGGGTGTCGCGGGTGTGATCAAGATGGTGATGGCGATGCGCCACGGGGTGGTGCCGCGGACGCTGCACGTGGACGCGCCGTCGTCGTTCGTGGACTGGGACGCCGGTGCGGTGTCGCTGGCCCGGGAGAACGCGGCGTGGCCGTCGTCGGAGCGGCGGCGTGCGGGTGTCTCGTCGTTCGGCATCAGCGGCACGAACGCCCACGTGATCCTCGAACAGCCCGCGGCGGTCGACGTTCCGGCTGTGGAGCATGGCGGCGAGGTCGTGCCCGTCGCCGTCTCGGCGAAGTCCGCGTCGGCGCTCACCGAGCTGATCGCCCGGGTGGACGACCTGGACGCGCACCGGGCAGACGTGGCCGCCGCGCTCGCGGACCGCTCGGCCTTCGCACACCGCATGGTCAAGGTCGGCGGTGTCACGGTGGAGGGCGTCGCCTCCGCCGGTCGCACCGCGTTCATGTTCACCGGCCAGGGCTCCCAGCGCCTCGGTATGGGCCGTGACCTGTACGAGCGGTACCCGGCATACCGTGCGGCGTTCGACGAGGCCGCCGCGCAGCTGGACATCGACTGGGATGACCTCGACCGGACCGGCAACGCACAACCGGCGATCTTCGCCGTCGAGGTGGCGCTTTATCGGCTCCTCGAATCCTGGGGGATCACCCCGGACGTGGTGTTGGGTCACTCGGTCGGTGAGATCGCCGCCGCACACGTCGCCGGTGTTTTGAGCCTCGCGGACGCCTGCGCGTTGATCGCCGCCCGTGGCCGTCTCATGCAGGCGTTGCCGGCCGGCGGGGTCATGGTCGCCGTCGAGGCGGCTGAGGACGACGTTCTGCCGTTGCTGTCAGAGGGTGTGTCGCTGGCGGCGGTGAACGGTCCGCGTGCCGTGGTCCTGTCCGGTGTCGAGGAGGCTGTCACCGCCGTGGCGGCCCGGTTCGAGCGGACCAGGCGACTCAACGTCAGCCACGCGTTCCACTCGGCGTTGATGGATCCGATGCTGGACGACTTCGCCCAGGTCGTCGTGGGTCTCGCCCTTGCCGCGCCCTCGATGCAGCTGGTTTCCAATGTGACCGGCCGGGTCGAGACCGACCTGTTCACCGACCCGGCCTACTGGGTGCGGCACGTCCGCGAGACCGTGCGGTTCGCCGACGGGGTCGCCGCGGCGGGCGCCGATCGGTTCCTGGAGGTGGGTCCGGACGCGGTGTTGTCGGCGATGGTCGGCGAGGGTGTACCGGCGACGCGCCGCGACCGGGACGAGGTCGCCACGCTGCTGACCGCGGTCGGGCGGCTATGGGTTTCCGGTCAACACGTCGACTGGGCCGTGCTGGTCGGTCCCGGCAACCGGGTCGAGCTGCCCACCTACCCGTTCCAGCACCAGCACTTCTGGCCCAGGACGCGGGCCGGCGCACCCGGCGACGTCGGCGCCGCCGGCCTCGACCGGCCAGGCCACCCGCTGCTCGGCGCCTCGGCCGAACTACCCGAGGGCGACCTGCTCTTCACCGGCCGGCTGTCCCTGCAAGCGCAGCCGTGGCTCGCGGACCACACCGTGCAGGGCGCGGTGCTGCTGCCCGGCACCGCCTTCGTCGAGCTGGCCGTCCGGGCCGGCGACGAGGTCGGCTGCGACGTGGTCGCAGACCTCACCCTCGCCGCGCCGCTGATCCTTCCTGAGCGCGGCGGCGTCCAGCTGCAAATGCTGCTGAGCGGCGCCGACCCGGCCCGGCGCGCCTTCACCGTCCGCTCACGCCCCGAGGGTGCGATCGCCTGGACCGACCACGCCTCCGGCACCCTCGCCGTCGGCGCCCGCGCCGCCGACTTCGACGCCGCCGTGTGGCCGCCCCCGGGCGCCACGCCGCTCGACGTCGACGGCCTCTACGACACCCTCGCCGCCGCGGGCCTCGGCTACGGCCCCGCGTTCCAGGGCCTGAGCGGCGTCTGGCGCGCCGGCGACCACCTGTACGCCGAGGCCGAGCTGCCGGTCGACGCGGAGAACTACGCGCTGCACCCGGCCCTGTTCGACGCGAGCCTGCACGCCCTGGCCCTCGGCGACGGAGTCCAGCGCGCCGCCGTCCCGTTCGCCTGGCAGGGCGTCGCCCTGCACGCGACCGGCGCCTCCGCGGTCAGGGTCCGCCTGACCCGCGACGGCGACACCGTGGCGATCGCAATCGCCGACCCGGCGGGCAACCCGGTCGCCACCGTGGACTCCCTCGCCGTGCGGCCCGTGCGGCCCGCCGCCGCCGACCCGCTCCACCGCGTCGACTACGTGCCGGTGCGGCTGCCCGAGCACGCACCGGAATCGAGCGCCACGGTCACCGCGCTGAGCGAGCTGACCGACGTCCCCGCCGTCGTGGTCACCCACATCGGCACGGACGGCGACGCCGCCACCGCCACCCACGCCGCCACCGCGCACACGCTGGCCCTGCTCCAGGAGTGGCTGGTCGACGACCGCTTCGCGGCGTCGAAGCTGGTCGTGGTGACGCGTCCGGGTGATCTGGCGGGTGCGGCGGTGCGTGGTCTGGTGCGCTCGGCGCAGTCGGAGCATCCCGGCCGTTTCGCCCTGGTGGAGGGCGTGCCGACTCCCGCGGTGCTGGCGTCCGACGAACCCGAGCTGGTCGTGCGCGATGGTGAGGTCTTGGCGCCGCGGCTGGCCCGCGCCGTAGCCGGCATCGAGCCGTTCGTCTGGCCTGCCGAGGGCACGGTTCTGATCACCGGCGGCACCGGTGGCCTGGGCGCGGTGGTCGCCCGGCATCTGGCCGCGCAGGGTGTCACCGATCTGGTGCTGGTCAGCCGTCGTGGCCCGGAGACGCCCGGCGCCGATGGGCTGCCGGGCCGGGTCGTCGCGTGTGACGTGACCGACCGGGCGGCGGTGGACGCGTTGATCGCGGGCATTGCGGATCTGCGTGCGGTGGTGCACTCGGCCGGTGTCCTGGACGACGGGGTCATCGAGTCGCTGACGCCTGGGCGGGTCGAGGCGGTGCTGCGGCCCAAGGTCGACGCCGCGTGGCACCTGCACGAGGCGACCAAGGACCTCGACCTGGACGCGTTCGTGCTGTTCTCGTCGGTCGCCGGAGTCCTCGGCGCGCCGGGGCAGGGCAACTACGCCGCCGGTAACGCGTTCCTGGACGCCCTCGCGCGGCATCGCCACGCCCTGGGCCTGCCCGCCACGTCCATCGCCTGGGGACCGTGGGCGCAGGGCATGACCGGCACGCTCACCCAGGCCGACGCCGAACGCATCGCCCGCTCCGGCCTCCCGGAGCTGACCACTGCGCAGGGCACCACGATGCTCGACGCCGCGCTGGCCGCGGCCGGACCCGCGTACGTCGCCGCCCGCCTCGACCTGGCCGCCATGCGGGCACACGGCGAGGTTCCCGCGCTCCTGAGCGGGCTGGTCCGCAGCCGGATCCGCCGCACCGGCGCGGCCACCGGCGCCACCGCGCAGGACCTCGCCCGGCGGCTCGCCGGCCGGCCGGACACCGAGCGGCGGGAGCTGCTGCTGGACCTGGTCCGCACCCAGGTCGCACAGGTCCTCGGCCACGCCGGCGCGGACGCCGTCGACCCGGGCCGGGCGTTCCAGGATCTCGGTTTCGACTCGCTCACCGCGGTCGAGCTGCGCAACCGGCTCGGCACGGTCACCGGGCTGCGGTTGTCCGCCACCGTCGTCTTCGACTACCCGTCCGTGCTGGCCCTCGCCGGGCACCTGCGTGACGAACTGCTGGGTGTCGAGCCGGTCGCCCCGGTCGTGGAGCTGTCGCGGGTGTCCGACGATCCGATCGTGATCGTCGGCATGGCCTGCCGTTTCCCCGGCGGGGTCAGCTCGCCCGAGGACCTGTGGAACCTGGTCCGCGACGGCGTGGACGCGGTCGGGGAGTTCCCCGCGGACCGCGGCTGGGACGTGGACGGTCTCTACAGCGCGGACCGTGATGCGCCGGGCACGTCGTATACCCGGCACGGCGGTTTTCTGCACGGCGCCGCGGAGTTCGATCCGGACTTCTTCGGGATGAGCCCGCGCGAGGCCCTGACGACGGACGCCCAGCAGCGCCTGCTGCTGGAGACCACCTGGGAGGCGCTCGAACGGGCCGGCATCGATCCGTCTTCGTTGCGTGGATCGCCGACGGGCGTGTTCGCCGGCGTCATGTACAACGACTACGCGAGCCTGCTTGGCGGCGGACAGTTCGAGGGAAATCAGGGCAGCGGCAGCGCGGGCAGCATCGCCTCGGGCCGGGTCTCCTACACCTTCGGTTTCGAGGGTCCGGCGGTCACCGTCGACACGGCGTGCTCATCGTCGCTGGTGGCCCTGCATCTGGCGGCCCAATCGCTGCGGTCGGGCGAGTGTGGTCTGGCGATCGCCGGTGGTGTCACGGTGATGTCGACGCCACAGACCTTTGTGGAGTTCTCCCGCCAGGGTGGTCTGTCGCCCGACGGCCGGTGCAAGCCGTTCGCGGACGCCGCCGACGGGGTCGGCTGGGCCGAGGGCGTCGGCGTCCTGGTCCTCGAACGCCTCTCCGACGCCGTGCGCAAGGGCCACCAAGTCGTTGCGGTGCTGCGTGGCTCGGCGGTGAATCAGGACGGTGCGTCGAACGGGCTGACCGCGCCGAACGGCCCGTCGCAGCAGCGGGTGATCCGCGCCGCGCTGGCCAATGCCGGTCTCACCGCCGATCAGATCGACGTGGTGGAGGCGCACGGCACCGGCACCACCCTTGGTGATCCGATCGAGGCGCAGGCGCTCTTGGCGACCTACGGCCAGGATCGTGTCGAGCCGCTGCTGCTGGGGTCGGTGAAGTCGAACATCGGGCACACCCAGGCCGCCGCCGGTGTCGCCGGCGTGATCAAGATGGTGATGGCGATGCGCCACGGGGTGGTGCCGCGGACGCTGCACGTGGACGCGCCGTCGTCGTTCGTGGACTGGGACGCCGGTGCGGTGTCGCTGGCCCGGGAGAACGCGGCGTGGCCGTCGTCGGAGCGGCGGCGCGCGGGTGTCTCGTCGTTCGGCATCAGCGGCACCAACGCCCACGTCATCATCGAACAGCCCGCCGCGGTCGACGTTCCGGCCGTCGAGCACGGCGGCGAGATCGTGCCCCTCGCGGTCTCGGCGAAGTCCGAGGATGCCCTCCGGGCCCAACTGGCCCTGCTCGCCACCATCGACGCCGACCCGCACGACATCGGCTGGTCGCTGGCCACCACCCGCGCGGAGTTCCCGCACCGCGCGGTCCGCATCGGCGACCACCTGGTGCAAGGCGCCGCCCGCGGCGGCCGCACCGCGTTCATGTTCACCGGCCAGGGTTCCCAGCGTCTCGGGATGGGCCGTGACCTGTACGAGCGTTTCCCGGTTTACCGTGCGGCGTTCGATGAGGTGGCCGCGCGTCTGGACATCGACTGGGAGGACTTGGACCGGACCGGTAACGCACAACCGGCGATCTTCGCGGTCGAGGTGGCGCTCTTCCGGTTGCTGGAGTCCTGGGGTGTCACCCCGGATGTGGTGTTGGGTCACTCGGTCGGTGAGATCGCTGCCGCCCACGTTGCCGGTGTTTTGAGCCTCGCGGATGCGTGCGCGTTGATCGCGGCCCGTGGTCGTCTGATGCAGGCGTTGCCGGCGGGCGGGGTGATGGTCGCGGTGGAGGCGGCCGAGTCGGAGGTCGTGGTGCCGGTGGGTGTCTCGATCGCGGCGGTGAACGGTCCGCGTGCTGTGGTGTTGTCCGGTCCGGAGGAGGCGGTGCTGGCCTGTGCGGCTGGTTTCGGTCGGAGTCGGCGGTTGACGGTCAGTCATGCTTTCCACTCGGCGTTGATGGATCCGATGCTGGATGATTTCGCCCAGGTGGTGTCGGGTCTGGCGTTGCACCCGCCGGTGGTTTCGTTGGTCTCCAACGTGACCGGCCGGGTCGAGTCGGAGTTGTTCACCGATCCGGCGTACTGGGTGCGGCACGTCCGCGAGACCGTGCGGTTCGCCGACGGCATCGCCGCCGCCACCGCCGACCGGTTCATCGAGATCGGCCCCGACGCGGTGCTGTCCGCGATGGCCGGCGGCGTCCCCACCATGCGACGCGACCGCGACGAGATCACCACCCTGCTCACCGCGGTGGGCACCGCCTTCACGCAGGGCCAGCCGGTCGACTGGGCCGCCGTCATCGGCCGCGGCAACCGGATCGACCTGCCCACCTACCCGTTCCAGCGGCAGCGGTTCTGGCCCGCACCGCTCGCCGCCTCCGCCGGAGACCTCGGCGCCGCCGGCCTCGGCGAGATCGCACACCCCCTGCTCGGCGCGGCCGTGTACCTGCCCGACGACGGCGGCCTGATCACCACCGGACGCCTCTGCGTACAGGCACAGCCGTGGCTGGCCGACCACACCGTCCACGGCTCCGTGCTGGTGCCCGGCACCGCCCTGGTCGAGCTCGCGCTGCGGGCCGGCGCCGAGGCCGGCACGCCCGTGATCGAGGAGCTGACCCTCGCCGCCCCGCTCGTGCTGCCGGCCACCGGCACCGTGCAGGTCCAGGTCAGCGTCGGCCCGGACGACGACGGCCGCCGCACCGTCACCGTCCACTCCAGCCACGACGGCGGATGGACCCGGCACGCGCAGGGCTTCCTGACCGGGCACGCACCCGCCGCCCCGCACGACCTCACCGAATGGCCGCCGCCCGGCGCCGAACCCCTGCCGGTGGACGACGCCTACGCCACCTTCCGGGAACACGGCTACTCGTACGGGCCCGCCTTCCAGGGCCTGCGCGCCGCCTGGCGGGTCGG
This sequence comes from Actinoplanes sp. NPDC049118, assembly GCF_040648555.1. NCBI lineage: Bacteria > Bacillati > Actinomycetota > Actinomycetes > Micromonosporales > Micromonosporaceae > Actinoplanes > Actinoplanes sp. NPDC049118. Next base: position 39,027 of record NZ_JBEZDY010000047.1, read on the forward strand.
CGACGACCTGTACGCCGAGGTGACGCTGCCCGACCGGGAACTGCCCGACGCCGGCCGCTTCGGCATCCACCCCGCCCTGCTCGACGCCGGCCTGCACGCCGTGATCCTGGGCAGCGGCGAGCGCCAGACGATGATCCCGTTCGCCTGGAACGACGTGGTCCTGCACGCGGAGGGCGCGTCCGCGGTCCGCGTCCGCCTGACCAGGCCCGGCGGCGACGCCACCACCATCGAGGTCGCCGACACCGGCGGTCGCCCGGTGCTGTCGGTGCGCCGGATGACCGGCCGCCCCGTCTCCGCGCAGCAGCTCGCCGTCACCGCGGACGCGCCGCTGTACGCGATCGAGTGGCGCCCGGCCACGACGGTCGGCGCCCCGATCCGGTCGGTGGTGCACGAGTGCGTGACGCCGGAGGGTGACGTGCCGTCGGCGGTCCGCGCGCTGACCCACGAGGTCCTCGCGGTCGTCCAGCGGCACCTGGCGTCCGACGCCGCCGAGCGTCTCGTCATCGTGACCCGTGACGCGGTGCTCTCCGACGCTCTCGACGTGGCGCAGGCGCCGGTGTGGGGCCTGGTTCGCGCCGCCCAGGCGGAACATCCCGGCCGGATCGTGTTGGTCGACAGTGACGGCAGCGTCGCGGTGGAGACCGTGGACGAGCCGGAGTTCGCGGTCCGCGGCGGTCAGATTCTGGTGCCGCGCCTGGTCCGCGCCGAGCCGACGGCCGAGGCGCCGGTTCTCGACCCGGAGGGCACGGTCCTGATCACCGGCGGCACCGGCGGGATCGGCGCGGTCGTCGCCCGCCACCTGGCCGCCGGTGATGTTCGCCGGCTG
>NZ_JBEZDY010000048.1:0-13479 GCF_040648555.1 Actinoplanes sp. NPDC049118
CCGCTTGTCCGGCCGTTGTCGACCGGGCATGCATAGAGATTCCGTGGCGCGCGGTGCGGGCCTCGTTCCCGAACAGGTGCCGCCCGGTTGCGACCGACCCGAACAGCGAAACTTGAGGAAAACGCGGCCGGAAAACCCCGCCGAACGGGCCGTTCCGGGCGCAGACCCAGGACGACGAGCGGCTCAGTTCATGAGGTCGTGGTCGCTTCGGGCCGACCCCGTCGATCCAGACGGCCGGAGTCCGACGCCCGCCACTACTGCCACGCGATTCGCGATCGACAGCGCGGACGCCGGGTCGTATTCGGGTCGGCGGTCCCGCCCGGTACGCTGCTCGGAAGGCTGCCCGGTGCAGCCCGGGAGGGCTCGCCTAGTGGCCGATGGCGCCGGTCTTGAAAACCGGTGAGGCGTTCCGCGTCTCCGTGGGTTCGAATCCCACGCCCTCCGCTCTGAACACGGAAAAGGCCCCGCTGACCTGCGATTACGCAGGACAGCGGGGCCTTCCTCATCGATGGGCGAGTCTCACTGAGTTCCACTTGATCTCGCTCGGACTGGCACCGCCGCCCAAATACGGCCCAAAGTTTGCCGGGCGGGTCAGGCGGCGTCGCCCTGGTCGCCGACGTCGCCGAGCGCCTCCTCAATCCGCCGTCGCGCTGCCTCGTCCTGCCCCTCGATGCACTTCGCGTAGACCTTCAGCAGCACGTGCAAGCTGTGCCTTGCTCGCTCGGCGACCGGGGTTGCCGGCGCTTAGACATGAGGGCCATCAGGGCCGGACACGTCGAGGCCGCCAGCGTCGTGCTGACGGCCTCGATCGCATCACTTGCCGCTGGTCAGCGGTGCGCCTTGATGATCGCATCGCCGGTCACGGTGAACCCCCGTCGGGCGAGTACCCGCGCGGGCCACAGAACGCTACCGATGCGCTTGCCCATGAACGGGATGAATGGGCGTGCCGGCCGCCCCACATAGAACCACTGCGCGCCGGGGAGGAAGATCGACAACAGACGGAACGTGCGCAGCGACTTGGCAACGACAACGACCGGGGCCTGTACTCCAGGGTGGTTCGCGGCCTGGGGAAATGTGGCGACAGCAGGGTGCATGGTTGGTCCTTTCAGCTGGTCTCCTCACCGTCATCGGCGACCGAAAGTGGGACCTTAAGGCCCGCACTCTGCGTGCGAGCTCTGCACCTAGGCCGCTACGCCGGCCGCGTCGCCCTGGTCTCCAACCTCCCCGAGCGCCTCCTCAATCCGCCGTCGTGCTGCCTCGTCCTGTCCTTCGATGCACTTCGCGTAGACCTTCAGCAGCACGTGCACGCTGTGCCCCGCCCACTCGGCGACCTGGGTGGCAGGTACCCCCGCGTTGAGCCACAGCGACACGGCGGCGTGTCGAAGTTGGTACGGCACCTTGCCGAGCGGGGTGCGCTGCTGTGCCGGGGTCAAGGCGTCCTTTCGAGCCGCCCGCCAGACCCGCGCGTAGGTCTCTTTCGAGACCGAGCCGCGCCCGTATCCTTGGGCGACGAATAGCCGGCCGTCCGGGGCGTGACCGTGGGCTGCGATGTGCCAACGGAGGGCACGAACCAGGATTGGTGGAGCGGGCACAGGCCTGGTCGCCGTTTTCGCTCGGTGCTTCAGCTCCCGGTCCTCCCGGACTGAGCCGCTGTCGTCGCCCCAGTCCTGCCCGACGTATTGTGTCGACCCCGTCAACCGAAGCGTGCCCCAGCCCGATTCGGGCAACTCGCATTCGTCGACGCGTAGATGTAGAGCCTCAGCCGGCCGCAACGCGGCGTAGTACATGCAGGCGAAGAACGCCACGAGCTTCGGGGCTCGGTCGTGCACGGCCGACAGCAGAGCAATGGCCTGGTCGGGATTGACGACAGATCGGCGGTCAACCTCGTCGGTGGATTTCGGTGCTATCCATTGGACATGATCCATCGGGTGCGAGGTCAACAGGCGAAGTTCAACGGCGTACCGAAGAGCGCCGTAGAAGACGCCTCGTTTGCGAGCGACCGTCGTCGCGGCAGCGGCCTTTCCGTCGATGCGCAGCGCCAGCACATCGAGCGCCTTCCGTACCAACGCCGCGTCGCTCAACTCCGTGAGCTTGACGGTGTTATCGGTCAGCCACCGCACGGTGGAGGCGATGTCGTCCGGCGGTGGGCCTGCATCTCGTCGCGTCTTGTTGAAGGACCAGGAGTACAACGCACGACGGATCTCCTCGTCGGTGGGCGCTCCTCGGTCGGTCGAGAGCAATGCTGCGGTGACGTTGGCGAGCGCTTCCGCGATGCTCTTTCGGTGCTTGGCTGCCGATCGAGCCCACTTCATATCCACGAACGCGACCGCGTGCTCGTACCACGTGCGGCTGTTCCGCTCGCGGGCCATGGGCTCGGGCAGACCACTTACCTCGTCGAAGATGATCCCCTCCCGCTGAGCGGTGATCAGCCTCGAGCGGAAGCTCTCCGCTAGTGCCTTGGTCTGGAAGCTCTCGCCGCGCCGCTTGCCAGCAACAACCCACCGCACCCGATGAGTGCTCCGCGGTTTGCCGGTTTTCGGATTTCTGCCCTCGTGTTCCTCGATGCTCTGAATTCGTACGTCGTATGTACTCATGCGGCTTGTGGCTCCTCACGGGTCGACAACCAGGCATCGAGGTCGGTGCGGCGGATGCGGAGTTGCCCGTTGGGCAGCTTGTACGTTCTGGGTGCCTGGCCGAGTGCCTTCCAGCGGAAGAACGTCGACTTGGGCACATCCAGCTCAGCGAGAAAGTCAGTCAGGGTTAGGAAGTTGCGTGCCATCGGGTCCGGCCTCCCTTGGCGGGTATCGCGGGGTGGTGAGCCTTGCTGTGACGGGCTTCCAGCGTGTTGGAGTCCTCATTGGAGGACGGATGGCGACGTCTGACCGGCGGGCTCCTACCGGCCCACTGAGAGCGCCGTTGAGCCGTGATCATGATTGCCCCGGTATGACGGGATAAGCCGGAGTGTCTGTGTGGCTCTGAGCGGGTCGTCGCAGCAACCGGCTCGGCGTCGCCGAGGGCGGGACTAGGCCTGACACAACTGACAGAACTGACAGAACCTCGGTCGGGGTGGGGTTGTGTCAGTTGTGTCAGTTCTGTCGGGGCCATCACGCGGACCGCCGGGCGTCGATGGTGTGCACGGTCGCGGCGGGCCGGTGGACCTCTGGGTGCACGAGGTAGCTCGGCGACGGTGGCCGTCCTCCGGCGCGTTTCGGTGTGGGTGGGTCGAGCTGGCGTAGGTAGCCGTGGGCTTCCAGGACGGCGAGCACCGGATCGAGATCAGCCATCGTCTTGAGCTGGCTCGACTGCACCGCGCGGAACAGTTCCCGCCGGGTAAACGCCGTGGCGGTGGTGCGCTCGATCCACGTCAGGACCTGCCGGGCGTTCCGGGTGCTCTGGTCGGCGCCCATGTCGTCGAACGCGGCCAGGGCGTGCGCGGCGTAGTAGTCGCCGATCATCGCCGCCCGTTCGAGGGTGTCGGCGCTGACCGGTCGTCCCCATCCGTCGCGCAGGTTCTCGGCGAGGTGGATCAGGCCGGCGATCCGGACGACGGCGCCGGTGTACTTCGAGCCCCAGTCCAGGATGTGCGCCCACGCCCCGCCCGGCGCCAGCCTCGGCTCTACCGTCCGTTCGATGTCCAGCACGAGGTTGTTGGCGTCCGGGGTGAGAACCAGCACGGCCGGGTCGGTCCACTCGGCGAGGGTGAGGACCAGGGCGTGCAGGTTGGTCAGGTAGTCCGCGGCGACGGCCGTGGGGATCGGGTCGGCGCCAATCTTGCGGCGGCCGACAGTGTTCTCCGGCAGCGCGAACAGGATCCGGGCCAGCAGGCCCAGCCCACGGAAACCGGGCATACCAGCGATGTCGCGCAGAATCTCCGGCTGCACGGCCAAACCCATGGTCAGGGCGGGTTTGTCGATGTGTTCGGTGTCGCGGGACTGCCGGCCGACCCGGAGCATGTCCCCGGCGTGGCCTTTCAGGAACACTTCCAGGTTCGGGGTGCCGGAGTACCGCCCGGCGATGGTGGCGAAGATCCCGCCCTCCGGGGACAGCACGGCCAGCCGGCCGCCTTGCGCGGCGAGCCAGGACGTGGCGGTTTCGCTGGTCACGTCGTCCGCGATCAGGACGGGCTTGACCGGCACCGTGATCGCTTCGGCGTTCATTGCGGCGGCGGTCGCCTCAGCGATCAGCGTGTCCCTGCCCGATGGGTCGGCGTTCGCGGCGGCGAGAGCGGTCTTCTCGGCGGCTTTCCCGGCGACCTTGGCCATCAGTTCGGCTTCGATGATCGCGGGTGCGGCCCGCTCGATCAGGGTCTTCTCGGCGGCGAGGATCGGCGCGACCATGGCGGCAAACACGGCGCTCTTGCGCGAGCCCGGCGGCAGCACCACGACGGTGTAGAGGTTGGTGGGCTCACGCCACGAGCCGCGTACCTCCACCTCGGCCCGCCCACCAGCGGCGGTGGACAGGCAGGCCAGGGCGATACTCCCGGCCAGATCGACCGGGGTTTGGGTGAACTCGGCCACCGCGAACACCTGCTCAGCGAGCCATCCCGGCAGCAGCTCGGCCGGGAACGGCGGCAGATGCCGGCCACGGCCGAGCGGGATCAGCGGCGACCAGCCGCCGAGAGTGTCCGCGTCGTCCAGCAGGGCGCGGCCGGTGGCGACGACGTCGGCCGGGTCGGCACCGGAGGCGGCGAGCTGGGCGAGTTGGGTGCCGAGGTCGGCGACCTTGCGGCGTTTGGCGTGCCCGGCCACGATCGCGGCGTAGTGCCCGGCGTTCGCGGCCGAGGGGACTTCGGCGGTCAGCGTGTGCAGGTACGGGGCGCCGCCGACCCTGCCGAGGTCGCCCGCCTCGGCAAGGTGCGCCGTCACGGTGATCGGGTCGGTGGGGGTGCCGGCGGCGTGCATAGCGCACATGGCTTTCCACAGCACTGTGTGTGCCGGGCGGCCGAAGTCGCCGGGGGTGAGGGTGGCGGCGAGGTCGGCCATCAGGGTCGGGGCGAGCAGGGCGGCACCGATGACGGCCTGCTCGGCGGCCAGGTCGAACACGGCATGTGACACAGGTCGACTCCTCTCAATCAGGGCGGGTGGGTTAGCGGTGGCGGGAGGTCATGCGGCCCGCCGGTCGATCGCGGGCCGCTCGGCGCGGGAGCGCAGCACGCCGGGCCGGACCGCGAGATGCCGCAGGAGCCGGTCCATGCCGCCGAGCAGGGAGCGGAGTTGCCAGCGCGCCCCGGTTTCGGTGCTGTGCAGGGCGATCCGGGCGCGGATCTCGGCGTGTTCGCGGCCGTCGGCAGCGCGGACGCGGGTGACGACGGCGCGACCATGCCCAGGAAGGTCGACCAGCATCTCTGCGGACCTGTGCTCGCCGAGGTTGCAGCGGTGGTCCCGGGCGCACCAGTCGGTGTGAGCCGTGGCGTCGCGGCGCAGCCGGCGCATGGTCCGGACGGTCATCGGTTGCCGGCCTTGTACTCGCCGCGCAGGTACTCCCAGAGGCGGCGGCCGACGCGGACGCGTTTGCCGGTGCCCTCGCAGCGGGGGCACTCACGGAAGACCTTGCGGGACAGGCGGGAGTAGATGCGGCCGTTTTCGCAGCGCGGGCGGCGGCAGCGGCCGAACGGGAAGATCACACAGCCGAGGGCGTACAACGCTGCGTAACCGAGGATGGCGAGGCTCGCTAGGAGGAGCGTCGGGGTCATGAAAGTGCCTCCAGGCCGGTTTTTGGGTGTGAGGGGCCGGCGCCGCTAGGTGCTAGGGCGCTGATCAGGGATTGTTTGGATTCCTAGGGGAAGTCCTAGGTCTAGGAGCCGGGGGTCCTAGACCTAGGACTCATCGGCGGGCTAGCTGGCCGTGCTGCGTCCGCCCTTGCCGTCACGCTCAGCAAGGGCTTTGAGGATGTGGGCGCGGTTGAAGCCCTGCCGGTTCCCGGGCTCGCCGGTGTCGGGGTCGCTGCCCCACACCTGCCCGGGGGTGACGCCGTACGGCTTGAGCGCGGCGCGGAGCTGGTCGGCGGTCAGCCCGGCGTAGACGGCCGGGCGTAGCTCGGCGAGCTGCTTGGCCAGCACCGTGGTCCACACCTTCGGCTTGGTGTCGCTCATGACGGCGGCGACGTCTTCGAGGATCGTGTCCCGCCGGACGGCGTCGGTGTCGATGGTCTGGCCGAGGGCGTGGCCGGTGATGTTGCCGGCCTTCTCCCGCAGGGTCCGGGCGCGTGTGACGACCACATCGGCGGCCGGGCCGTCGATCTCGTACGTTTTGGTGATCGTCGGGTCGTCGCCCTCACCGGAGAGGTAGCCGATGCCCTTGTCCCGGCGGGCGAACATCGTCGCCTTGATCCCGTTCTTGTGCATCGACGTACCCAGGACCATGTCGTTCTCGGTGTGGCCCATGACCTTCAGGCAGAACCGCAGCACCGCGTTCGCGGAGATGCCGGTCGGCAGGCTCTTGGCGTCGGGGCGCTGGGTGGCCAGGATCAGGGTGATCCCGGCGGCCGGGCCACGCTTGATCAGGTCCTCGCTGATCTCCTCCAGCTCGGCGCCGTACTTCGGGTGCTCGAACCACTTCTGACACTCGTCAACACCGATCACGATCGGGTGCAAGCCCAGCTTCTTGCGGTTGGCGAGGTCGTCGGTGACCTTGTTCTCCGGGCACAGGTCCCGCGGCAGATCCCGGATCACCTTCGTGCGGCGGCGCAGCTCGGTGGCCATGTCCCGCATCGCGGTGACTGCGTAGGCGAGGTCTTCCTCATCGTCACCGGCGCGGTAGCGGTGCGCGACCGGCTCCAACGGGGCCAGATCACCGGTGCCCTTGAGGTCGAACGCCAGAATCCAGGCACGCGGGTCGAGGCAGGCGCCGAGCAGGGCCAGGCGCAGCGCGAACGTCTTACCCATCCGCGGAATGGATCCGATGATCATTGAGGCGAACATCAGGGTTAGCGTGACCGCCCGGCCACGCGGGTCGACGCCGAACGCGAACGGCTCGAACAGGTTGACGCTGCCCTTGCTCAGCAGCGGCCAGGCGACCTTCTTCGCGCTGGACAGGTCCTTGTCGGCGACGAACAGGGTCAGCCGGCCGGGGTGCACCTCGGCGTTGGCCTCCGGCCACACACACCCCAGCGGCCGGGTCAGCGCAGCGGCCAACTCCTCACGCTTACCGACCACCGTGCTCGCGGTGACGCCGCGCGGGAGTTCCACGTCGGCGCGCCAGCCGGTGCCGTTCTCCCGGGTGATCGGGGCGGGAAACCACCGCTTACCGTTGTCGCCCCGGCGAATCGCCGCGTTGATGCCGTTGATGTTCAACGCAGCCAGGGCGGCGAACACCTCCGTACTTGTCAGCGGGGCCGCATCGTGGCGGACCACCGCTGTGCCGAGCAGCGGCTTGTCCGCCGGCGCACCGACGACCCCGAGCACGGCCAGCAGCGCGGCGAGGGCCGTCCACTGCGCCGAGGTGGGGGCGAGCGTGACCGCGCCGACCGCCACAATCAGCGCGACGACCAGGGCGATGGTGACCATGCCGCGCCACCGCACCCGCCGGTCACGCTTGTTGGTCAACCGGTCGTACATCTTGGCTTCCTCGGGGTGGTCGATCGCGGCCCGGACGATCGACTGACGCACCGGCTCACCCTCGAGATCCCAGAGCCACCGGTTGTAGCCCTTGCAGATCCGGCCGAAGCCGCGCGGTGCCCGCCACGTCAGCATTCCGGCATACAGCGGAACGCGGACGGTGTGGAACGCCACGGAGTGCAAGCCGAAGCCGGTAGCCCAGGCCACGTTCTTGCCGAACTCGGCGCTCGACTTCAGCCACGACGGCACAATCGGGACGCGGGTCGCGTCACGGAAACCCGACAGGGTGAACCGCGGTCGGCGCTGCGCGCCGATGCTGTCCACCATCACCGGCCCGCCCTGGACGTCGTCGGTGTCGTCCTGCTCGATCTCGTCGGCGTTCGGATCGGCCGGCACCGTGCCGATGCGGCGGGTTCGGGCGGTGTCCAGGTCAACCACGTCGGCCTCGGCAGCGGTCCAGTCGAAGTTCTCAGCGTTCGGGTCAGGGGTGCTCACGGTGTCTGTCCTCCGGTCTCAGGCGGCGATCACGAGGGCGGCGACGGCGGCGAACGTAGCGACGGATGCGGTCGGGTCTGGCAGCATCGGAGGTCTCTCCTGAGGTCTTGAGGGATCAGGGCTGAACGGGTGGAGACCGGCGGCACGGCACGTGCTTGCAGGCTTGGGGCCGTGCCGCCGGGCGAAGCTAAGCAGCGGTTGCGAGTACGGGCGTTTCCGCAGCAACCGGGGCGGATGGTGACGCGTCAGTGACGCGGAGCGCGGCGAGGTGACGCCGGGCCGTCGACGGGGACACACCGGCCTTAGCGGCGATCTGCGCGACCGGGGCGCCGGGCATCTTCGCGGCGACCTTGGCGACTTTCGCAGCCGACGCCGGGCGCGGCGTGACGCGTTTCGGCGCGCGCCTTTTCGCCACCGGAACCGCGGCAGCGGGGGTCTCGGTCATGGGCGCCGGGGCAGGTACAGGCGTAGCCAAGGGCGGGGGCGCCTCGGCCACGGCGACCGGGTCGGTAGCGGTCAGCGTGCTGATCCGCCGGCCGATCTCGACCAGGCTGACTGAAGCGACGACGATCAGGCCGTCCACCGACAGCGGCAGCAGATACGGTGCGGCGCCGGTCTCGCCGTACCCGGCGGCAACCCCCGCCATGTGCCAGTACGACACCCACGCCGCGATACCTGCGATGACGGCCGTAGCGGCCATCCGGGCGATCGACGCGGCACCGCCCCGGGTCGGAATACGGGAAATCAGCTCGACCGTGAGCAGCAGCGCCAAAGGCGACCACGCCGAGATCGCCTGACTGATCACGTTGTTCTGCGCATGCAGCACATTGCCCGCCAGTGACGCGGCGATGCCGAGAGTGAACACTGCCCGGACGCCCCACCCGATGCGCGTGAGGCTCGCAAGATTCGCCGTCGCCATCACGCGGCCACCTTCCGGACGACGGGACGCGCGGCCAACTCGGTAGCGACACGGTTCACGCGAGCCTCGGCCCGGCGCAGGCGGCGCCAGTCGAGGGCGGTCGGGCCGCCGTGGTCGGCGGCGCAGATGGTCGCGATTTCGGCGTCCAACACGTCAAGCTCGGCCGCGATCAGCGGCCACTCGGCCTCAATCGCGTCCAGGTCGGCGGCCGACGGTTCGTCAGTAGTGGAGTGGATCTTCTTCACAGGATGTCCTTCGGGAGAGCGGCGACGCGACGGCGACAACGAGCGGAACGCAGCCGCGCCGACCTGCGGAAACGGGGAGTTGAATGCACGGTGACCCAGCCATGCGCGGCACCTTTTCAGTGGGAGGTGCGGCCCGATTCAGTTCTCAAGTGGAGCCAAGCGCGCGGCGGGCCGGTCACGAGCGGGCGCAGCCAAAGCCGCATCCGCCGTGCCGGGAAGCCTCCGGCAGTATCGGCTAGTCCGTCTGTACTGACTAGACAATGCCGATGTGCTGAAGGTAGTCAGACGGAGGATGCGGAGTCAAGAGGTTCTGCCTAAACTGTCTAGACAAAGCTGAACCGGAGGGAGGCGGCATGGCGGTGAGCAGGCAAGGCAGGACACCCGTGTGGGCCAAGATCGCGGAGGACTTGCGATCCAAGATCGCGGAGGGCGCGTACCAACCGGACACTCGCCTACCCACTGAGGCTGACCTGACCGCTCAGTACGGCGTAGCCCGCGCAACCGTGAGGCAGGCACTTACGGCCCTCGTCAACGACGGGCTTATCGTGCCGCGCGCGCCACGGGGCTACTTCGTGCGGCTTCGCCAGCCGCTTTTCTACAGGCCTCAACAGGAGTTCCGGCCGCAGCCGCAGACTCCGGAAATGGATCGGTTTATGGCCGATCACTCTGCCGAAGGGCGGGAGCCTCGACAGACTATCGATGTGTCAATTGTCGAACCACCAGCCGACGTCAAGAAACGCCTTAGGTTGGCTGACGGTGAAATGGCAGCAGTCCGCCGTCGCATCCGTTACCTCGACGGCGAACCTTTCCACACGAATGACAGCTATTATCCCTTGTCCATCGTTCAAGACACTGAGATCATGCGCCCGCTCGATATCGCACGTGGCGCAAATGAAGTTTTGGCGGAGTCGGGACATCGCCAGGTCCGCGCCCTGGATGAAATTTACGTCCGAATGCCAACGCCGGACGAAATTCAGCGTCTGGACCTCGGCCCAGGAACTCCCGTGGCTTGCCATATCTGTACCGGACTATGCGAGGACGGGACTCCCGTGCGCGTGGTGGTCAACATCCTGCCGGGCGACCGTCACGTCATCGTCTACGAACGTGGCGGAATGCGCGGGGCTGGCAATGAGTGATCCAACAATCCGCCGAGCAAACCCGGACGACCTAGCCGTCCTAGTTGGCATGTACTCGGCTGCTCAACGCTGGCTCGCTGAGATCGGGTCGGATCAGTGGGCGAATAACACTGAGGAGAAAACGCGAACAAAGCTCGCTGATTCCATAGGGTGCGGTGCATGCTGGATCGCCGAGTCGGGCGGCAAGCCGGTCGGGATGATCACCGTTGATGACTACGCCGACCCAGAGTTTTGGACAGCGCAAGATGATCCCGACAGTGCGCTCTATGTTCATCGAATGGTGGTCGACCGCGTCGCTGGCGGCAATGGCGTTGGCGGTAGGTTGCTGGATTGGGCAGAACGCCTTGCGTCCTCGCTCGGTCGCACGTGGCTCAGGCTCGACGCGTGGCGGACCAATGCGCCACTTCACGCCTACTATCAGCGACAGGGATTCGTCCCGGTCAGAACCGTCAACCTGAGCCACCGGGGTTCGGGCGCACTATTTCAGCGGCGGGTCCGGCCCTCATAGAGGAGTTTGGATCACGCGAGCGGCGAACGCGAGCAAAGATCGCTTATCGTACATAGATGATCACCGAGCAACCTCACGAGCCGTTGCAGCGCGGAACGTTCGTTGCTGGGTGGAGTCTCCGACGGCGATGGGCGCTTGCCGCTTGCCTTATGGTCGGCTTCCTGTGCTGCGGCTTGGGAGCGGTGCCCGTAGCTGCGTTCCTGGACCACTCGGACAGCCAAGGGGATCCGCCGGCCACCGCCATCGCAGCGGTGGACATCTACCTCAACCAGCTCATACTCCGAGAGCGGATCGGGCTGACGCACGCCCTGATCAGGGATGAGCGCGACGACCTGATCGAGCAATGGGAGGCGCTGATCGCTGACATGCAGCGCACGGACCCACCACCGGACAAGCTCGACTGGGGACCGCACTTCGACGTTGAGGACCAGGGCGACGGCGTCGCTCGGGTGACTGTGCCTGTCAGTGCGGTGTGGTGGCAGGAACGCGGGATGTCGATGCAAGGCACTGAACACCCGTGGGTATTCGTTGCCAGGGCCGAAGACGGCGGATGGCGTATCGCGGAGGTCCGGCCTCACCCGTGGTGCGGCGGGCACGTGCGGGCTGACGCGTGCCGGTGATCCACCTGGCGTCCCCGGCGGCGAGCAGGATGCGGGCTCAGAGAACTTCCGGTCGGTGGTGTCACGTCGTCGCCCTTACGGGGGAGCGCCGGGCAGGTACCACCAACCCTCGCGAAGCTGGCATAGCTCGACTTCCTCGGGCGTCAGCAACTCGGCCATCAGCGAGCGCTCCTCACGGTGGCTGTAGTGCCCGGAGCGCCAGTACCACCCCCAGTCGCCGATCAGCTCAACCTGAGGGCTGTCCGCCGGACCCCTTAGCCAGAACTTGAACCGCACGTCGCGCCTCCAACGGCACTAGGCAACCGCCTACTAGGCACTCACTCTAGTCGCACGCTGCAGTCATCGTAAAGTTGGCATATGCCCAGCTAGCACGTGCCTAGGGTCTGATCATGGCCGCGAAGAAGCTGAAACTGATGGGGGCGCACGAAATCCGCGTGCGACTCGGAGGAATCAGCCGGCAGCGCGTCTACCAGCTCACCAGCAGGCGTGACTTCCCCGCTCCGGTGGCCGAACTGGCGATGGGCAACGTCTGGCTCGCGGAGGACGTAGAAGCCTGGATTGCCGCGCGGCCGCCGAGGCCAGGCGCCGAAGACTAGGACGTCCCATCGCCGCGTCGTGTTCAGCGCCTGGGGGCCGGCATCTTGGCCCAATTCGACAGCTCCGAGGGCACCGTCTCGAGCATGCGTTTCAGCATCGCCCGGGCATCGTCCTCATGGTCGAAGTAGTGCGTCACCTCTTGACCGTCGGCGCCACCTAGCCGGCCGAGGATCTGCCATCCAGATTCCGTACGGAGCAGGAAGACATCTCGCCGCCTCGCACCGTACCGGCGGTTAAACCAGTGCTCAACGCGTACGGCCATCCCAAAAGACTAGTACATACGTTCGACTCGGTGCACTGCGCCGGGTCCGAGGTCGCAGTGCACCGACGTGCGACGGCGGCCTACCCGGCTGCGCCCGATCGGAGATCGCCTGCCGCCTGTTCATCACTGTGTAAGTGGACTGACGCTATTCGCTGCTCCCGCCGGTCAGGCACCAGCCTTTCCAACCTCAATCCGCGGCCGCCGCCCTAGAGTCTGACTATCCGGCCACCCGTCGCCCCGCGCGGATTGTCGGCGTAGCGTGAAAAGGACAGCTCAACACGGGGGAAAGCCATGTTCAGGAAGCATTGGTTAGCAAGAGCGGCGACCCTGCTCGCGTTCGCCGCAGCGTTTACCGTCGTCGGTGCGGCGGCACCGATCCTCACCTCGCCCAGCCAGGCCGCAGTCGCCGACTGCAATGGCCGGCCGAGCTGCGACTGACATTGATCGCGCGGAGGCGATCGCGCAGCATCCTTGGTTCTAGCAACCGATGATCCGGGGCCGCTCCTGAATCCGACGCGGCTGCGCCCAGGCCGGTCGCCCTTCAGATGCTGGTGGCCTGCTGCTCCCCGCCCCGACCTGTCACGCGACTACGGCCGGCGGCAGGCGCGAAGCATGAAGAACCCCGGACCGCTGGAAAGCCGGCGGATCCGGGGCCTCTTGGTTGCCGGTGGTAGGTCCTCCGGCGGAAACTCTGACCGCCGGGATGGGGGCAGAGGCGTCGTCGCCTACTTCTTGTTGTCGAACTTGAAGACGGCCATCAGGACGACAGGGACGACGATGCTGAGAGGCAGATTGACGACGTCGGCGGCTTGACGGTGGTAAGCCATCATGTCCAACCACCAGATGCAGAAGAGCAACAACGCGGCCGCCCCAAGGGCATTTCGGGTGGCCGGACGACCCAGCTGCGTAACCACTGCACGGAAGGCTTCTGCCCAGATCGCAAGAAGCTGCGCCTCCTCGAACAAGTCCGTGTGACGAGACTCTAGGTCGACGGTGGCACGGACCAGACCGATCTTCATGTCGGTCAGCGCGGCGGTGAAGTCGACCTTCGGGAAGAGCGCGGCGAGGTCCCGCTTCGGGAAGAGCGCGGCGAGGTCCCGCTTCGGGAAGAGCCCGGCGGCGTCGACCTTCGGGAAGAGCCC
>NZ_JBEZDY010000048.1:13577-38449 GCF_040648555.1 Actinoplanes sp. NPDC049118
GGGAAGAGCGCGGCGAGGTCCCGCTTCGGGAAGAGCGCGGCGAGGTCCCGCTTCGGGAAGAGCCCGGCGGCGTCGACCTTCGGGAAGAGCCCGGCGGCGTCGACCTTCGGGAAGAGCCCGGCGAGGTCCCGCTTCGGGAAGAGGGTGACGGCGTCGACCTTCATCTCTGAGAACAGCGTGGCCGTGTCGGTCATTCTGGGAGCTTCCTCCGATCGATCGGCACTGCCGTGGCTGGACTCCCACCAAAGAATAGCTCGGTTGAACTACATGGCTGTTGTTCACGGGCGCGAGACTGGCGACCGGCGGCGAGAGGGCGAGTCGAGGCTTCGGCAGGCTTCGACGTCGGTCAGGTGGCGGGTGCGCCGGTCCGGCGTGCAGCGCCGATGCGGTTTCGCTGGGCCTCAAGACGTTCCTTCATGGCTTGGCGGCGGCCCACCCAACTGGGATCGAGGTACGGAACCGCCGCAATACCCCCATGGAAAGATCTGTTTTTTAGCTGAAAACAATGGTGCCAAGTTCCCCAATGCAAATGCAAATCGATTCCTGTGTAGAAGTACCGCGGGTCGTCCAACAGGCGGACTGCGCGCTCCGGACTGACTAGCAATTCCGTATAGGTGTCATCGTGTCGCGCCGCGTCGTCGATCACCTCTTGGCGATCGGAGATCACTCTAAGCGCAGGATAATATTCATTTACCATCACGGCTCCACCGAGAATGGGGACCGGTATCGGTTCCACCTCGCTGAACTTCAGGAATGAGCTGTACTTCTGGTGCTTCACCCTGCTGTACGTCTGGCCGTACTTCACACACACCGGGACGAACCCGAGTTTGGATTTGAACGTCTGACTCCATGCGTCCTCGCACATACAGCTCATATAACCGAGGAGGCCCTGACCTCGTATTCGCGCCCATCGCGCGCGCTCCAGCGCTGCCCCGATGCCGCGACCCCGAAAAGCGCTATCTACCACCAAACCGACGATCTGGGCATAACGGCCCCGTATGTCGAATGCAGCGTGGCCCACAACTCTGCCATTGTGCATGGCCACGAACCTGACACGGTCAACTCTGGTCAGTCCAGCGTCATGTGGATAGTCGGAATATGTTCGGTCAAACAGGTCGATCACCTGCTGCTGGAGCAACGGCGCAAACGGTTGCCCTTCGCTGAACTCGTGCAATCGAATATAGCGTCCAGCCTCGGATTCGGAGGATAAGGCAGAATCCTCTCCCGCATCCTCACCCGCCATTACATCCCCCAAGCGGTCTGCCAAACTATGCAAGACCAGTGTATTCGGAGGTTCAGGAACGTGATGGGCCTCCACCGCTTAAAGCCGCTAACGCGACCTTTCCCGTCTAGTCAGTGCCAGCAGATCAGAGAGGCCAGCGAGGCTGACGAGGCAGTCGTGGATGTCGAGGCGTCGTCTCCGGCGCACGGAGAGCCGTTGGAGCCCGATGGAAGCAGGGCGGACGGTCTACTCGACGAGCAACCTGGCCAGCTTCCTTGAACTAGGAGGAGGTGCATGGTCTCAGTTGTGGTCTCATTCGCTGCCGTCCGACAGTGTCCAAGGGCGTCCGCGATGCACGCGCCGTCGCAGGTCACGTACGGTGCCGATCACCGCCGAACCACCGGCAGCAGACTTGGAAAGCGTGTGGGCGGGGGTTCATCGAACTAGACGCTCGGTGGCGGGAGCGCCCTGCGATTGACGGGGTGCGCGCCATTGCTGCCCACATACTGCCCAACGCGCTGCGGGTTCCGAGTGTCTGTGCTGGTCACAGCCTTATAGTGCCCGGTCTTGAAAACCGGTGAGGCGTTCCGCGTCTCCGTGGGTTCGAATCCCACGCCCTCCGCTCCCAAGGTGCAAAAAGGCCCAGCTGAACTGCGGATACGCAGAAAAGCGGGCCTTCGACGTGACTTCGGTTCAGTTAGGGCCTCTCGACATCGGCGCCGATGGGCGCGATGCCGTGGCGGCGGAGGCGAGGCTTCTTGGCAGCGTGAATGTGAAGCAGGAGCCGCCGGCGGGGTCGTCGGTGGCTGTGATGGTGCCGCCGTGCCGTTCCACGATGCGTCTGCAGATCGCCAGCCCGAGCCCGGTGCCCAGATAGCCGCTATCGGCGTGCGCCCGGTGGAAGTTGCCGAAGATCGCTTCATGCTGGCCTTCGGGAATGCCGATGCCGTTGTCCGCGATACGCACGGTGACCATGGCTTCGTCCTGCGTGGCGGTGATCCGCAGCGCAGGGACCACGCCTGGCGCGGTGTATTTGATGGCGTTGCCGACCAGGTTGTCGAGCAGCTGCCGGACCAGCACCGGGTCCGCCTGGACCGAGGGCAGCTCGCCGACGGTGAAGTGCGGCTCCGGTTTGCCGGATGCCACCGCCGCGTCCGCGCGGGCGCGGGCGATGTCGGCGATCACCTCGGCCATTTCCACCTCGGCCGGGGCGACCATCGCCTCTCGTACCGTCGCGTAGGACAGCAGGCCGTCGATCAGGCCGCGCATCCGCGCGGAGGCCTCGGCCAGGCGGGCCAGGTCGGCGCGGGCCTGGACCAGATCGGGATGGTCCGGTACGCCCTCCAGCGAGTCCCGCGTCGCGATCGTCCACCCGTCCACGCAGGCGAGCGGGTTGAGCAGGTCGTGGGCCACCACGCCGGCGAAGTTGGTCAGCTCGTCGCGGTGCCGGCGTTCGGCGGTCACGTCGTGGAAGAGCACGACCGTGCTGACCGTGCCGTCTGGGTGCGGCAGCGCGGTGGCGGTCACCCGGACCACCCGGCTGTCCGACGCACCCTGGTTGTGGATCAGCACGTCGACCCCGGGGCCGTCCTCGCCGGCGAGCGCCTGCAGGTAGGCCAGCTCGCCCTCGGCGTACCGGGTGCCGTCGACGTGGTGAAGGCCGGACCAGTCGGTGCCGAGGATGTCGTCCCGGCCGGCGCGCCCGACGAAGAGGTCGGTGACGGCGGGGTTGCGCAACGTCACCCGGCAGTCCGGGCCGATCACCGCGAGGCCGTCGCCCATCGAGTCGATGATCGCGGCGAGCAGGTCGGCGTGGTGGGTGATCTCCGCCTTCTGCGCGGCCAGTTCGACCTGCCGGGCGGCCAGCTCGGCCTTCTCCTGGGCCAGGGCGCTCAGCAGCGTACGTCGTTCGTCCCGGCCCAGCGACAGGGACAGCCCGACCACGGCGACCAGGACGGCGAAGAGCTGCACGACGGCCCCGCGCAGGACCACGTCACTGATCAGGGCGAAGGGGCCGAAACCGGCCAGGGTCAACCACAACGCGACGACCCAGGCCACCGAGTTGTGCAACAGCACCCACGGGGTGCTGAGTCGGGTGCCCACCAGGACGGTGAAGCCGAGCAGGGTGAACGACACCGGGAAGCGGCCCTCGGACGCGAACACCGCCAGGTATCCGGCGACGCTGAGGGCGCCGATTCCGGCGATCTCGGCGATCCGCCAGGGCGAGGCGGGGCTGCGGTCGCGCCACCAATCGGCGATCGAGCGGCCCTCGGCCCGGAGCCGGGTGAGCGCGGCGCCCGCGCAGATTCCGGCGGATCCGATGATCAGGATGCTGGCGATGTGCCGGGCCACCGACATGGCCGAGTTGAGGACCGGGAACCCGTCGGTGAGAAGTCCCTGGCCCAGCAGGTTGACGGCCTTGCCGGCGACGGTCGCCGCGAGGCCGGCGCCGAGCAGGATCCACAGGTCCCGCGGGGAGCGCAGTGGCGCGTTGCCGCCCGCGCCCCAAAGGTGCGGGCCCCATCGGTGAAACAGCCAGAGGAAGACCGTGAACTGAATCAGGCCGGCGAGGCCGGTGATGACAGCGCTCGCCGCGGTGGCCCCGGTCAGCCAGTCCACCCCGCCCAGGATCAGGACGAGGAGCAGCATGTCAAGGCGGCGGGTGGGCGCCCGCCGGTGCGCGCAGAACCAGACAACGGCGACGCCTGTGGCCGGCCAGACCAGGTTGATCCCTTGGCCCAGCCAGAAGCTTCGGCCCAGGTAGCACGCGCCGGCGTAGGCGAGGGCGAACAACATGGTCCGGGCCAGGGACAGCCCATAACCAGTTGTCACCGCTACCCCCCGCTCGACAGTCTTCCTCCCCTTATCGGCCGATTTTCACCGGCGCTGAGACGGGCGGCTTGAGTTGCGACGTGGTCGGCGTCGCCGGCCGCCGTGACGGGCTGAGAGCCGGCCCAGGCCGGGCGACCGGCTGCTATAGACTCCCGTCGCGGTGATATGGGGGGATGTCTTGGGTTCCACACTCCGGTACACCGGATTCGTCACCGCGGCCGCACTGGCCGCCTCATTCATCACACCACCCGCCTTCGCCGCCGGTTCGGTGCCGAAGGTCTACGCGCGCACCGCGCAGCACTGGGTCGGTGGCGTCACGCCGGTGACCTTCCGGCCGGCGCCCGGCGAGGACATGTCCGCCGTCACCAGCCTGACGCTGTTCGCCGACGGCAATGAGGTCGGCACGGACACCGCCGCGCCCTGGGGCATCGACTGGGACACCACGGGCCTCGACGGCACGGTGCTCCTGAGTACCCTGGCCACCACGGCCCGCGGCTCGCAGATGACAGACGGATACCACGTCACGGTCGACAACAAACCGCCGACCGGACTCACCGTTCGCTTCCCACGGAAGAGCGGTTACATCGGCCAGGGCGGCGAACTCGTCGTCGACGCGGCCGACAACATCTACGTCATCGGCTCCGAGTTGATCGTCGGCGACGCGGTGGTCTCGTCGAAGGACCTCGTCGGCGGCGGCAACCTCGACCTGCCCTGGGACGTCAGGGTTCCGAACGGCAAGACCGCCATGACGGTCCGCGTACGGGACCAGGCGGGCAACGTGACGGCGCTGACCAGGACGGTCACCGTCGACAACGACCGGCCGGTGATCACCGGCAGCACCACCGCGGGCAGCGCGGTCCGGGGCAGCTTCAAGGTCACTCTCAGCGGTTACAAGGACGCCAGCCCGTTCGTCGCCTTCGAGGCCTCATTGGACACCGCGAGCCACCTCCGCTCGTACGTCCAGGAGAACTCGCGCACGGTCACCATCAACAGCCGGGAGGTGCCGGACGGGAGGTACACGCTCGGCTGGCACGGCATCGACGCGGCCGGCAACGTGGGGGTCTTGAGGCGGTCCCTCATCTTGGACAACAAGGTGCCCACGGTGTCGATCACCAAGGCGCCGAAGAACAAGGCGAAGGTCGGGAAGAAGTTCACGGTCGCGGCCAAGGCGAGCGACACGTACGGGATCGCCAAGGTGCAGTTGCTGGTCAACGGCAAGGTCGTGAAGACCGACACCACGGCTGGCTACTCGTTCACGGTGAACCCCAAGAAGTACGGCAAGAAGTTCACCGTGCGGGTCCGGGCGTACGACAAGGCCGGCAACGTCAGGTACAGCTCCACCCGAACCTACAAGCGTTAGTTCTGCTTGCCCTCCGGATCGTCGTTCCGGCAAGCTGGTCGGTATGGGCGAGGTGCTTCCGATGCCGACCGTCGGCGACATCTTCGACGACGTACGCGGTGACGACCGCACGATGCGGGTGAGCTACCACCAGGACCGCGGGGTCGTCGTCGTGTCGCTGTGGGCGGGCACGGTGTGCCGGGGCTCCTTCCGCCTGGCCACCGACGACGTCGGCAGGCTGGCCGCGTTCCTCTCCGGCATCGCGACGCCGGCCGACGCCGGAACCCAGGCGGGTGTCGAGGCGAATGCGGCGGTTTCTCAGCCGCCGGCGCCGTCTCCCGAGCAGACCGGCGACGTGAGCAGGAGCGCGCTGCCGACGGTGTCGGTGCCCCGGGTCGCCTGACCGCCCGGTGGGTCACCGCCGTAGGAGAGCGGGGTCGCTGCAGCGGGACGCGCTACCCCGTTGGGTCGTCGGTGCGGCCCGCGGTGCCGGCTCGCGGGC
This sequence comes from Actinoplanes sp. NPDC049118, assembly GCF_040648555.1. Lineage (NCBI taxonomy): Bacteria > Bacillati > Actinomycetota > Actinomycetes > Micromonosporales > Micromonosporaceae > Actinoplanes > Actinoplanes sp. NPDC049118. The sequence continues at coordinate 19,473 of NZ_JBEZDY010000048.1, forward strand.
CGGTTAGCACCGCCGCGATCAGGAGCGCGAAGCCGACGACGGAGCCTGTAGCGAACCACCAGTGCAGCCTGTTGCTGAGGGCGGTGAGGCGTAGCACCTCTTCGTCGGCGTTCGCGTGGCCGAACAGATTCACGCTGAGGAAGTGGTGTAGCCAGATCAGGGATCCGCCGTAGACCGCGGCCAGAACGCCGAACGCCGCGAAGGCCAGCCATGCCGCGCGGCCGAGCCGGTGCCGGAAGACGCAGGCCAGCACCAGGCCGACCAGGCTGATGCACAATGCGGGCACGAGCTGGAGATATGTCATGAGGGCCGCCCCGCTCGCGGCTTGCGGCCGACGAAGACGGCGGCCGTCACGCACGCCAGGCCGACCAGATAGAGGATCTTAAAAGCGAGGTCGAGTGGTCCGTTCAGGAAGTGGTAGATCTCCATTCCCGCCGACTGCCGAGGTTCGGACTCGGACGTCATCTCCACCAGCTCATCCCAGAGCGACAGTGTCCACAGACCCCAGCCGATCCGGCCCAGGCCGGCCAGGGCGAGCAGCGCGAAACCGCCGATGGCGACGCGGGCGCCGGCGCCGAGTCGGCGTCGCAGGGCGATCGTGACCAGCAGACCGACGACGAACACGAGCGCCACCGGGACCCGCGGCCACATCAGTCGTGCGGCCTCGCTCCAGAACACCGCACTCATCAGGCCCCCGGTCGTCAGGGCGATCACTATAGCTTGACCTAAACAGTGGTTGAGGTTTTAGCGTCGGGTTCGTCATCGCATCGACCGAGGAGGACCCTTGTCCGCAGAGCCGCTCCGTGTGGCAGTAATCGTCGCAAGCACCCGGGAGGGGCGGTTCGGGCCGACCGTCGCCGCCTGGTTCTCCGGCGTGGCGCGCGGCCGCACCGACCTGGCTGTCGAGATCGTCGACCTGGCCGACGAGGACACCGTCACCAAGCAGCTCGGGGTCGCCGACGCCTTCGTCGTCGTCACCCCCGAGTACAACCACAGCTACCCCGCGCCGCTCAAGGCCGTGATCGACGCCCACCGCGACGAATGGCTCGCCAAGCCGGTCGGTTTCGTCTCGTACGGCGGGTTGTCCGGCGGCCTGCGCGCGGTCGAGCATCTGCGGCAGGTCTTCGCCGAGCTGCACGCGGTCACCGTCCGCGACACCGTCAGCTTCCACGGCGGGCGGCAGTGCTTCGGTGCCGACGGCCTGCCCACCGATCCGTCCGACTGCGGGGCCGCCGCGCAGCGTCTGCTCGGTCAGGTGGCCTGGTGGGGGCAGACGCTGCGCGACGCCCGCGAGACCCGTCCCTACACCAGGGCGTGAGGGGGAGTCTCCGGGTACTACAGGCGGGCGGTGTTCACGGACTCGCCGAGGAGCACCGCCCCCGCCGTCTCCAGCACGTCGGTGTTGACCATCGCGTGCTGCGTCGCCACGTGCACGTCCCGGAAGTGGCGTTGCAGGGGGCTCGCCGCGTACACGGCGCTGCCGCCCGCCGCCTGATAGACCAGGTCCACGGCGCGGGCGGCGTTCCGGGTCGCGGTGAGCACGGCCAGCCGCAGCCGGGCCCGGCGTTCCGCGTCCGTCCCGGTCGCGGCGACCTCTCCCCTCAGGTACGCGAGCCCGGCGGCCCGCAGGGACTCGGCCTCGGCGACGGCGGCGCGTACGGACGGCTTGGCCGCGATCGTCTCGCCGGTGACCGGGTTGAGTTTGCCGCGGGCCAGCTCCGCGAAGTCGGCGATCGCCGCGCGGGCGATTCCCAGCGATACGGCCCCGATGCCGAGCGCCAGCATGGCGAGCGGCGGAAACCGGTACAGCGGGCCGGGCTGCACCGGGGGCGAGGCCAGCGAGAAGACGCGCGCGTCCGGCACGAACACGTCGACCGCCTCGATGTCGTGGCTGCCGGTGCCGCGCAGCCCGGAGACGTCCCAGGTGTCGTGGATCTTCAGGTCGCCGGGGGCCATGACCGCCAGCCGTGCGTACGGCGGATTCGTGCCGTCGGTGACCAGTACGCCGCCGACGAGCCAGGTGGCCTGCCGGCAGGCGCTCGCGAACGGCCACCGGCCGGTGATCCGCTGACCGCCGTCCACCGGCACCGCCCGGCCCATCGGCGCGGCCACGCCGGCGATCAGGAACCGCGGGTCCGCGAGCAGTACGGCGGCGGTGTCCCCCGGCAGATGGCCCAGCGCGATGCCGGTGGCGGCGCCGATCATCGCGCACCAGCCGACGGACCCGTCGGCCCGGCCCAGTTCCTCGCAGACCTCGACCAGGTCTGCCGGCTCCGCCTCGAGGCCGCCGGCGGCGCGCGGCGCGGTCAGCCGGAAGACGCCCAGCTCGCAGAGCCGGTCGATCAGGTGCGCCGGCACCTCCCGGTCCTGTTCGATCCGCGGCGCCAGGGCCCGGATCTCCGGAGTGAGCCGGCGAATGTCATCGAGCAGTGTCAGCGGCATGGCGCCGAGTATCTCGCGTCACCGCGGCCCACGTACGTTTGCCATCATGGATGAATCATGAGGAGCCGGCTGCGGGTCATCGCCCAGGAGACCGTCGCGATCGTCGAGCGGGGCTGGTATCACGGCCCTCAGGGCGGCGAGGTGCGTGTCGACATCGGACACGCGGTCGCCGGGACCCGCCTCTATCTGCCCGGGCACGACCTGCCCGAGAGCGGCGAGGGCGGGCCCGGCGTACGGATCGAGGTCACCGGCGAGTCCACGCTGGCGGCCGCGCGGCGGCTGGGCGGGGACGTCGCCGCGCTGAACTTCGCCTCGGCGCGCAGCCCGGGCGGCGGCTTCCTCAACGGGGCGCAGGCACAGGAGGAGAGCCTGGCCCGCAGCTCGGGGCTGTACCCGTGCCTGCGCGCGGCCGACGACTTCTACGTCCATCACCGGGCGCAGACCGAGCTCACCTACACCGATCGGGTGATCTATTCACCGCGCGTACCGGTGTTCCGTGACGACGAGGGTGCGCTGCTCACGGAGGCGTACCCGGTGACGTTTCTGACCTCGGCCGCCCCGAACCTGAGGGAGATCCGGCGCAGCCAGCCCCACCTGGCCGCGGAGGTTCCGGCGATTCTGCGCCGCCGGGCGGCGCGGGTGCTCGCGGTCGCCGCCGCGCACGGGCATCGGCGGCTGGTGCTCGGCGCGTGGGGCTGCGGGGTCTTCGCCAACGACCCGGCGACGGTGGCCGAGGCGTTCGCGGCGGCGCTGGCCCGGCAGCCGATGGACGAGGTCGTGTTCGCGATCCTCGGCCCCAACCGGGCCGAGTTCGCGGCCGTTCTCGCGGGGCGGCAGCCCGGCGGCTAGCCGTCCGCCATCCCCCGCAGGAACGAACGCTCTGCCTCGTTGGCGGTCAACTCCGCGGCACGGTCATACGCCGCGCGAGCCTCGTCCTCCCGCTCGAGCCGCCGCAACAGGTCCGCTCGGACCGCGTGGAACAGGTAGTAGCGCTCCAGTTCGAGCCGTTCCACCACCGCCAGCGCGACGCGCGGACCCACCACCTCGGCCATCGCCACCGCTCGGTTCAAGGCCACCACGGGCGTGGGCGCGACCAGCATCAGTTGGTCGTAGAGCTGCAGGATCGCCGGCCAGTCGGTGGTCGTCACGTCCCGCGCGGCGCTGTGCACCGCGTTGATCGCCGCCTGTAGCTGATGCGGTCCGGGACGGCCCCGCCGCACGCAGCCGCGCACCAGTTCCTGCCCCTCCGCGATCATCGCCGCGTCCCAGAGCGAACGGTCCTGGTCCCGTAGCCGGATCATGGCACCGTCCACATTGGTTCTCGCGGCCCGGCGGGCCCCGATGAGCAGCAGCAACGCGAGCAGGCCGCGCACCTCCGGCTCGTCGGGCAGCAGCGCCTCGAGCATCCGGGCCAACCGCATCGCCTCGGCGCACAGGTCATCGCGGACCAGCGCCGCGCCTGAACTAGCCGCGTAACCCTCATTGAAGATCAGGTAGACCACCGCCAGGACCGGTCGCAGCCGGTCCGGGAGTTCGGCGCGCCCGGGGACCCGGTACGGGATACCGGCGTCACGGATCTTGCCCTTCGCGCGGACGATGCGCTGCGCCATGGTCGCCTCCGGCACCAGGAACGCGCGGGCGATCTCCGGCGTGGTGAGGCCGCCGAGCAGGCGCAGCGTGAGCGCGACCCGCGCCGCCTCGCCGAGCGCGGGGTGACAGCAGGTGAAGATCAGCCGTAGCCGGTCGACCTCCTCCTCCACCGGTTCCGCGGGAAACAACATCGCCGCCTGCGCCTCCTTCGGCCCGCGGGCCGACTCGCGGCGCAACCGGTCGATCGCCCGGTTCCGGGCGGTCGTGATGATCCAGCCGGCCGGGCTCGCCGGTGTTCCGTCGGCGGGCCACTTCTCGCTCGCCACCCCGAACGCCTCCTGCACGGCTTCCTCGGCCAGGTCGAGGTCACCGAGGATCCGGGTCAGCACGGCGACCGCGCGGCCGTATTCGGCCCGGAATACCTCGCTCAGCCCTGTAATGGCCGCACCTCGATCGGCAGGGTGATCGCCGCCGCCAATCGCCGCGCCCACTTCAGGGCGGCGTCCAGATCCGGCGCCGCGATTACCGTGAAGCCGCCCAGATGCTCTTTGCTCTCGACGAACGGACCGTCGGTCAGCAGCACCTCGCCTTCGGCGACCCGGACGACGGTGGCGCTACTCGGCGGGCACAGCCCGGCGGAGAACACGAACGCGCCGGTGTCCACGAGTTCCTGGTTCAGGGCGGCAAGATCACGCATGATCGGTTCGAGTCGTTCCGGCGGGGGTGGCGGCCCGTCGGGTTGAAAGATGCTGAGCAGGTACGTCTTCAAGGTGACTCCTTTCGAGGAATGCTCACTTGTCATACGAACGGGTCGCGCTTGGATCTACATCGCCCGGAGCAATTTTCCCTGTTCCGTGCAACGGCACCGCAAATGTGTGTTGGCATGATCGACGGAATTACCATAATTGCCTGGGCTCCCATTGTCGCCGCTCAACGGCTGACAACCGGCACGGTGGCACCATGGGCCGTACCGAATTGGGATTCGCGCGAGTGCCCCGGGCCGAACTCGGAGGCTTCGCTGTCCCGTCCGTCTACCCGCCGCGTCCTCGCAGCCAGTGCCCTCGCGCTCGCCGTGAGCTCGCCGGCGCTCGAAAACGTCGAGTTCACGGTCAAGATCGCGACCCCGGTCACGACGCCTGCCGTGCCCGCACAGCAACAGCGCATGGATCAGCGCGCGATGCAAAGGGTCTCGCGCTCCGTGGCGCACCGGTCCGCTATCAGGCCGGTGGGCCTCGCGCTGCGCTCGGCGCAGCGCTCGACGTGGGAATCGGCGAAGATCACGGCGGTGTCGCGGAAGTCCCAGGCGCGCCGGGCCGGTGCGCACCGCCGGGACGTCACCCGGCGTGCGGTGGCCGCCCGGCAGACCGACAGGCCGGTCGCCGACCGGACCCGGGCGGAGAAGCCGCGTCACACCGGCCATCGCCGCGGCAAGGGTGGCCGGCACTACGGCTCCGGCAAGGGCTGGGTGCGGATGACCTCCGTTATCGAGTACGCCCGCTCGCAGCTCGGTAAGAACTATCGGCGCGGCGGAGACGGCCCGAATTCGTTCGACTGTTCCGGATTCACCAAGCGGGCGTATGCCCGTGTCGGCCTGCGCCTGCCGCATTCATCGGGCGGTCAGGCGGCCCGTGCCCGCAGCATTTCCCGGAAGGCCGCGCGTCCGGGGGACCTTGTCGTGGGTCCGGGTCACGTGGGGATCTACATGGGTGGCGGAATGATGATCGATGCCGGCAACCCGCGTACCGGTGTCGTTTATCGCCGGCTTTACGGCGGGCTGCACATCGAACGCTTCTGAAAACCGGTTAACGGACGGCGGTCGCGGGCGCGAGAATCGCTCGCATGATCACCGAATATTGGCCACTTTTCGGGCTCAGACTGCGCACGGAGCGACTCGAACTACGCGTTCCGGACCTGGACGACCTGGCGGGTCTCGCCGCGGTCGCCGCCGCGGGGGTGCACGCGCCGGACCGGCAGCCGTTCGTGGTGCCGTGGACCGACGGGACCCCGCTGGAGCGGGCCCGCAGCACGCTGCAGTGGCATTGGAGCATCTGGGGCCGGTGGTCGCCCCAGGACTGGTCGCTGCAGTTCGTCGCCGTCGCGGACGGGCAGGTGATCGGCACCCAGGCGCTCGACGCCAAGGACTTCGCCGGACTGAGGCAGGTCGGGTCGGGCTCGTGGCTCGGCCGGGAGCACCACGGCAGGGGATACGGCACCGAGATGCGGGCCGCGGTGCTGGACCTGGCCTTCACCGGGCTGGGCGCCGAGTGGGCCACCTCGGAGGCGTTCGCGGACAACGACGCCTCGTACGGGGTCTCGCGGCGGCTCGGCTACTGCGACGACGGAACCGCCCGGCATCTGGTCCGTGGCGAGCCGGTCGTCGGCCGCCGGCTGCGGCTGGACCGGGCGGGCTGGGCGGCCGCCCGCACGATCGACGTGCGGATCGAGGGCCTCGAACCCTGCCTGCCGATGTTCGGCCTCCAGCCCTCTTCCGGGTGACATCCCGCGGCCGGGCCCACACAGCAGTCGGCACCCGTCCCAGCGGGCGGGTGCCGACTTGCTGGACGCCTCACGGCGACCGATCGCGACCGAGCGCGGGGATCTCCTGCCCTTCGTACCCGGTCGGATGTCTGACATAACAATTGCCCATCCCCGGCCGGAGTACGCGCACCACCTGTGCGTTTCTGAACTTCCGGCGTCCGGCCGGGCAACCGGGGCGAAAGATGTGCGACATGTCACCCGGTTACGCTCGGAGTTCTAGGGAAGACCCGCAGTAGGCGCCAACCGGCGCCGGCATTACCTGGAAGGACTACCGAGCATGAGCCTGGAGCGAGCCGAAGCGCCGGATCCCTACGACATCCTGCCGCCGGTCCCGGCCTTCACGGTGACGAGCGCGGACCTGACCGATGGCCGGCCGCTCGACGAGCTGTACGCACACACCAGCGTCGGCGGGAAGAACCTCTCACCGCAGCTGTCGTGGTCCGGCTTCCCGGTCGAGACCCGCGGCTTCGTGGTGACCTGCTTCGACCCGGACGCGCCGACGGGCAGCGGCTTCTGGCACTGGGTCGCGGTCAACCTGCCGGCCTCGGTGACCGAGCTCGCCCGCGGTGTCGACCCGCTGCCGGACGGGGCGTTCACCGTCCGTAACGACTACGGCGACACCGGCTACGGGGGTGCCGCCCCGCCGCCCGGTGACCGCCCGCACCGCTACGTCTTCGCCGTGCACGCCCTCGACGTCGACCGCCTCGAGGTGGGCGCGGACGCCACGCCCGCGTACGTCGGTTTCAACCTGGCGTTCCACACGCTGGCCCGGGCGACCGTCCGCCCGACGTACCAGGTCAAGGCCTGAGCCCCGGACACGACGAAGCCCGCCGGACGACGATCCGGCGGGCTTTCGTCAGTTGACCCCCAGGGTCAGCCGGGGACCTTCGCGACCACGAAGACCGACTGGCCGAACGGCGGCTTCACGATGCTCTCGGCGAACTTGGTGACCGGCAGCACGACGCTGTCGTAGACCTTGACCATGGGGCCCTCCTTCGGGGCCAGCTTGAAGATGCTCGTCGCGCCGTAGTAGCCGATGAGGCCCAGCGCGTTCGCGTAGTGCAGCTTCTCGATGGTCAGGCCGGCCTCGGTCATGGCGGCACGCATCGTCTTCTTGGTGTAGCGGCGGATGTGGCCGGTCGCGATGTCGACCTGGCTCATCGCGAACATGAACGCCGGCACGATCAGGATGATCCGGCCGCCGGGGCGGACGAGCTCAGCCATGCTGCGGAGGGCTCCGACGTGATCCTCGATGTGCTCGAGGACGTTGTAGGAGACCGCCGCGCTGTACTCACCATCGGCATCGGCGGCGGGCAGCAGCATCTGCCGCACGTCGATGTTGGCGTGGTCGGCGAGGCGCTCCTTGAGCAGCACCAGCCGGTCAGGGTCCGCCTCGGTCGCGGTGAAGCGGGGCACTCGCTCCGCCCACTCGAGCGCATAGTCGCCCAGACCACTCCCGATCTCGATCGGGTTGTCGCCCAGGTACGGGAGCGCGAGCTCCACGAACCAACGACGGTGGTTCACGGCCGTGGCGAGGCCTTCGAGCACTTCGGACTGGATCCGCTGGTCTCCAGTGATGTCTGCCATAAGTAAGGTTCCCTCGTCTTGCCGATCCGAGCTGACAGCGGGACCGGAAGAGTTAACCATCCACCGCGCGCAACCGAAAGTTGAGCAGGGGGTGGCCGCTCATTATTAGCCTGATTGAGACATTGGCCCTGTGGGTACCCACGGGCGATACCCATCATGCACGGGTGCCGCCATCGACCGCTAATACAGGCCTAGATATCGGCTCGATCACGCCTGCCCCGCCCGTCACAACACTGTTACCAACCTCGGTTAGGCTCGCCGATGCTATGACGATTACGGGTATTGACTCGACAGGCCAGTCGGCCGGCGGGAACGTTCTGCCGCCCAACCGCGAGGCCGACGCCGACGACCTGGACGCGGAGCTGCTAGCCCTGGAAACAGAGGTCGCGACCGCGCCCATCTCGGTCATACCCGCAGTTGACGCCGCTGCGGACAGTGAGCCGGAGGCTGCGCCCCGCCCCCGCTGGTGGCGCTCTCTCACCAGGCGAGATCTTCTCGCTATAACGACCTTCATTGCGGTAGCGATCTTCATCACGGTGCCGTTGTGGCTCAATGTTGATCATGAGTTGCGCGATGATCCACAAGATCAGGCATTCTTTGAGTGGATGTTGGCTCACGGTGCACGTGTGCTCACGGATGGCGTTTATCCGTTCTTCTCGGATCGCATGAATTACCCCGATGGGGTGAACATGATGGCCAACACCTCGGTGCTGGCCGTTTCGCTGCCGATGACGCCGATCACTGTGCTGTTCGGGCCGCATGTGGCGTTCAACGCGTTTCTTACTCTCGCGTTGGCAGTAACCGGCATCTCGTGGTATTTAGTGCTGTCGCGCCAGTTCGTGAGCTCGCGGCTCGCCGCCTGGGTCGGGGCGCTGTTCGCCACGTTCGCGCCGAGCATGATCTCGCACGCCGGCGGCCACCCGAACATCGTCTCCCAGTTCCTGGTCCCGCTGATCATCTGGCGCACGCTCGCACTGCGCACGCCGGGCCGCGCGGTCCGCAACGGGCTGATCCTCGCCGGGCTGCTGGTCTGGCAGGCGTTCATCAACCTCGAGATCCTCTTCATGACCGCGGTCGGCCTCGGCATCTTCTGCGCGGTCATGTCGATCTCCCGGCGCAAGGGCAGGCCCGCCGAGATCGCCACGTTCCTGCGCGGGCTGGGCGTGACGGCGGCCGTGACGCTGGCGGTGCTGGCGTACCCCCTCTGCGTGCAGTTCTTCGGGCCGCAGAGCTACCACGGGCTGCCCGAGTTCGTCCGGTACTTCGGCGCCGACCTGGGCTCCTTCACCGCGTACGCGCAGCGCTCGGTGGCCGGGAACAGCATCACCGCGGGCCGCCTCGCCCAGAACGCCGCCGAGGAGAACGCGTTCTTCGGCTGGGGTCTCGTCATCCTCTTCGTCGGCCTGGTCGCCTGGATGCGCCGCAGCGTCGCCGTGGTGACGCTCGCCGGCGTCGCGCTGCTCTTCGGCGCGATGTCGCTCGGCCCGCGCATCCGGCTCAACGGCGTCGACACCGGGGTGCCCGGCCTCTGGTCGCTGCTGCACAGCGTCCCGGTCCTGAACTCCGCGGTGCCGACCCGCTGGGCGCTGGCGATCGCGCCGATCGTCGGCATCATCCTGGCGCTCGGCTGCCAGCGCGCCTCGGACCTGATGAAGGCCCAGCCCTCCGCCCGCGGTCCGGTTCGGGTCGCGATGATCACGGCGGTCGCGATGGCACTCGTGCCGCTCGCGCCGACCCCGTTGCGTACCACCCCGATGGACCCGGTCCCCGACTTCGTGACCTCGGGCGCCTGGCGGCAGTACGTGGACGACGACCACACGCTGGTCGCGCTCCCGCTGCCCGACAGCTCGTACCCGGACCCGATGCGCTGGAGCGCGTACACGGGCCAGGACATGCGGATCGCGAGCGCGTATGCGCTGCTGCCGAACCAGAACCCGCTGGACCCGACCGACCGCTCGGCGCTGTTCGCGCCGCCGTGGCGGCCGACGAGCGGGCTGATGGCGTCGATCAAGCAGGGCAACCCGATCCCGGAGATCACCGAGACCCGGCGCGAGATGACCCTGGCCGACCTCCGCTACTGGAAGGCCGCCGTGGTCGTGCTGACCCCGCAGGTCCGGGACATCGAAATGCTGCGCGCGATGACCGACCTGGTGGGCTTCCAGCCGACCTGGACGGGCGGCGCCTGGATCTGGGACGTCCGCAACCTCGTGGACGCGAACAAGGCCGCCCCGTAGCGAAACCCGGGGCGGGGCGCGGCGCTCAGGCCGCGCTGATGCAGCAGCCCGCGCACACCTTGGGCTTCGGCAGGGTGAAAGCCAGGCAGCAGGTCTTGCGCTGCACGTCCAGCTTTCCGGCCCGGCCCGGCACCAGCTCGATCAGGTCGTCGACGCCGAGAACGCCGAGAAGTGTGGCGATGGTCTCCTCCGACGGCCCGGGCAGCACGTCCGCCGAGCGCAGCACCGCGTAGGCCACCCCTGAGGCGAGTGAGCCGAGCAGCGTCCGCTTGCCAAGCCGCACCTTGGCGTGGATCGCATCGAGCAGCGGCGTCAGGTGCTCGTCCAGCAGCGACCGGCGCAGCTCCTCGAGCAGGGCGGCCTCGTCGGCGACGACCCGCACCTGGGCGAGGCCGCTCAGCGCCAGCGGATCGGACGGCAGCAGCGCCACCGTGATGTCCCGGCGCAGGCCCAGCGTGACCAGCGGCCGCGGGTCGGCGAAGTGCATCAGCACGTCCTCGCCGGTCAGCAGCGGCACCCGCCGGGCCGAGGCCCAGCCGAGCACGGCCGGGAGCGCCAGCCAGTAGGTGTAGGCCTTCCACGCCAGCGCCGCCGCGGCGTGCGGCTGGGCCTGCCAGCGCCGCCGCGACGAGTCGAGCAGCGTTTCGAGGCCGGCGCCCGCGAGGTGTGCGGCCGGCATCCAGCCGGCCGGGTCCTCGACCAGCAGGTCCGGTGCGAGGCCGGGCAGCTCCGTGCTCGTGCCGAACATGGCACGCAGCGTCGCCGTCACCGGAGCGAGCGTCCGGTCGGCGTCGGTGGGGTGACCCGCGAGGGCGCGATCCAGGGCGGTGGTCACCGGCGGCCGTCGTTCCGGCCGGGGCGCAGCGGCTTCTGCTGCCGGATCACCACTGTCACCTCGTCACGCGTCGTCGGTCTTCGGGACGGTCCACCGTACCTTGTTAAGGCTAACCTAACCACGCGGCCAAATTGCCGGTTTGCTCGCCCTCAGACAGGTGCTTTTGGGGGTAAATACCCCCAGCGACGGTGACCTGACCGAGCGTTGCGGCGTTGCCGGTTTCGTCAAGGTATCTGTCGGCAACGCGCTACTAGCCCCTTGCGGACACCTGAAGACTGGACACTGAAATTCCTGTCGCAAAGGGGACATCCGTGATGACCACCTCGCCAGTCGAGAGGGCTGCCGATCACTTCGTGTCGGCACTCTCGCAGTGGCGGGTCGAGCGCGGGATGACGAAGAAGCAGCTCGCCGCGCGCATGGGGTTCGATCCTTCCTACGTCAGTCACGTCGAGGGGCGAAGGCACAAGCCGACCGAGGACTTCGCGAGGCGCGCGGAGGCGGTCCTGGCCGCCGGCGGGGTGATCTGGCGCCGCTTCCAGGAGTACGACGAACTGCGGCACGCCCGCGGCCCCGTCCTGCACCGGTCCCCGCCCGTGCCGACGCAGTGGGTGCCGCCCGGCACCGGCCTCATCGTCGAGCAGGAGATCGCCGAGCTCACGTACACGAATCATGCGTACCGGTGTGTGATCCGCCGGGCGCTGTACAACGCGGGCGTCGAGCCGGTCACCCGATACCTCGTCAAGATCGCCGTCGACCGTTTCCCGCACGACCCGGCGGGCTCCAACCGGCACCACCGGCAGCACCCGCTGAGCTTCGAGGAGATGGACCTGCGCGCGGTCGCCGGCGAGGGCGACGCGCCCGAGCGGATGCAGTGGCGGCTCAAGCTGGACCGGGACGCGGCCAAGGAGATCTGGCTGCTCTTCCAGAACGAGCACGGCCAGTTCCCCCTCTACCCCGGCGAACGGACCACGATCGAGTACGCCTACAGCGTCGGCGAGGAGAAGTGGGGGCAGTGGTTCCAGCGGGCCGTCCGCCTACCCACCCGCAACCTCACCGTGCGGCTCGACTTCCCGGCCGAGTTCGAGCCCCAGGTCTGGGGCGTCGAGACATCGCTGGCCGCCGAGGTCCCCGTCCGTACCCCGCTGGAACGCCACTACGACGCGCGCCGCGCGGTCTTCGAATGGTCGACCGAGGCGCCGCTGCTCAACGCCCGCTACCGCCTCGAATGGCGGTTCCGGGGGCAGGTCGCACCCACCAACCCGGACGAAGGAGTCCCCAAGCCCCAGAACAACGGCCACGAGCTGAGAGCGAGCCAGCGGATGCGCGGAATAGGCATCGTGCAGCGCGGTGCGGACCTGCTCCGCCAGCGCGCCCGGCACTTCCAGCTGCCCCGGGAGGAGGCCGCCTGCCGCGACGCGGTCGCCGGCCTCCGGACCGCCCTCGACCGGCTCGAGGGCCTGCACGACTTCAGCAAGGGCGTCGGGCTGGCCGCGCCGCAGATCGGCCTGGCGGTTGCCGCCGCCGTGGTACGCCCACCCGAGCGCGGCCAGGAGCCGGTGGTCCTGCTGAACCCGCGGATCGTCGACGAATCGAGCGAGACCGACGAGCAGTACGAGGGCTGTCTCTCGTTCTTCGACTACCGCGGCCTGGTCGTCCGGCCGTTGCGGGTCGACGTCGAGCACGCCCGCTTCGACGGCACCAGGGTGATCACCTCCTTCGAGCGGGCGATGGCCCGCCTGGTCAGCCACGAGATCGATCACCTGGAGGGCCGCCTGTACGTGGACCGGATGGCGCCGGGCACCAACCTCGTGCCCGTCGAGGAGTACCGCCAGGCCGGCCGCCCCTGGAGCTACTAGTCCGAGAAGCTGTCGTACTTGATCCGTACGGACGGGACCTGCAGCTCGGCCAGCGTCTTCAGGGTCCCCTTGACCATCGGCCCCGAGCCGGAGACGAAGAAGTCGTGCTCGTTCCACGGCCCGTAGCGGGCCACGACCTCGGAGATGTTGCCCTGCTCGCCGGGGAAGGTCGGGTCGTCGCTGCACGCGGTCACCACGGACAGCCAGGGGTAGCGGGCGGCGAGCCGGTTGAGCTCGGCCAGGTCGTACAGGTCGTCGCGGGTCCGCGCGCCGAAGAAGACGTGCACCCAGCGGGTCCGGTTGTAGCGGGTCAGCTCCTCGAGCAGGGACTTGATCGGGGCGAGGCCGGTGCCGCCCGCCACGAAGACCGCGTCCCGGGTCGAGCGGCGGTCCAGGTTCATCGAGCCCATCGGCGCGGCCAGCCTGATCATGTCGCCGACCTCGAGGCGGCGGACCAGGGCGCTGGAGACCCAGCCGGCGCCGACGGCCCGGACGTGGAACTCGAGCGTGTTGTCGCGGCGCGGTGCGTTCGCCGGCGAGTAGGTCCGCCAGAGCCGGGGCTGGAAGCGCGGGCACTCGATGCTGAGGTACTGGCCGGCGCGGTACTCGAGCGGATGCATCGGCATGACCGTGAAGACCGCGATGTCCTTGGCCCGGCGCTCGTGGGACATGACCTCCGCGTACCAGTACGGCGGGTTGGTGTCGGCCTCCGCGCCCGCGAGCATCTTGGCGGCGATGACCGCGTACGCGTCCGCCCACGCCTGGTCGTACTCGACGCCCCACTGCTCGCCCGCGAACTGCCGCATCGCCTCGATCAAAGCCCCTCCGACAACCTCGTAGTGGTCCGGTTCCACGTGGAACTTGCGGTGGTCTCGGCCGAGCCCACGCAGGTAGTCGTCGAACTTCTCCGGATCCTCAAGGGTCTGCACAGCGGTGACGATCGCGTTGAGCAACCGGGATCGCTGCACGTCCATGTGAACGGGGAAGAGGTCCCGCAGATCCGGGTGCGACAGGAAGATCCTCGCGTAGAAATAGCCGGCGACCTTGTCCTGATGCTCCTCGACGAGGCTCCAGCTTTCCTTGAGCAAACGCGCGAGGTCTCCCATGTCCATCAGCCTGGGCAGATCAGACGGTTACGCATCGCACGGAAAGTGCGATCCATGCCGCAAAATCGGAGGCCCTCGGCGCGTCGCTTGCCCCGATAGGTCCGAATGTGCCTAGTCGGTATCACTCGAACGACTGACACTTCTAGAGTGGGCGGGGTGACGGCAGCCCTCGATCGAGCCCCGGCAACCCGCTACCAGCTCCGCTGGGAGATAGCGATCGTGCTGCTGTTGTCGCTCGGTCATTCGGCCGTCTACGCGGTGGTGTCGCTCGTGGCGAAGCTGACCGCGGGTCCACCGCTCTCCGAGCAGGCGGCGGTGCTCAACCAGTCCCGGTCGCCGCGGATCTACCTCGACCTGACGTACCAGCTCCTGGGCATCTTCTTCGCGCTCGTACCGGTGCTGCTCGTGCTCTATCTACTGAGCCGCGACCGCCTGGACCCGGCCCGCACGCTCGGTATCGACTTCCGCAGGCCCGCCGGCGACGCCGGCTGGGGCGTCGCCCTCGCGGCGGCCATCGGGCTACCCGGCCTGCTTCTCGTGTACGTGGCGGCGCAGCTCGGGCTGAACGCGCAGATCGTGCCGGCCGCCCTGCAACCGGTCTGGTGGGCGGTGCCGGTGCTGATCCTCGCGGCGCTGGAGAACGCGATCCTCGAAGAGGTGATCGTGGTCGGCTACCTGGTGACCAGGCTCCGCGAGCTGGGCTGGCGGCTCGGCTACATCGTCGCCGCCAGCGCGGTCCTACGCGGCTCGTACCACCTTTACCAGGGGTTCGGCGCCTTCGTCGGCAACGCGGTGATGGGCGTGGTCTTCGCCCTCTTCTTCCTGCGCAAGGGCCGGGTCATGCCGCTGATCGTGGCGCACACCCTGCTCGACATCGTGGCCTTCGTCGGCTACACGCTGCTGCCGGACCGCTGGCTCACCTGGCTCTGACCCCGGTAGTAGGCGGTGGCGCGCGCGGCCATCGACCGGGCGGCGCCCTGGCTGCTCAGGGCGGCCGCGAGCAGGCTGGTGCCGGGGAAGTAGCGGTTGACCACCCGGATCGCGGCCCACCCGCCGGCCTGCACGGCGAGCAGCCGGCCCAGCCGGCGCGTCGTCTCGGTCAGCCCGATGCTCCCGTGGCCCTGCCCCTGCGCGGCGGCGAGCGCGGCCACCGCGTCCTCGCGGACGGGATGCACCCGGGTGAGCACGAGAAGGTCGGCGGCGCGGTCGGGGTCGGTCGGATCCAGGCCGTATGCCGCGGCGACGTGCAACGCCAGCTCGGCGTGCGTGAACGCGGCCGTACCCAGCAGGGCGACCGGTGCGTACGAGCCGGCGACGGCCGCGAAGATGCTGCCGACACTCCCGAACCGGGTGACCTGCTCGACCGCCAGCCGCGCGAGCCCGTCCGGGGTCGCGGCCGGGTAGGCGGCGCGGGTGCGGCGGGACCACTGCCGGGCGCGGGGGCCGATGGTCTGGGTGGCGGCGAGCGCGAGAAGCTCGGGTGAGTGACCGGGGTCGGCGATGATCGCCGCCCACGCCTCGACGCGGGCGGCGGACACGCTGTCCGTCGCGGATGCGGCGCGGCGCGGAAGGGTCGGATCAGCGGGGGCGGGCGTGGCCGCCGCCGTTTCCTCGTCGGGAACGGTGGTCAGGTCCGGCTTGACGATGGCCGGTGCGACCTCCGCGGCTGCCGCCCTTACCGTCGCGGCTGCCTTCTCCGCGGCCGTCCTGGACGGCGTGCCGGCGTCGTCGGGCGCGGGCGCCGGGGTCTTGGCGGCCGGGGCTGCCTTCGCCGCGGGCGCCGCGCCGGTCTTGGCGGCCTTTGCCGGCTGAGCCTTCTTCGCGGGCTGCGCCTTCCTCGGCTGTGCCTTCTCGGACGCCGGCTCGGCGGCCGGGGGCGTGGGTGCGGTCACCTCGACCCTCGACGGCGGGGTCTTGGCCGCCGGCTGCGTCCGCGGCTGAGCCTTGGCCGCCTTCTTGGCGGGCGGGTTCTGCGCCGGCGCCTCGGCGGCGGGTGCGGGTGCAGCCTTGGCCGGTCGGGCCGGTGCGGATCTGCTCGGCGCGGACTTGGCGGGCGGTGCGGCCTCCGGGGGCGTACCGGAAGGCTTCTTGCTCTCCGACGGTGGCCGGAAAGTCACGGCCGGGGGCGCCTTCGCGGGCTTGCTCTGGGGAGTTGGCTGGTCAGGCGTGCTGAACGCGGGGTTCGGCGTCCGCGGACGGCGCTGCGTCGACTCATTCTCCTCCATGCCGTGGCAGCCTAGCCTGGTGTCGGCCGTTTCACCTGCTGGAAGAGGGTGCGGTCGGTCGATTCCTTCGAATTTCGGGCCACGGCACCGCTGAGGGGCAACCTCTTTGCCGGGCGCCGGGGCGGTCCGGTATCCTCAACCGTCGGTGGCTTGCGGGCCACCGGGGAGACTTCGCCTAGTCCGGTCTATGGCGCCGCACTGCTAATGCGGTTGGGGTTTTAACGCCCCTCCCGGGTTCGAATCCCGGAGTCTCCGCTCTCGTTGAACTCGCGCTAATTCGGCCATGACCTGCGGCAACGCGGATCGTGGCCGTTTTGCTTTCCCGCGGTTCGCGCGCGTCCCCCGGCCGATCCCGCGCAGCTCCTGCCGCGCGAGGCGACGGCGGCCGTCGGCACCCACGCCGTCACCGACCTCCCGCCGGGCATCGCCGGCCTGGTACCCGGCGTCGGCCCGACCGCGACCTCGGGCGCGCCGGACCGGCGGCCGCCGCCCACCGACGGGATCACCTCGCCGGCAGCACCAGGGAGGCCGCCCCCGCGCGGGCTTACCTTCTGCCCTCGTGGGGATGACCGCGTCCGCGGTGACGTCGCTGTCGCTGCGGCCCCCGCAACCTGAAGCGAGCGGTACCCGCCGACCGCGGTCTCGGCGCCGTGTCCACTCCAGAGGGTTGGTGGTTCCGGGAGGACGCGACCACCTTCGCGGAATGGCTCGCGGGGGTCCGCGGCGACCGATCCGGGCGTCGTGCGCGGCCGGGCGGTGCGTGAGCTCGTCGTCACCGAGGATGAGGTTCGAGTCCACACTAGACAGACGATTCCCACCCCGGTCGTATTGGGGTCAACGTACGAGCGTGTCTCACGTATGATCGCCACCGATCACCGCACCGCACGCTCATTACGGGGGGTTCTGCATGTTCGTGTTCCATCGCAAGGCGTTGACGGGTATCAGCTTCACCGCTGTCGCCGTCGCCTCCACCGCCCTGTTCGCGATGCCCGCGCAGGCGGCGTCGGCGGGCCTGGCGAAGGTGGTCGGCTCCTCCACCGTGCAGTTCAACGCCTTGGTGGGCAAGAGCAACGGCCTGACAATCACCATCTCCGGCCGCACGGTCACCCTGAACGACAAGGTGGCCATCAAGGCCGGCAAGGGATGCAAGGCCGTCAAGGGCGACAAGACGAAGGTCAAGTGCACGACGTCGAAGAAGACGACGAAGATCAGCGCTGCGCTCGGCGACAAGAACGACTGGATCAAGAACAACACATCCGTGTACCTGATCACCGACGGTGGCTCGGGTAACGACAACCTGACCGGTGGCTCCGCCGGCGACCAGCTGCAGGGTGGCTCTGGCAACGACAACCTGTACGGCAAGGGCGGCAACGACACGATCTTCGGTGGCTCCGGCACCGACGCCATCTACGGCAGCACCGGCAACGACCGCGTCGACGCGGGCACCGGCGCGGACAAGGCCTACGGCGACTCCGGAAACGACGAGCTGCGCGGCGGCACCGGCAACGACCGGCTCGTCGGCGGCACCGGCAACGACACGATCCGCGGCGGCGCCGACACCGACACCGCCTGGGGCGAGGCCGGTAACGACTCGATCTACGGCGAGGCCGGCAACGACACCCTCAACGGCGGCGCGGGCATCGACCAGGTCACGGGCGACGCGGGCAACGACACGATCTACGGCGAGGCGGGCGACGACATCCTCGTCGGCGGCGCCGGCAACGACCGGATCATCGCGGCGGCCGGCAACGACATCGCCGTCGGCGAGGCCGGCGACGACACGATCTACGGCGACGCCGGCGAGGACATCGTCCTCGGCGCGGCGGGCAACGACCTGATCGGCGGCGGCGACGCCGACGACATCCTGTTCGGCCAGGCCGGCAACGACCGGGTCTACGGCGACGCGGGCGACGACAGCCTCGTCGGCGAGGACCTCCTCGAGACCGGCGAGCAGGTCGGCAGCGACACGGCTCTCGACAGCCTCGACGGCGGCAGCAACCTCGCCGTCGGTGACTTCTGCCTCGTGATGGCGGCGGGCACCACGGTGAACTGTGAGATCCCCGCCGCCTCCGGCGCGGCCCGCAGCTCGGCCCTGACCCCGGCCGCGGCCGCGGACGCGGCCAAGGCCGCGGCGCTGGCGAAGGTTCGGGCGACCACCGCAGCGGCGTCGGCCAAGTAACAGCGCACGACTGAACGGTTCCTGTCGAGCGGGAGCGTACCGACCATCGGTGCGCTCCCGCTTTTCGTCGCCTCGGATCGGGCGGTCCGGTGGGCCCGTCGGCGCCGGGTCGCGCCCTCGCGACCCGGGCCTGGTGCATCCGCCGGTGCAGGGCAGCAGCAGGTAGAACATGGCGATACAGCTAAGGGATGCCTCGCGGATCACGGCGGCCTGCGCCGGGCCCGCTTCCGCCTCGCGGCGCGGGACCTGGACCTCGGCTCGGCGACGCCGTGATCCGCGAGACACCCCTTAGGGCGCGTCTCATTTGGTGATCTTCTGGAGTCGGCGGTAGCTGAGCAGGGCGCAGGCGATGTCGACGAAGCCTTGGAAGTGTTCGGCTTTGCGG
>NZ_JBEZDY010000049.1:0-36826 GCF_040648555.1 Actinoplanes sp. NPDC049118
TTCGTCGTCACCGGCCTCATCCTGCTACTCGCCGCAAGCGTCGACGCCCTGTCACGCCGCAGAGCGGCAGCCACCGGTAACCGATGAACCGGCCCTCGGCTCACCCCGTGCGGGGTGAGCCGAGGCCCGCGTCGCGATACACCTCAGACCCGGGTGCTCTCCAGGGTCCTCCTCAGTCGATGTCTTCACCTCTGAGGTTTCCTGCTGGCGGCGGTCGCGCCTGGGCCCGACTTCCCGTCTAGGCCGGGGCTCGAGTCCTGACCATGGAGTATCTGGATGACGAATGCGGCCGCGAGGTGGCGAGCTGCACGGTCCGGGCCCTGGACGCGGCGTCCGCGTCGATCGCTTGTAGGGCGTCGGTGTCGAGCTGATGAGCCATGGTCATCCGAACTACCAGGGTCTCGATCGGATCCGGTTGCTGGCCTTGATCGTCTGTCCGCAGGCGGAGGAGCAATGGGCCGTTTCCTGCCCGCACGGCGCGTAGACCGGCTGCGGTAGCCGACAGCACGGCCTCGACGTCGAAGCCGTCGACCGTTCCTCGGCGACCTATCTCGTCGGTCGTCGCCCAGAGAAGGATGAGGGTCCACGGCTGGTGGCGTCGAGCTGCTTCGAGTCGGGCGGCCGCATCGGAGACGCTGGTGGCGAGGAGACGGACGACGACCGCCTCCGGGCCTGGGATCAGGCCGGCGTCACACTCGCTGTCCGCCTCGTCATCGGCGAGCAGCAACATGTCCGACGGGCGCAGTGCGGTTGACACGCCCACGGCGACCGCTTCTTCGCCGTCGGTGAGGTCCATTCGGCAGGGGCCTATGCTGGAGTCGTCGCAGAGGTGCCGGACCACCAGCATTCGATGCAGTAGTTCGGTGCGTTGCCTTGCCGGGAGTGGACGCGGCGGGAGGGCGCTGACGTCGGACATCGGTACCTCCTAGAATGCGCGCTGACGGCGACGCTCACGGATCCGACAAGGCCGACGACGGCGCTGTGCCCGCGGGCGCCGAGCACGATGAGGGCCGCCTCGCCGGAGCGGTCGATCAGGGTCAGCGCCGCGCCGTTGTTGACGGTGGAGACGTGGGTGGGCACGCCCGGATGGGTGCGCTTTGCCGAGACGACAGCCTCATTCAGGATTTCCTTGATGGCGCGGTCAGGGCCCATGCGGCCGCCGCCTTGGCGCCCGGCGAGCGGTCGTAGCCAACGATGACATTCGGGGGGCCATGGCTGCTCTCCCTTCAGGAACGGTCCGCCGCGCGGAGCCGGCGCAGCGTTGGGTCCGGTTCGGCGCCGACCGGCGCGAGTCGCACTTTGGCGTCCACCGCGATGACACCGCCTGGACCCGCGAGCACCGGGTTGAGGTCGAGTTCGGCGATTTCGGGGAGGTCTTCGGCGAGGCGACCGAGCCGTAGCAGCAGGTCCTCGAGAGCCGCCGTGTCCACCGGTGCCGCGCTGCGGAAGCCGGTGAGCAGGGGTGCTGAGCGCAGGTCACGCCACATTCGCCCGGCGTCGAGGTCGGTGAGCGGGACCAGCCGCAGGCTGCGGTCGCTGAGCAGGTCGGTCCGCACGCCGCCGAGGCCGAGGACCACGACGGAGCCGAACAGCGGATCGTGGACGACGCCGGTGTACAGCTCGACGGGCTCGTCGAGCTGCTTCTGCACCAAGACGCCTGTGCCGGGCCGGCCGGCGGCGGCGACGGCCGGGAACGCCGCCCGCACCGCGGCCTTGTCGGCCAGGCCGGTCCGCACGCCACCGGTGTCGGTCTTGTGTACCAGGTCGGGGTCCGCGGACTTGAGCACCACGGGGTAGCCAACCTGATCCGCGGCGGCGACGGCGGCGTCGGGATTCGCGACGGTCGCTGCGGGCAGGATCGGGATTCCATAGGCCGTGAGGATCTCCGCAGTCCGGCTGTACGGCAGCCATCCGGCGCCGTCTTGCAGGGCATGGTCGACCTCGGTACGCGCCGCCGCGGCGTCGACGCCGGCGAGGTCCGGGCGGCGGCCGAGTGGTTGCCGGCGCCATTGGGCGTACGCGGCGGCGTGGCCGAGCGCCCGCACCGCCCGTTCCGGCACGTCGTAGACCGGGGCGCCGCGTACGCCGAACCTGGCCGGGGCTTCCGCGCAGCCGGCGAGGGTCACCGCGATGGTCAGGTCGGGGTGCGCGTCCACGACGGGTGCGAGCGCGGACAGGATCTCGTCGGGTCGGTTTGCCCGTGTTCCGATGATGACCAGGAGCAGCGTGTCGGCCTCGCCGCTGTTCGCGACAGTGGCGGTTACCGCCGCGAAGGCTGCGGGTGACGCGCCGGCGCCGAGATCGATCGGATTGTCGAGGCTCGCGGCGCCCGGTGCGGCCCGTTCGAGCAGCAGGCGGGTCGCGGGGCTCAGCGCGGGCACGGTGAGCCCGGCGGTCTCCGCGGCGTCGGCGGCGAGCACGTTGAGGCCGCCCGCGTTGCCGATGACGGCGAGGCGGCGTCCGGTGGGTAGGGGCTGATCGGTGAGGATCCGCGCGGCGTCCATCAGGTCGCCGAGGTTCTCCGCGCGGACGACACCGGCCTGGGCGAACAGCGCGTCGACGGTGGCGGCTGGTGCGGCCGCGGCCGCGGTGTGTGAGGCCCCGGCCCGCCGGCCCGCGTCGGACCGGCCGCTCTTGATCGCCAGGACCGGCTTACGGCGGCCGAGGGCTCGGACTGTACGGGCGAACTTGCGGGGGTTGCCGAATGACTCGAGATAGAGCGCGACCGCTGTGGTGGCGGGGTCGTCGTACCAGTAGGCGATGAGGTCGTTGCCGCTGACATCGGCCTTGTTGCCCAGCGAGACGAAGGTGGAGATGCCCTGCCCGGTGTGGATGGCGTTCTCCAGCAAGGCGATGCCGACGGCGCCGGACTGCGACGCGACCGCGAGCCCGCCCGGCGGTGGAGGCGCGGGGGCGAAGCTGGCGTCGAGCCGTACGCGTGGGTCGGTGTTGATCACTCCGAGGCAGTTGGGTCCGACCAGGCGGATGCCGTGGGCGCGGGCCAGCCGGAGCACCTCCTGCTGGCGGCGCAGGCCGTCCGGGCCGGCTTCGCCGAGCCCGGAACTGAGGATGACGGCGCCTCGGACGCCCACGGTGCCCGCGTCGGCGAGGATGCCCGGTACCTCGTTGGCGGGCACCGCGATGACCAGGAGGTCGATCGGTCCGGGCAGTTCCTTGACGAAGCGGTAGCCGGCGACGCCGTCGACGTCGGAACCGGTGCGGTTGACGGCGTAGAGAGCGCCGGCGAAGTTGTAGTCGCGCAGCGCGAGCAGGGTCTCGCGGCCGATGCCGCCGGGCCGGTGGCCGGCGCCGACCACCGCCACCGAGGCGGGCGCGAGCAGGGCTCGCAGCGAGGCGCGTTCGGCGGTCCGCTCCCGACCGTCGATGGCGAGCTGCGTCGCGTCGTCGACGTCGATGCCGAACCCGACGTCGACGATGCCGGCGTCGAACCGGGACCAGGGGTGGGCGGTCACGTCCCGGGCGACGCCCAGCATCCGCGTGTTGGCCGGCAGCACCTCGCCGACCAGTTCTTTGATACCGCATCGGTGGGCCCGGTAGGCGAGGTGTTCCAGCAGCAGGGTGCCGATCCCGCGGTCTCGTTGTGGCTCGGCGACGAACAGTGCGAACTCCGCCCGGCGGCCGTCCCGCTCGCAGGAGGCCACGCCCACGAGGTCTTCGCCCTCGAATGCCAGGACCACGAGGTGCTGGTCGGTCTCCGGCAGGCACAACCGGTCCACCTCGGCGGCCAGGGCAGTGGAGCCGGGCTGGGCGAAGAACCGCAGACGCAGGTCGTCCGGCGAGGCCGTGCCGTACAGCCTTGCGAGTGCGCGGCGGTCGGTGGGGCGGGCGGGTCGAAGGGTGACGATTCTGCCGTCGGCGGTGAGCGCGTCCACGCCGTGGCCGTCTGTCTCGACGATGGTGGTCATGATTGCCGGGCCAGGTAGACGGGGCAGTGCGCGTGGTGCAGCAGGTGCAGGCCGACGGAGCCGCGCAGGGCGCCGGCGACGCCGCCGCGCCTGCGGCTGCCCACGACGACCAGTTGCGCGGTGCGGGAGGCAGCGACCAGCGCGTCGGCGGCGCCGTCGCGGGTCAGAACCGTCCCAACCGGCACATCGGGGTATTTGACCCGCCACGGCTCCAGCCGTTCGTCGAGCCGAGCCTGCTCGGCGACCTCCGGGCCGCGGGTGTCGCCGTCCGCCATGACGGTGGACGGCCAGAGCGGGATCACCGGCAGGTGCGACCGGACGACGATCAGGCCGACAGAACGGTCGGCTGCCGCCTCGAAGGCCGTCTTGAGGACGTCGTCGGCGGCCGGTGAGTCGTCCACGCCGGCGACCACCGGGCCGTCGGACGTGGCGTCGCCGTCACGGACGACAACCACGGAGCACGGGGCGTGCGTGGCCACCCGCCGGCTGACGGAGCCCAGCAGCAGGCCGGCGAGTCCGCCGCGACCGCGGCTGCCCAGCACCATCAGGTCTGCCAGCTCCGCGATCTCCAGCAACCGTTCGGTCGCAGGCCCGATGACGAGGTCCGCCCGGACGTCGACGTCCGGAGCTGTCTCCAGGGCCTGCCCGCGGGCCTCGGACGTGACCGCTCGAGCGAGTTCGCGCGCGACGTCGATGTCCTCGCTGCAGATGTCGACGCGGGACTCCTGTTGGATCCAGTCATAGGCGTGCACGATCTGAAGGGGCAGATGCCGTCGCTGTGCCTCACGCACTGCCCACTGCACGGCCGCCTTGCTCGCGGTGCCGTCGGTGCCGACGACGATGGCGGTGGTCCTCATGGCTCCCCCTCGAGTTCTTGATTCAATCGTCGGCCCGTGACGGCCCTTCGCGGCAGTGCGTCAGGTCACCCGCGAACGGGCCGAAGGTCCCGCTGTGCACGCCGGTGGACGAGGCGCAGCGCAAGGCCCGGGAGCACGGCGACGACCGCACACGCCAGGAGCTCCGGGACGGTCAGCACCTCGGTTCCCAGCAACAGCCGTAACGGGGCCAGCAGCACGCCGGCGACCTGCAGTACCGCGGAGAGCGCCACCGCGGCGAGCAGTGACCAGTTGCGTCCGGCGCCGGGCACGCCCCTGGCGCGTACGGCGAGGGCGACACCGAGCTGGGCGAGTCCGAGGACCACGAACATGACGGACTGCCACGGCCGGTCGAGCTGGTGTGCGGTGACGCCGGCCGCCAGCACCACGGTGGCCAGGCACAGCCCGCCGGCGAGGACGCTGCGGAGCAGGCCGTCGCCGAGCACGGATTCCTGCGGCGACCGCGGCGACCGCCGCAGTACGTCGGCCTCGGCCGGCTCGGCGCCGAGGGCGACGCCGGGCACGCCGTGGGTGAGCAGGTTGATCCAGAGCAGCTGGCCGGGCAGCAACGCCAGCGGCATGCCGAGCAGCGGGCCGCCCAGCATGACGAGCAGCTCGGCGATGCCGCCGGAGAGCGCGTAGCGCAGGAAGCGGCGGATGTTGTCGTAGATCCGGCGGCCCTCGCCGATGGCGTCGGCCACGGTGGCCAGGTTGTCGTCGACCAGGACCAGTTCGGCGGCCTGCCGGGCGACCTCGGTGCCGCCGCCCATGGCCACGCCGATGTCGGCGCGGCGCAGCGCGGGTGCGTCGTTGACACCGTCGCCGGTCATCGCCACCACCTCGCCGCGCCGCTGCAGGCCGGCGATGATGTCCAGCTTCTGCTCCGGCTGGGTGCGGGCGTAAACCCTGGCGTGCTCGAGGTCGTCGGCGCCGGGCGGGCCCTCGTCGCCGCGGACGACGGTGTCGTCCGGCCCCAGCAGGCCGAGGTCGGTGCCGATGGCCGCGGCGGTGGCGGGGTGGTCGCCGGTGATCAGTACCAGGCGTACGCCGGAGCGTGCGAACGCCGCGGCGGTGTCGCGGGCGGTGGGCCGTAGCGGGTCGCCGATGCCCAGCAGCCCGGCGGTGCGCAGCGGCGGCGGATCGGTCGGATCCGGCTTGGCGGCGGTGACCGCGGTGGCCGCGGCCAGCACCCGCAGCCCGCGGGTGGCGAGTTCGGCGGCGGTGTCGAGGAGTGCGGTGTCGGCCTGGGGGTCGAGCAGTGACTCCGGTGCGCCCTTGCGCACCACCAGGTAGCCGCCGGTCTGCTGCCGGTGCACGGTCGTCATGGACCGCGTTGCCTGGTCGAAGGGTTGCTCGCCGACACGCGGGGCGGCCGCTCGTTCGGCAACGGTGTCCAGGCCGCAGCGCGCGGCGAAGGCCACCAAGGCCGCTTCCATGGGGTCACCCGCTGCCGCCCACTCGGTTCGGCCGGGTTCCGGCGCTATCAGCTCGGCGTCGTTGCACAGCAGGCCGGCTCTGGCGAGGCTGCGTAGGTCGTCGGGGATGGGCGTGGTCTCGCCGTGCTGCCGGATCTCCCCTGCGGGGTGGTATCCGGTGCCGGTGACGGTGTAGTCGAGTCCGTCGGCGGTGACGGCCTGCTGCACGCTCATCCGGTTCTCGGTCAGCGTGCCGGTCTTGTCCGACGCGATGACGGTGACCGAGCCCAGTGTCTCGACGGCGTGCAGCCGGCGTGGGATGGCATTGGTCTGCGCCATCCGGCGTGCCCCGAGGGCGAGGGTGAGGGTGACGACCGCCGGCAGGCTCTCCGGGACGGCCGCGACGACGAGGCTGACGGCGGTGACGGCCATCCGGGAGACCGACTGGCCGGCGAGCACGCCGAGCGCGAAGACGACGCCGGAGACGGCGACGGCGGCGATGCCCAGCGCCCGGCCGAGACCGGCGATGCGGCGCTGCAACGGTGTCGGTCCCGGCGTGGTGCTCGCCACGAGGTCGGTGATCGCGCCGAGCGAGCTGGCCCGGCCGGTGCGTACGACGATGCCCGCCGCGCGCCCGGTGGTCAGGACGGTGCCGGCGGCGGCCTCGGCGCCGGGGTCGTGGTGGACCGGGACCGATTCTCCGGTCAGCGATGATTCGTCGAAGGTCGCGTGCATCGCCTCGGCAAGTCGCAGGTCGGCCGGGACGATGTCGCCGGCCTCGAGGCGAACCAGATCGCCGCGGACCAGGTCGGCGGCCGCCAGGATCTGATCGTGGCCGTCGCGGACGACGCGCGCGGTGGGTGCGGCGAGCTGGTCGAGGGCGGCGATGGCCGCGTCGGCGCGGGTCTCCTGCACGACGCCGATGAGAGTGTTGATGGTGACCACCAGGACGATGACCGCCGTGTCCGGCAGGTCCCCGAGGAGGGTGGTCACCACGGCGGCGGCGATCAGCAGGGCGACGAGCGGATCCGCCAGTTGCCGGCCGATCCGGCCGGGCAGGCGTCTGGGCGCCGGCGCTGCTACGAGGTTCGGGCCGTCCGCGGCGAGCCTTGCACCAGCCTCCGCGGTGGTGAGACCGCGGGTCAGGGCGGGAGCGGTGGTGTGCACGGTGCGTCCTCTCGTCGGTTCTGCCCTCAGATTCCACCGCAGGGTCCTGGCCGGGCAGAGCCGATGGTCCCGGATCGACATGTCCCGATCCGGGACCATCGGCCCTGGTGCGCGGCGGTGGCCGGGGAGGAGGTGACCTGCAGGACATTCCCGGCGGCCGCCCGCGCGGCTCTGTGCACTGCTGCCGCCTACTGGAGGCGGCGCGGTCGTCGAGCCGCGACGATCAGCAGCGTTCCGCGCGTAGTGCTCGTAGACGCTGGGCGTACTCGTCGGTGTCGATCTCGCCGCGCGCCAGGCGGTCCGCCAGGATCCGCTCCGCGCCCGGCAGCGGATCGGATGCGGCGGGCACCTCGGGGCTGCGCTGAAGCTGCGTGATGAGCAACCACAGGGCGCCCAGCAGGGTCGGCACGACGACGGCGAAGGCGATCAGAGCCCAGCCCATTCCCATGCCGTATCCGTGATACATCATGATCGCGCTCCTCTCCGGGTGGCACCTCCCATCGTTCGGCCTGCCGGGCTTTCAGACACGGGTCAAACGACCCGTCATGCCGGGACCCGTTGGACCACGGGCGCAGCCACAGGTATGAATGACCGATGATCCGAGTCTTTGTTCTCGACGACCACGAGGTGGTTCGCCGTGGCCTGGTCGATCTGTTGCAGGCTGACGGCGACATCGAGGTGGTCGGCGAGTCCGGCCTGGCCCAGGAGGCGACGCGCCGGATCCCGGCGCTGCGCCCGGACGTGGCCGTGCTCGACGCCCGGCTGCCCGACGGCAACGGCATCGACGTCTGCCGCGACGTCCGGGCCATCGACTCGACGATCAAGGGCCTCATCCTGACCTCGTACGAGGACGACGAGGCGCTCTTCGCCGCGATCATGGCCGGCGCCTCGGGGTACGTGTTGAAGCAGATCCGCGGCACCGACCTGGTCGACGCCGTCCGCCGAGTCGCGGCCGGGCAGTCGCTGCTCGACCCCGCCGTCACCCAGCGGGTCCTCGAGCGCATCCGCAACGGCGTCGAACAACCCCGCGAGCTGGCCTCGCTCACCGACCAGGAACGCAAGATCCTCGAGTACGTCGCGGAAGGGCTGACCAACCGGGAGATCGCCAGCCGGATGTTCCTGGCCGAGAAGACCGTCAAGAACTACGTGTCCAGCCTGCTCGCCAAGCTGGGGCTGGAGCGGCGCACCCAGGCCGCCGTGCTCGCCACCAAGCTCCTCGGCGAGCACCCGCACTGACCCGGACTGCCGGGTCAGCACACGGTGAGGCCGTGGTCCCGGAACTGGCCTCGCACGCGGTCGAGCAGATGCTCTCCGGGCGGTGAGGTGTCGGCCAGCGGGAAAGGCAGGCCGAGCGCGGCGTATTTGGCGGCGCCGAGCCGGTGGAACGGCAGGACCTCGACGCGTTCGACGGTCGGCACCGCGGCGGCGATCGCGGCGACCTCGTCGACGTTCGCGGGGTCGTCGGTGAGGCCGGGCACCAGCACGAAGCGGACCCAGATCGGGATGCCGCGCTCGGCCAGGCGGTGTGCGAAGCGCACGGTGGGTGCCAGCCGCCCGGTCCGGGTCACCTTCCGGTACGTGCCGGGGTCGCCGGACTTGATGTCGAGCAGCGCCAGGTCGACGGCGTCGAGCAGGGCGTCGTCGGCGCGGTCGCCGAGGAAGCCGCTGGTGTCCAGGGCGGTGTGCAGCCGCATCTCCTTGCAGCGGCGCAGCACCTCGCGGGTGAAGGCGGGTTGTTGCAGGGGCTCTCCCCCGCTGATGGTGACGCCGCCGCCGGCGACCTTGAGGAAGCGTTCGTAGCGGCGGATCTCGGTGATCAGATCGTCGACGGTGGTCGGCTTCCCGCTGCGCCGGTACCAGGTGTCGGGGCTGTGGCAGTAGAGGCAGCGCAGCGGGCAGCCGGCCAGGAAGGCCACGAACCGGGTGCCGGGCCCGTCCACTCCGGTCGAGATGTCGAAGGAGTGGACGGAGCCGGTCAGCGCCCGAGTCGCGGTCGGGGTGGTCATAGTGAGCCGTGGAAGGTACGGGAGATGACGTCGCGCTGCTGTTCGGTGGTGAGCTTGACGAAGTTCACCGCGTAACCGGAGACCCGGACGGTCAGCTGGGGGTAGTTCTCCGGGTGGGCCATCGCGTCCTCGAGCGTGGTCCGGTCCAGCACGTTGACGTTGAGGTGGAAGCCGCCCGCGTCGGTGTAGCCGTCGAGGACGCCGGCCAGGTTGCCGATGCGTTCTTCGCGGGTGTGGCCCAGGCCGTCCGGAGTGACCGTGGCGGTCAGCGAGATCCCGTCTCGGGCGCACCGGTACGGCAGCTTCGCCACCGACAGCGCCGCCGCGACCAGGCCGTGCCGGTCCCGGCCGTTCATCGGGTTGGCGCCGGGCGCGAATGGCTCGCCTGAGCGCCGGCCGTCGGGGGTGTTGCCGGTGTTCCTGCCGTAGACCACGTTCGAGGTGATCGTCAGCACCGACAGGCTCGGCTCGGCGCCGCGGTACGCGGGCTGCCGCCGGATCTTGTCCATGAACCGTTCGACCAGGTCGACCGCGATCGCGTCCGCCCGGTCGTCGTTGTTGCCGTAGGTGGGAAAGTCCCCGTCGACCGCGTAGTCGATGATCAGCCCGGTCTCGTCCCGCAGCGCCTTCACCTGGGCGTACCGGATCGCGCTGAGGCTGTCGGCGGCGACGGACAGGCCGGCGATGCCGGTGGCGAGGAAGCGGTGCACGGGGTAGTCGTGCAGGGCCATCTCGAGGCGTTCGTAGGCGTACTTGTCGTGCATGTAGTGGATGACGTTCAGCGCGTCCACATAGGTCTCCGCGAGCCAGTCCAGGGTGTGGTCGAAGGCGGCGAGGACCTCGTCGTAGTCGAGCGTGTCCTCAGCGAGTGGCGCGGACGCGGGCACCACCTGCTCGCCGGTCAGCTCGTCGCGGCCGCCGTTGATCGCGTACAGCAGGGCCTTGGCCAGGTTGGCGCGGGCTCCGAAGAACTGCATGTCCTTGCCGACGCGCATAGCCGAGACGCAGCAGGCGATGGCGGTGTCGTCGCTGTAGGCCGGGCGGATCAGGTCGTCGTTCTCGTACTGGATCGCGCTGGTGTCGAGCGACACCTGAGCGCAGAACCGTTTGAAGCCCTCGGGCAGCGTCGGCGACCAGAGCACGGTGAGGTTGGGTTCGGGTGCGGGGCCGAGGTTGTACAGGGTCTGCAGGTAGCGGAAGCTGCTGCGGGTGACCAGCGGGCGGCCGTCCGCGCCGATCCCGCCGATCGACTCGGTCACCCAGGTCGGGTCGCCGGAGAACAACTGGTCGTACTCCGGGGTGCGCAGGAACCGGATGATCCGCAGCTTGATCACGAAGTCGTCGATCAGCTCCTGGGCGCCCTGCTCGGTCAGCTTGCCCTCGGCCATGTCCCGCTGCAGATAGACGTCCACAAAGGACGACGTGCGGCCCAGCGACATAGCGGCACCGTTCTGCTCCTTGGTCGCGGCCAGGTAGGCGAAGTACAGCCACTGGATCGCCTCGCGGCCGGTCGTCGCCGGTCCGGAGATGTCGTAGCCGTACCCGTCGGCCATCTGGCGCAGGTCCTCCAGCGCGCGGATCTGCTCGGCCAGTTCCTCGCGGTCGCGGATGACGTCCTCGGCGGAGAGCCGGGCGTCGAGCGCGGACTTGCGCTCGACGCGCTCTTCGATCAGCCGGTCGACGCCGTAGAGCGCGACCCGCCGGTAGTCGCCGATGATCCGGCCGCGGCCGTACGCGTCGGGCAGCCCGGTGATGATGTGCGAGCGCCGTGCCGCCTTCACGTCCGCCGGGTACGCGTCGAACACGCCGTCGTTGTGCGTCTTGCGGTACTGGGAGAAGATCGTGCGCACGGTCGGGTCCAGGCTGTAGCCGTACGCGGAAAGGCCCGCATGCACCATCCGCAGCCCGCCCGCCGGCATGATCGCCCGGCGCAGCGGCGCGCTTGTCTGTAGCCCGACGATCAGCTCGTGGTCGCGGTCGATGTAGCCCGGCGCGTGCGAGGTGATGGTCGACGGGGTGTGCGTGTCGACGTCGTAGATCCCGCGCCGCTGCTCCTCGGGGAACATCCGGGTCAGGTGCCGCCAGAGCCGCTCGGTGCGCGGAGTCGGTCCGGCAAGGAACTCTTGCCCGCCGGTGTACGGCTCGATGTTGTCGTGGATGAACGCGCCGACGTCGATCGTCTCGCGCCATCCGCTGCCGGTGAATCCGCGCCACGCTGTCCTGTGTTCCATGGAATCTCCTCGTGTTCACCTTCAGCCTGGCGAAGGACGGCCCGGGCGGTCAGGGCCGAAGGTCACGGCCGCCCGGGCCGGGGGTCAGGGCAGCAGCACCAGGCGGGCGGGCACCTTGCTGGCCAGCACGTCTTCGATGGACTCGTTGATGTCGTCGAGCTTGCGGGCCTCGTAGAGGACCTGGGTGCGGCCGGCGGCGTGCAGCCGGAAGACCTCGGCCAGGTCGGCGCGGGTGCCGACGATCGAACCGATCACCCGGATGCCCTTGAGTACCGTCTGGAAGACCGGCAGCGACATCGTGTTGTCCTTGGGCAGCGACACCAGGACCAGCCGGCCGCCGCGCCGGAGCGAGGCGTGTGCCTGCTCGATGACCCGCGGGTCGGCGGCGAGGACGACGGCGACGTCGGCGCCGCCGAGTGCCTCGATAGCGGTCACCGGGTCGGTGGTGGCGGCGTTGACGACGTGGGCCGCGCCCAGCCGTTTGGCCAGGGCCAGCTTCTCCTCGGTGACGTCGACCGCGATGGTCTCGCCGCCGAAGATCTGCGCGTACTGCAGGGCCAGGTGGCCGAGACCGCCGATGCCGAAGATCGCCACCCGGTCGCCCGGGGTGACGCCGCCGACCTTGACGGCCTTGTAGGTGGTGACGCCGGCGCAGGTCAGCGGGGCCGCCTCGGCGGGGTCGAGGCCCTCGGGTACGCGGATGACGTATCGGGCGTCGGCCACCGCGAACTCGGCGTGGCCGCCGTCGAGCGCGTAGCCGGTGTTGAGCTGATGCTCGCAGAGCGTCTCCCAGCCGGTGACGCAGTATTCGCAGGTGCCGCAGGCGTGTCCGAGCCACGGGATCGCCACCCGGTCACCGGCGGCGTGCTCGGTGACTCCCGAGCCGATCTTCTCGACGATGCCGACACCCTCGTGGCCGGGGATGAACGGTGGCTGCGGCTTGACCGGCCAGTCGCCGCGGGCGGCGTGGATGTCGGTGTGGCACAGGCCGCTCGCCTCGATCCGCACCCGGACCTGACCGGGCCCGGGTTCGGGCAGCGGCACTTCTTTGATCTCCAGCGGCCGGTCGAATCCGGTGACCACGGCTGCGCGCATCGCTCTGTCTCCTTCGTCTCGGTCTTCCTTCAAGATCGCCGAAAGCGGAGAGGGCAGTCAGGGCCGATCGGCCCGAGCTGTGGGGACCTCCCGCAGGGCCCGCTGGGCGCCGCAGACGGCCGGAACCCATCAGGTGTTGCCAGTGGGAGAGGATCTCGGACCGATGGTCGGGCCCGGGCACGGTGAACCGCGCTGAGGATCAGCGCCACCGAGGTCGTCGCTTCAGCACCGCGGCACGGCCAGCGCGATGGCTACCGGAGAAGGGTTACGCCGAGGAAGATCGCCGCGAGGCTCAGCATCAGCGTAGCCGACGTTCTCCGGACCGATGAGGACAACGTGCGGGTTGTGCTGCGACCATGTCGACAGCTCAGCGACCTCACCAGCCACCACTTGTCTCCCCCTCCGCACCGTGCAAGGCAGTGCCGTTCAGGCGACCGCGACGGTGATCTGCGGCTTGTGCTGTAGCGTGTTGTGCACGGTGCAACCGCTCGCCACTGCGACGAGGGCAGCCACCCGTTCGGCGGGGAAACCGATCGGCGGGTGCAGGAAGATGCGTATCGCCGCCACCCGCGCCGGCCGGTTCGTGGCCATCAGGAACTCCGTGCGAACGGTGAGGCCCTCGCGGTCGAAACCGTGCCGACTCAGGTAGCGGCCCGCATAGAACGCCACGCACCCGGCCAGGGACGCGACGAACAGCTCGGTCGGAGTCGGCGCCCGATCCATACCGCCGTGCTCGGTCGGTTGATCCACTCGTACGCGGTGACCGCGAACCGTGATCTCGTACTCCTCGCCGCCGACGTAGCGGACGTCGAGGTGATCCGGCTGCGGGGCGACGACGCGGGTGTCTGCGCCGCTGGTGTCACTGGTCATGTCGCACCTCATCTCTGCAGGAAAGTCAGCGCCGCACGACCAACCGGTGGGCGCGTAGTGCGCGTGCCCACCAGGGCCGCGGCTCGGCGGCGGCGCGCAGCGGCGGGGCTGCTGCCCGCTTGAGGCTGAGCCAGCCTCCGGGGCCCATCGTCACCGTGCCGATGGCGGGTGGCCTCCGCCGGGCGACGCCGAGTGCGAGCGCCACGGCGGACACGGCCACCACGGCCATCGAACCGAGCGCGAGGGCGGTCACATCTACCGCGGGCACGAAGGTGGTCCGGGCCGGGCCCACGGCGAACACGCCGATCTCACGCTCGCCGCGGCGTACCGGAATCAGATCGGGCCGGTGGTCGAGGGCGGTGTTCATGGTCTCGCTACTACCGGCTGTCCGAGACGTCCGCGGCCGCAGCGGCGGCCGCCCGGCCCGCCTCGAGGCGGGCGATCGGGACCCGGAACGGTGAGCAGGAGACGTAGTCGAGGCCTGCGGTGTGGAAGAAACGCACCGAGGCGGGGTCGCCGCCGTGTTCGCCGCAGACGCCGACGGTCAGGTCCGGGCGTGCGGCACGGCCGCGTTCGACGGCGATGCGGACCAACTCGCCCACCCCGTCGGCGTCGATCGTTTCGAACGGGGACGCCGCGAAGATGCCGAGCCCGAGGTAGCGGCCGAAGAACGCGCCCTCCACGTCGTCTCGGGAGAAGCCCCAGGTCATCTGGGTCAGGTCGTTGGTGCCGAAGGAGAAGAACTCGGCGGCTCCGGCGATCTGTCCGGCGGTGAGCGCGGCCCGGGGCACCTCGATCATCGTGCCGATCCGGATCGGTGGCGCACCGGCGACGCCCGCCAGCACGGACTCGGCTTCCGCCCGTACCGTCTCGAGCTCCTGGACCGCGCCGACCAGCGGGACCATGATCTCCGGCCGCGGGTCGCCGCCGGCGGCGACCCGGGCGGCCGCGGCCTCCGCGATCGCCCGGACCTGCATCGCGAACAGGCCGGGGATGACCAGCCCGAGGCGCACGCCGCGCAGGCCGAGCATCGGGTTCTGCTCGTGCATCCGGCGCACCGCGGTCAGCAGCGTGCCGTCGTGGCCCGGGTCCTCGCCGAGTGCCTCGGCGCGGGCGACCCGGGCGGTCAGCTCCTCCAGCGGGGGCAGGAACTCGTGCAGCGGCGGGTCGATCAGCCGCACGGTCACCGGCAGGCCGTCCATCGCCGCGAACAGCTCCTCGAAGTCGGCGCGCTGCAACGGCAGCAGCTCGGCGAGCGCGGCCGCCCGCTCGCTGTCGTCGGTGGCCAGGATCAGGCGTTCGACCAGGACGCGGCGGTCGCCGAGGAACATGTGCTCGGTGCGGCACAGGCCGACCCCGGTGGCGCCGAAGCGCCGGGCCCGGGCCGCGTCGGTGCCTGTGTCGGCGTTGGCGTGCACGCCGAGCCGGGCCGTGTGATCGGCGTGGATCATGATGCGTTCGACGGCGGCGAGCAGCGGATCACCGTACGCGGTGAGTTCCCCCTCGAAGTACCGCACCACTGGAGACGGGTGGACCGGAACGGCGCCGGCGTAGACCCGGCCGGTGGTGCCGTCGACCGAGATGACGTCGCCGGCGTGGACCACGTGGCCGATCACGGTGACGGAGTCCGCGCCGATCTCGAGCTGCTCCGCGCCGCAGACGCAGGTCTTGCCCATGCCCCGGGCCACGACAGCGGCGTGTGAGGTCTTGCCGCCGCGGCTGGTCAGGATGCCCTGGGCGGCGATCATGCCGGGCAGGTCGTCGGGGTTGGTCTCGCGGCGGACCAGGATGACCGGTCCGGTCGCCGCGGCTGCTGCCGCGGAGTCGAACACGACCGCGCCGACGGCGGCGCCAGGCGACGCCGGCACGCCGGTGGTGAGCGGGGCGGGCGCGGCGGCGGTGTCGAAGCTCGGGAACATCAGCTGGGCGAGTTGCTCGCCGGTGACCCGCTGCAGGGCCTCGTCGAGGGTGATGGTGCCCTCGTCGACGAGCTGGGCGGCGATCACGAACGCGGCGGCCGGGGTGCGTTTGCCGACCCGGGTCTGCAACATCCACAGCTTGCCGTTCTCGATGGTGAACTCGATGTCGCACAGGTCCCGGTAGCGCCCCTCCAGGCGCTGCATGATCGACAGCAGCTGCCGGTAGCTCGCCGGGTCGATGGTGGCCAGCTCGCTGAGGCCGACCGTGTTGCGGATGCCCGCCACCACGTCCTCGCCCTGAGCGTTGGACAGGTAGTCGCCGTAGACGCCGCGGCGGCCGGTCGCCGGGTCGCGGGTGAACGCCACCCCGGTGCCGGAGTCGGTGCCGCGGTTGCCGAAGACCATGGCCATCACGTTGACCGCGGTGCCGAGATCCTGGGGGATGCGTTCCTGCCGCCGGTAGAGCACGGCCCGCTCGGCGTTCCACGACTTGAACACCGCGGTGACGGCGAGGAACAACTGCTCGTGCGGCGCCTGCGGGAAGTCACGTCCGGTATGCGCCTGGAAGACCTTCTTGTACGCGTGCACGAGGTCCTGCAACTGCGCGGCGGTGAGGTCCGCGTCGGTGGCGGCGCCCGCCGCCGCGCGCGCGTTCACCAGTTCGGTTTCAAAGTCCTCGCCGGGCACGTCGAACGCCGTCTTGCCGAACATCTGGATCAGGCGCCGGTAAGAGTCCCAGGCGAAGCGCTCGTCGGCGCTCTGCCGGGCGAGACCGGCCACGCTGGCGTCGTTCAGGCCGATGTCGAGGATCGTCTCCATCATGCCGGGCATGGAGAATTTGCCGCCGGAACGCACCGACAGCAGCAGCGGGTCGTCCGGGTCGCCGAGCGACTTTCCGATCCGCGTCTGGACCGCCTGCAGGTGGAGCTCGACCTCGGCGAACAGGCCCGCCGGGGTCGATCCGGTGCGCAGATATTCGCGGCACGCCTCGGTGGTGATGGTGAATCCAGGCGGTACCGGCAGACTCATCCGGGTCATCTCGGCCAGGTTGGCGCCCTTGCCGCCGAGCAGGTCCTTGAGGTCCTTGTCGCCCTCGACGAAGTCGTACACGTATCTGGACATCAGTCCCTCGCCTCACTCGCTCGCGGATACCTCTCACCTCGTTGGTAGCCCTGCGCCGGTCCCACCTAGTAGGGCCGGAGGTCCCTTACTGAACGGGCCGCGGCAGGGCCAGCGTGGAGGCCGAAGGCAATCGAGAGGAGAGCTCCCATGAAGGGACTCGTGTACGGCGGGCCCGGATCGCGTTCGTGGACGGAGATTCCGGACCCCGGGATCCAGGACCCCCGAGACGCGGTCATCCGGGTTGACGCCGTCACCATCTGCGGAACCGACCTGCACATCCTCGGCGGCGACGTGCCCGAGGTGGCGGCGGGCCGGGTGCTCGGCCACGAGGCGGTCGGCACGGTGGTCGAGACCGGCGCCGGCGTCGCCGGGCTGGTCGAGGGTGACCGGGTGCTCGCCTCGTGCATCTCCGCGTGCGGGATCTGCCGGTACTGCCGCGAGGGCGTCTACGGCCAATGCCGCGGCGGAGGCGGCTGGATCCTCGGCCACCTCGTCGACGGGGTGCAGTCCGAGTACGCCCGGATCCCGTTCGCCGACCTGTCCACGTACAAGCTGCCGGAGCGGGTCAGCGACGAGTCGGCCGTGCTGCTCGCCGACATCCTGCCGACCTCGTACGAGGTCGGGGTACTCAACGGCCGGGTGCGTCCCGGCGACACCGTCGTGATCGTCGGCGCCGGCCCGATCGGGCTCGCCGCCGTGATCACCGCGCGACTCTTCTCCCCCGCGCACATCGTCGTGATCGACAAGGCCGAGAGCCGCCTGCAGGCGGCCAAGATGTTCGGCGCGGACACCACCGTCCTGGCCGGCGCCGACGACCCGCTCGCCGCGGTCCAGGCGCTGACCGGCGGCCTCGGCGCCGACGTGGTGATGGAGGCGGTCGGCACCCCGCAGACCTTCGAACTGTGCACCACGCTCGTCCGGCCCGGTGGCCGGGTCGCCAACATCGGGGTGCACGGCAAACCGGCCGCCCTGCACCTGGAAGACCTGTGGATCCGCGACGTCACCATCACCACCGGCCTGGTGGACACGTACTCCACGCCGAAGCTGCTCGACATGCTCGTCGCCGGCCAGCTCGACCTCGGGCACATGGTCACCCACCGGTTCGCCCTGGACGGGTTCGCCGAGGCGTACGACGTCTTCGCCGACCCGGTGCGTACCGGCGCGCTGAAGGTCGTGCTCTCGCGATGAGGCTCCCGCTGCCCGTCGGTGCCGGCCTGGCGCCGACGGGCGCGCGGCACCGGCCGGCCCTCGGGTAGGGGCCGATCGGCCCTGAACCACAGGCCGCGACGCTTTTAACGTCGGTGCTGAGGACAGAGGAGGGCTGAGATGAGGACCTGGAAAGTCGACGATGTGATGACCCAGGCGGTCGTGTCCGTGCCGGAGACGGCCTCCTACCGGTCGCTGGTCGACCTGCTGGTCAGCCGGCGGTTCAGCGCGGTACCCGTCGTGGACGAGTCCCAGCGGGTGACCGGCGTCGTCTCCGAGGCGGACCTGCTGCGGAAGATCGAATACTCGGGCGCGGAGGAGCCCCGGCTGTTCGAGGGCCGCCGCCGGCGCGGCGAACGGGCCAAGGCGCGGGCCGCGACGGCCGCCGAGCTGATGAGCCGCCCGCCGATCGTCGCCCCCGTGGGCATGCCCCTCGCGACCGCGGCGCGGCTGATGGACGCCGAGCAGGTCAAACGCCTGCCGGTCGTCGACGACCGGGGCCGGCTCGTCGGCATCGTCACCCGCGGCGACCTGCTCAAGGCCCACCTGCGGCCGGACGACGAGATCCATCGGGATGTCACCGACGGCGTCCTCATGCCGCTGCTCGGCGAAGCGGCCGACGAGGTGACCGTCACGGTGACCGGCGGCGTCGTGACACTGACCGGACGGGTCGCCCTCTGGACGATGGCGGACACGGCCGTCCGGCTCACCCGGCAGGTCGCCGGAGTGGTCACGGTGGCCGACTCCCTCGAGTTCGACTTCGACGACCGCTACATGGTCGCCCCCGTGCCCGTCTACGGCGTGGCCTGAAGCCACGACGCAACAGCTACCGCGAGGAGCGACGCCATGCCGTCGTTGAGCGTGTTCGATCTGCTCACCCTGCACGACTTCGTCGCCGACCTGCCCGCCGACCGGCTGCAACGGCTGGCGACCGCGGGCCGGCCGGTCTTCCGCGGCACCGGCCACCGGCTGTTCCGGGAGGACGCCCCGGCGGACCGGTTCTGGCTGGTGCAGTCCGGGACCGTCGCGCTCGACTTCCATGTCCCAGGACGAGGAGACATCGTCGTCGAACACGTCGGCGCCGGTGCCGTCGTCGGCTGGTCGTGGGCGCGACCGCCATACCTTTGGCGGTTCGGCGCCGTCGTCGCCGACGACATCCGAGCGATAGAGATGGACGCTGTCCGGGTCCGAGAGATGATCGCCGAGGACGCCGAGCTGGGCCTGGAGCTCACCGCCCGGCTCCTCGACACGGTGTCCGAACGGCTCCAGGCCGCCCGGCACCGCCTCGTCGAGCTGTACGCCTACCCGGCCGCCACGCCATGACCACCGTCGACAGCGGCGTTCTCGCCCGATGTGTAGAGGCCGCGACGCTGGCCCCCTCGCTGCACAACAGTCAGCCGTGGCGCTTCCGGATCACCGGTCGGGCAGTCGAGGTGTACGCCGACCCCAGCCGCCGCCTCGATGCGCTCGACGCCTCCGGCCGTGAGCTCCTGATCAGCGTCGGCGCGGCCCTGTTCACGCTACGGCTGGCAATGCGGTACGAGGGCTGGGAGCCGACTTACGTTCTCTTTCCGGAGCCGGGTTCACCCGAGCTGGTGGCCCGAGTGGAGCCGGCGCGGCGGGCCACACCGTCCGAGACCGTGACGGCGCTGGCCGCCGCGATCCCGCAACGGCACACCAACCGGTGGCCGTTCGCCGCCGCCGTGGTCCCCGCCGACGCGATCGAGGAACTGACCCAGGCCGCCACCGACGAGGACACGACACTCACGATCGCCGGCGCGGTCAGCCGCGACGCGATCCTCGGGCTCGGGCAGGCGGCCGAACGACGGCTCCGCGCCGACGGCGGCTACCGCGCCGAGCTGGGCCGGTGGACGCGGCCCGCGCACGGCCGGCATGACGGCGTGCCGCCGACCGCAGTCGGGCCCTGGGACGCGCTGGAACGGCTGCCGATCCGCGACTTCGGGCTGATGCACGCCCAGCCCTGGCGCACCAGCGAGCGGTTCGAGGCGTACCCGACCATCGCCGTCCTCGCGACCCACGGCGACGGCCCGCCGCAATGGGTCCTCGCGGGCCAGGCACTGCAGCACGTCCTTCTGGTCGCCACCCGTCTGGGTCTGGCCACCACACCCATCAGTCAGCCCGTCGAGATCCCCGAGATCCGGAGGCTCCTGACGAACACGACCGCCGGCCGATGGGCGCAGATGATCATCCGGCTCGGCTACGGCCCACCCGCCGCGACAACACCACGCAGACCGCTCGCCGAAGTCCTGCGGGACGAGAGCCGATGATCGTTTCCGCTCTCACAGCGCCGCTGGATGTAGCGGGTCGGTCGCCTCGAACTCGCAGCTGAGCGAGCCCTTCACGTCAACCACCCCGGCGACCTGGCGGGTCAGGCCGAACACCAGCTCGGCGTCGGAGCTGCGGTCGACCCGACCGGTAAATGTCACGACGCCCTCGGCCACGGTCACCGCAACGGACGTGATGCTCTCGGCCAGGTGTGGGAGCAGAATGCCGGTCTCGATGTCGGCATGGATCTCGTCGTCCGTCCGCAGGTGCACCTTGAGCAGGTCACCGCGGGAGACGATCCCGGCCAACCGGCCAAGATCGTCCACGACCGGCAGCCGCTTTACACCCTCGCTGTCCATCCGGCGTGCCGCGGCGGCGATCGAGGTGCCGGCGAGGACGACGACCGCCGGTGCGGTCATCAGGTCACCGGCGGTACGGGCGCGAGCCTTGCCGCGCTCGCCGCGCCTCCGCCATCCCTCGAACAGCCTCGGCTCGGCGTCACCCGCGTACTCGACCTTGCGAAGCAGGTCGGTCTCAGAGACCACGCCGGTCACCCGCCGAAAAGCGTCGACGACCGGAACGGCGCTGAACCGATTCTCGATCAGCAGATCCACCACCGATCGGTAGGTGGCGGCCCGATCCACGGACACGACCGCCTTGGTCATCACGTCGTCCACATTCCAGCTCTTCATCACGGTCCTCCCGGTCATCTGCTGTCGACGCTAGGAGCGAACTCGGCCGCCGGTCAGTGCCGAACGGCCCACCGAAGAGGGACCGGTACGACTGGGGCGAGCCGCATCCGGACCGGACTACCGGCGGGCTCGGGTCAAGTGGCCCTGCCCGCGCGACCCCGCACTGGGCAACGCTGACAACAAAGGGAAAGGAGGCCGCCATGACATCGCGACCACCGCTCGCGAACTGCGGTCTGAGCGCGGGCAAGAAGGCCCGGCTGCACCGGATCCTCTACAAGCACGGACTCGGCAACGGCACGGCGCTGTTCCTGCCGTACGACCAGGGCCTGGAACACGGCCCGCGCGACTTCTTCGCCGACCCGACAGCCGCCGACCCCCGCTACATCGTCCGGCTGGCGATCGAGGGCGGATTCAACGGCATCGCGATCCAGATCGGACTGGCCGAGAAGTTCTCCTGGGACTTCGCCGGCGAGGTCCCGCTGATCCTGAAGCTGAACGGCAAGACCGACATCCCCGCCGACTACCGGGCGCTGTCGCCGCTGCATGCGTCGGTCGAGGACGCGGTGCGGCTCGGCGCCGACGCCGTGGGCTACACGCTGTACGTCGGCTCGCCGGCCCAGGACGCCGACTTCGCGCAGTTCCGGACGGTACGCCAGGACGCGCACCGGTTCGGCATGCCGCTGATCGTCTGGGCCTACCCCCGCGGCGAAGCCGTCGAGCACAAGGGCGGCAAGGACACGTTCTACGCCGTGCATTATGCGGCCCGGGTCGCGAGCGAACTCGGTGCCGACGTGGTCAAGGTGAACTTCCCGCACCCGGAGAAGAACACCGGCGTTCCCGACGCGTACCGGGCGAAGTTCAGCAGCCAGGACGCGATCGACCAGGTCGTACAGGCCGCCAACCGGACCATGGTTCTCGTCTCCGGCGGCAGTCTGGCAAGCGACGAGGCGATGATCGAGAAGGCCGAGGAGTCGATGTCCGCGGGCGCCACCGGGCTGATCTTCGGCCGCAATGTCTGGCAGCGCGACCACGACGAGTCGCTGCGCTTCGTCGATCGTCTCCGCGAAATCCTCGCCAAGTATCCGACGCCCTGATCGGAGGCCCGCCATGAAGGCTTTGATCGTCTATGAATCCATGTTCGGCAACACCGAGAAGGTCGCGCGCGCCGTCGCCGACGGGCTCGGCGATGCGTTCGACGTCGTCCTCGCGGACGTGAGCGAAGGGCCGTCCCTGTCGGACGTGGACGTCCTCGTTGCCGGCGCGCCGACACACGCGTTCGGGATGAGCCGGCCCGGCACCCGCGCAGACGCCGCCCGCCAGAGCGGCGCACGGCCCGGGGCCGCCGGAGTCGGGCTCCGAGAGTATCTGGACGACGCGCCGATGCTCCCGGGTATCGCTGGGGCGGCCTTCGACACGAAGATCGACAAGCCGTTCCTTCCCGGCTCGGCGGCACGTCGGGCGCACCGCCGGATGCACCGGCTCGGCTGCCGGATGCTGCTGCCCCCGGAGAGCTTCCGGGTCAGCGGCACCACCGGCCCGCTCGCCGCCGGCGAGCTGGATCGAGCCCGGCGTTGGGCCGGCACTCTGGCGTCCGCCGTCCTCTCGGAGCGACACGGAGTCTGAACCGGATCGCACATCCGGCGCCGCTGACCGCCACCCGATCCTCGGGGCTTCCGGCCCCGCTCGGACGGGACCTGACGCACTGTCAGTGGAGTAGGACGACGGCAGGCGATCAGCACGGGAGGTGCATCGGGCGACCGGTGAACTGCTCGATATCGCCGACCGTGACGTCCATCAGCTTGTACGTCAGGTCGGCGAGCGCTCGCGCCGTGGCCAGCTCGTCACCGATCTCGGGCACCTCGGTGTCTGACGGCCGGCGGCGCGCTTCGCCCTCGCCGCGCAGCGGCGAACGTGCATCGGTGCGCAGGACGGCGACGGCGCGGGTACGACGCTCGTCCTCGTGTTCGGAGATGGTGATGTCCACCGTCCAGGTCTGCGTGTGAGTCATATCCGCGTCTCCCTTCATACCGGGCCGACCCGTCCCCACCGGCCGGGTCGGCATCATGCGGTCCCGCCGATGCCCGCGACATGTCGTTCCACCCGTCAGGACGACGTCACCTCGCCGATGCGGGCTGCGGCGACACCCGGCACGGTCCGTGCCAGCACCGTGACGACCGTGCGCTCGGTCTCGTCGTCGAACTCCCCGGCCACCGTGGCGACGCCGCCCTCGACGGTGGCCGTCCAGCGGGACTGCCCGTCGGAGTACTCGTCGAGTCGGTGCTGCACCTCCGCGGCCAGGACGTCGTCGCCGCGCACCATCGCGCGCAGGATGTCCCGGCGGCTGATGATCCCGACCAGCCGTTGGTCGT
Organism: Actinoplanes sp. NPDC049118; assembly: GCF_040648555.1. Lineage (NCBI taxonomy): Bacteria > Bacillati > Actinomycetota > Actinomycetes > Micromonosporales > Micromonosporaceae > Actinoplanes > Actinoplanes sp. NPDC049118. The sequence goes on from NZ_JBEZDY010000049.1 coordinate 23,180, forward strand.
CGTCCACGACGGGCATGCTGCGCACATCGTTCTGCAGCATCTGGTCGGCGATCTCGGCCACGTCGGCTCCCGGCCGGGTGACCAGTGGGTAGCGGGACATGACCTCGACGACCGTGCCCGGCCGGCTATCCGCCTCGGTGTCGGGATGGCGCCGCACCTGGGTGGTCGGATCCGACGGGACCCGGTGCCACAGCAGGTCACTCTCGCTGACCATGCCGACCAGGGTCCCGTTCGTGTCCACCACCGGCAGCGCCGTGACCCCCATGGCGGTCATCAGCTCGGCGGCGCTCTCCACCGACGCGCTCTGCCCCGCGGTGTACACGGGACTGCTCATGATGTCCTTGGCGCGCATCTCGTCACCTCCTGATCGTCATCTGCTGGGTCAGGCCGGCGTTCGCCAGGACCTTGACCGCGAGACGGCGCTGGCAGTTTCGGCCAGTCATGGTCATCCTCCAGCGTTGCCTGTACCTTCAGCCTTTCGCCGCGAGCCCGGGCCGGACAGGGCCGATGGTCCCTTCCGGCCGGGACGTCACGCCCGGCGCCGCACCACCGCGCGGTACAGCTCGTCCACGCCCCACACGACGATCGGGAAGGGCGCCAGCAGGGCCAGCTGTCCCGGTCCGAGAGCGGCCGTCCCGAAGATCGCCTGTAGCGTCGGCACGTAGATCAGCAAGCCGGCGAACACCAGCTCGAAGGCGATGCCGGCGAGCAGGAGCCGATTGCTGAAGAGGCCGATCGAGCGCAGCGACGCCCGGTCGGTGCGGGCGGCGAAGGCGGTGCCGATCTGGCAGGCCACGATTCCCGCGAACGTCATCGTGGTGGCCTGCTCGTAGGCATGGTGCAGGGCCGTGCCGGCGCCGACCGGATCGCCGGGATGCCAACCCGCTCGCCAGAGAGTCCAGAAGAAGCCGGCGGTCACCAGGGCCGCCGACACGACACCGAGCAGACCCCAGGCCCGCAGCAGCAGCCGCCGGTCGATGACCCCCGCCTTCGACGGGCGTGGCGGCCGGTTCATCAGGCCCGGTTCGGCGCGCTCGCGGCCGAGAGCCAGCGCGGGCAGCGTCTCGGTGCCGAGGTCGATGGCGAGAATCTGCAGGACGGTCAGCGGGAGCGGCACCGCGCCACCGGACAGCGCGAAGATCAAGAACGGGACCACCTCGGGTACGGCGTGCGCGAAGATGTAGAGCACGAACTTGCGGACGTTGTCGAAGACCCGCCGTCCCGCGTCGACGGCCCCGACGACGGTGGCGAAGTTGTCGTCGGTCAGCACCATCGTGGCGGCCTCCCGTGCGACGTCCGTGCCGGAGAGGCCCATGGCCACGCCGATGTCGGCGTGCCGCAGCGCGGGGGCGTCGTTGACCCCGTCACCGGTCATCGCCACGATGTCGCCGTTGGCCCGCAGCCCCTCGCAGATCCGCAGCTTGCCCTCCGGCGAGGAGCGGGCGAAGACGATCTCGCCCGGCTCGGCCAGCAGCCGATCCAGCTCGGCCTCGGTCATCGAGTCCAGGTCGCCGCCCGCGACGATCCGCGGCGCCCGGCCTCCGATGCCGGCCTGCCGGGCGATCTCGGCGGCGGTCGGCCCGTAGTCGCCGGTGATGACGTGGATCCGGATGCCGGCGCGGTGTGCCGCCTCGACCGCGTCGGCCACGCCGTCCCGCAGCGGGTCGGCGAGTGCCACCAGGCCGAGCAGGGTCAGATCCGACTCGGCGTTCTGTCGGTCGGCCGGATGCTCGGTGCCGAGGTCACGGCGTGCCACGGCCAGCACCCGCAGGCCCGCCGCGGCGTACCACTCGACGGTGGCCGCCAGGTCGGCCAGCACGGGCCGGGACAGTGCGACGGTGCCGTCCGCGGTCAGGACGCGGGAGCACAGCGGCAGCACGGACTCGGCAGCGCCTTTGGTATGCACCCGACCGTGGTCGATCGTGGACATCCGTTTGAGCCGCGTGTCGAACGTGTACAGCGTGGAGCGGGCGGCGTCGCGGCCGGCGGAACGCACCGGGACGCCCAGCTCACCGGCCAGCCGCAGCAGCGCCAGTTCGGTCGGATCGCCGGTGCTGCCCTGCGCGCCGTCGCCCGCGGCCCGGGCGGTCGTGCAGGTCGCGGCGGCGGTCGCGAGCTCCCGGGCACGCGGCTCCGCGCCCGCCTGCGCGGCGTCGAGTTCGACGCCGCACAACCACAGCCGGGTCACCGTCATCCGGTTCTCGGTCAAGGTGCCGGTCTTGTCGGTGCAGATCACCGTCGTCGACCCCAGGGTCTCGACCGCCGACAGCCGCTTGACGACCGCGCCACCCCGGGCGAGGTCCCGCACGCCGGCCGCCAGTGCCAGGGTGATGGTCGGCAGCAGCCCTTCGGGTACGTTCGCCACGATCAGGCCGATCGCGAAGCTGATCGCGGCAGCCCAGGTCAGCCCCGCCGCGACACCGATCGCCAGGAACACGGCACCGGCGGCGACCGCCACGATCGCGATGATCCAGGTGGCCAGGCGCACCTGGCGCTCCAGCGGGCTGGGATCGAGCCGGCCGCGTTGCGAGAGTGCGGCGATCCGGCCGATCTCGCTGTGCATGGCGGTTCGGGTCACCACGGCCCGGGCCAGGCCCGCGGTGCAGGCGGTCCCGCTGAACACCAACTCCCGGGCCTCCAGCAGCGGGCCGGGCACGAACTCGGCGTCGGCGACCCGGCCTGTCGGCATCGACTCCCCGGTGAGGGCCGACATGTCGACCGCGACCTCGCCGTCGATGAGCCTCGCGTCGGCGCAGATCCGATCGCCTTCGGCGATCACGATGACGTCACCGGGCACCAGGTCACGGGCCGGGACGTCGGTGATGGCCCCGTCGCGCAGTGCCCGGGCCGAGTCCGGCAGGTAGGCGGCCAGCGCCTCGACGGCCCGTTCCGCCTGCATCTCCTGCGCAAACGCGAATCCGGCGTTGAGCAGGATGACCGCCACGACGGCGACGGCGAGCGGGGGTGTGCCGCCCAGCCAGGCCAACACCGCGGCGATCATCAGCAGGACGGCGAGCGGCTGGGTGAACTGGGCGAGCAGTTCCCGCGGCCAGCGGCGCCCGCCGCGCCGGGCCAGCTCGTTCGGCCCGTACACCGTCAGACGGCGGGCCGCCTCGCGCGCGCCGAGCCCGTCGGCGGTGGTGCGCAGGTCGCGGAACAGCTGCAGCGGTGGGCGGCGCTCGTCGACCGGGTCCGGGACCGTCTCTATCGGGGCCATGGTTTCAGCATTCGTACGGCATACACGACCGGGCAGGGCCGACCGGCCCGGCCCGGTGGGGCCTCCGGCCCGTGCCGGCGCTGGCTCAGGCAGGCTCCGCGATCCGGGTCGTGGCACGGCGTCGCGGCGCCTTCGGCGCTGCCTTCATCCGCGGCGAGGCGGTCGGGCGTAGCTTCGCCACCTCGTCCACGACGGCTGCGGCGAATTCGTCCGCCTCGGGAACCGCGGCGAAGTCGGCGGTGATCCCGAAGGCGGCCTGGCCCGCGTACGTGAGCACGGAGACGCCGATCCGCATTCGTTCGGCGATCGGGACGTACGGCAGGATCTCGCGGACCGGGCGGCCCAGAATGTAGAGCTGCACCGAGGGACCGGGCACGTTGGTGGTCACCGTGGCGAGGGCTCGCTGCGGTAGGCGCAGCGCGGTGCGGATCAGGAACGATACCGCCGCGAACGGCTCCTGCTCCGCCAGCGAGACAAGCGCGGCGCCGGCCTCCACCTCGTGGATCGCGCGCAGTTCGGCGACCCGGCGGTGCACCGCGCGCAGCCGCTCCGCCGGCGCCTCGATCTCGACCGGGAGTTGCAGGAGCATCGACGCCAGCCGGTTGTCGAGCAGATGTCGCTCGTCGTCGCCGCGCATGCTGACCGGGATGAGCGTCCGGATCGCGTCCGGGCCCGGTTCCTCGTCTCGGGACAGCAGCAGGCGGCGGAAGGCACCGGCGACGGCGGCCAGGTACACGTCGTTGACGGTCACCCGGTGAGCGTCGGCGGCAAGTGCGATGTCGGCCAGCGGCATACGGGCCACCGCGTAACGCCGGGCCCGGCCCAGCGGCCCGGACACCGAGGTCGGCGTTGCCCGCAGGAGGCCCTGTACCAGTGCGGAAATGCCTCGAGCCGTCTCACGCAGCCGCGCCACGGCGTCGCCTGGCCGGCGCGCGGCCAGAGCGAGCAGCCGGGTCTGTTCGAAGGGAATCCGGACGAGTTGACCGCAGGCGTCGAGGGCCAGATCGAGGTCGCCGCCGACCGTGCGCGGTTGCCAGTCGTCGGCGGGCAGCCGGCGCGGTTTCGGGCCGGTGTCGCAGATCAGGCGGTACAGCTCGGTGCCGGAGATGCCGTCGATCATGCAATGGTGCACCTTGGACAGGACCGCCCAGCGCCCGGAAGGCAGGCCCTCGATCAGCCAGTCCTCCCACAGGGGGCGCTCACGGTCGAGGCGCTGCGCCATGATCCGGCCGACCAGGCGCTGCAGCGCCGCGTCGTCACCCGGCGCCACCAGGGCGGTCCGCCGCAGGTGGAAGTCGAGGTCGAAGTCCGGGTCGTCGGCCCAGACGGGCCGGCCGAGGTTGAACGGGACCCGGCGTACCTTCTGCCGGTAACGCGGCACCAGCGGCAGTCGGGCCCGGATCGCCTCGGCGAACTCGGCCTGGCTCGGCGCCGGGCCGTCGAGCACGGCGATCGAGGCGATGGCCAGCGAGGCGTGCGGATCCTCGTCCTCCACATCAAGAAAGGACGCGTCCAGGGGACTGAGATACTCCACAAGATCCTCCTATGGCAGTGCGGTGCTCCTCCCCCACGATTTCGCGGCCGAGCGTGGCGCCGCCAGAGCCGGAGGTCCCGCGTCCGGGGCCTCCCGCCCGGTTCCGGACAAAACCCGGCGGGCGCAGGCTGAAACCATGACCACGAGAACGGCGCGGCACGGCGACATCCAGATCTCGTACGAGGTGGAGGGCACCGGCAGCGGTGAGCCACTCCTGCTGATCATGGGTCTCGGACTGCCGATGTCGTTCTGGCCGGAGACCTTCCGCCGCCTGCTCGTCGACCGCGGCTTCCAGGTCGCCCGGTTCGACAACCGCGACGTCGGCGCCTCCACCCACCTGACCGGCCTGGGCAGGCCGTCGCCGCTCGCGTTCGTCGCACGCCGCCGGCCGGGCTACCGCCTGACCGACATGGCCGACGACGCGGTCGCCGTGCTGGACGCGCTCGGCTGGGCGAGCGCCCACGTCGTCGGCGTCTCCCTCGGCGGGATGATCGCGCAGACTCTGGCCGGGCGCCACCCGGACCGGGTGCGCACGCTGACGTCGATGTCATCCACCCCCGTGGCGCACGTCGGCCGCCCGCACCCCCGGGTCCTGCCCGCCCTGCTGACCCCGCCGGCACGCACCCGCGAGGCGGCCGCACGCCGACTGCTGCACATCTTCCGGGTGATCGGCTCTCCGCAATACGCGCTCGACGAGAACGCGATACGCGAGGCCGCCGAACGCGGCTTCGACGTGGCACACGACCCGGACGGAGTCCTGCGGCAGCTCGCCGCGATCATGTCCGCGGCGGATCGGCGGCCCATGTTGCGCCGGCTGCGAATGCCTGCGCTGGTCGTGCACGGCGCCGCCGATCCGCTGGTGCGCCTGGCCGGCGGGCTCGCGACCGCACGCGCGATCCCCGGCGCGAAGCTGGTCGTCTTCCCCGGCATGGGTCACGACCTGCCCGCCGCCCTGCAGCCGGCCGTCGCCGACGAGATCACCGCGCTGGCCCGGCAGTAGGCGTCGACGCCGTGAGCACGGATCGGACGTGATCATCGGCCCCGCCGACGCCGGGCCAAGCTCTCTTCGCCGCCCCCGCAGCCGCGCATGCTGGGCGAAACCAGCCCGTGAGGAGGCCGACATGAGCGTCGACGCGGGTCTTCGTCGCGGTCGGCGCACATCTGTCCAAGCGGGTCGACATCCCGGCCCGGGAAGCCGGCCGAATCATCGACGCTGTCGGCCCGGTCGCCGCCGTCCGGGAGATCGACGGCCCGGACGGCGGTAGTCAGGACCTTGGACCCGCCATGACGGGCGGGCAGGCCCGGGTGCCCCGGCGGCGCACAAGGAAGCCTCATAGGTGCAGACATCGACAGAGGAGAGAACGATGACCACCACCGGCCACGGCCCCACGACTCACCTCGAGCAGGTCGAGGCCCCCGGATCCATGCTCACCCACGCCGCCGCCAAGGCACTCGCCGTGCTGCGCGTCTCCACCGGCTTCGTCTTCCTGTGGGCGTTCTTCGACAAGACCTTCGGCTGGGGCTACGCCACCCCGGCAGCCAAGGCCTGGATCAACGGCGGATCGCCCACCAAAGGCTTCCTGTCCAACGTCGAGGTCGGCCCCTTCCAGAGCCTCTTCCACACCATCGCCGGCGACACCTGGACCAACTGGGCCTTCATGCTCGGCCTGCTCGCCATCGGCCTCGCCCTCACCGCCGGCATCGGCCTTCGCATCGCCGCCGCCGCCGGCGCCCTCATGATGGCCCTCATGTGGGCCGCCGAATGGCCCCTCACCTCCGGCTCCACCAACCCCATCACCGACTACCACTTCATCTACGCCGTCGTCGGCATCGTCCTCGCCCTCACCTACGCCGGACACACCTGGGGCCTCGGCCGCCAGTGGGCCAAGCTCCCCATCGTCCAGAAGAACCGGTGGCTCATCTGATCCGCCCCGACCGGCTGCCCGGCCCACCGGCCGGGCAGCCGCATACGCAGGGCACGCCGCTCCGTCCCCGAGGAGACAGTCCGTGCGCTGGCGCTGATCAACGCATCCCATGATCGCCGGAAGGGCCGTGGAGCTCCGACGGGGAACTTGCCTTCACCTCTTTCCAAGAATACCCCCTGGGGGTATGTTGGCGGTGACAAGGAGGCAGCCATGAGCACAACCAGCCAGCACCAAAACCACACCGCGCAGGCCGCGAGCCACCAGCACCCCCCTGCATCCGCGGCGGCGCCCGGGCCGGCATCGTGGTCGATGGCGGCGCAGGCGACCCTGCACTGCCTCACCGGCTGCGCCATCGGCGAGGTCCTGGGCATGGTCATCGGTACCGCGCTCGGCTGGTCCGCCGGGCCCACCGTCGTGCTGGCCGTCGTGTTGGCGTTCATGTTCGGCTACGCATTGACCATGCGGCCCCTGCTGGCCGCCGGCATCGGCGTGCGAACCGCGCTGAAGGTGGCCCTCGCGGCCGACACCGTCTCGATCACCGTGATGGAGATCCTGGACAATGGCGTCATGCTCGCCGTGCCCGGAGCGATGGACGCGGGCCTGTCCAGCTGGTTGTTCTGGGCCTCGCTCGCCTTCGCCCTTGCGGTGGCGTTCGTCCTGACCACGCCGATCAACAAGTGGCTCATCTCCCGCGGCAAGGGCCACGCCGTCGTGCACCACTACCACCACTCCCACTGACCCGCACGACGGCCGGGCCCCTGAGGTGCCCGGCCGCCGTCAGGTCCGGCTCACCTGCCGGCGAGCAGGTCCTTCATCGTGGTGATCTCGGCCTGCTGATCGGTCACGATCTTCGCGGCGAGGGCCTTGGCATCGGGATTTGAACCCTCGGCCGTCTCCTCGTTCGCCATCGTGATCGCCCCTTCGTGGTGGGCGATCATCATGGTGAGGAACTGTTTGTCGAACGCCGCACCGGTCGAGCCGGCCAGCTTCCTCATGTCAGCGTCGGACATCATCCCGGGCATCGACTCGTGTTCGGAGCCGTGCCCGCCGCCGTCCGGCGTGGCGGGCGGCCGCCCCCATGCGGTCAGCCACCCGGTCATCGTGGCGATCTCCGGGGCCTGCGCGGCCTCGATCCTATTTGCGAGGTCCTTCACCTGTGGGTCGGCGGCGCGGGTGTCGGCCAGGGCGGCCATCTCGACCGCCTGCTGGTGGTGCACGATCATGTGCTGCGCGAACGCCACGTCGGCACCGTTGAACACAGCCCCCGGCGCGGCGCGCGCGCTGGGAGCAGCGGCGGTGGTCGAACCGTGACCGGAACCGGCCGGGACATGGTCCCCGCCGCCACACGCGGACAGCCCGACCAGAATCAGGGTGGCAGAGCCGGCCAGCACAGCACGACACACAGTGGTACGAATCATTACAAAACCATTCCTTTGGCTGTTGAGGTCGGGCAAGCAGGAATCGACCACGCGGTACGGCACGCTCGCCGGACCGGCGCGGGGCATCCCTATCTGCGCATCACCGCCACCGACGCCAGCCGCAAACCAGTGCGGGGTGGAGCGCGGGACACACCGGCCCCCGCCACGCCCGCGACCGCGACCCTTCGCCATGCGCGCCAACCGGAACGGCCGCCGCAGCCGCTCCACGGTGATCGCTGTGCGGGAGGCGGCCGTGGCCGTGACCCAGAGAGTGCACGGCTACCAGCCCGACCACCGTGCACGCCAGCACCAGCCAGCGCGCCACGCACCAAGCCGCCAGTTCCCGCACGACGATCACGGTACCGAGATCACTGCGTGGCCATGGGTTCGACCCCGGACCTCCACCCCGAAGGAGAACGGCAACGGGACCTGGCGGCCCGCGATCGACGTCAACCGGGACGTCAACGTGGCGGCCACATCGTCGCTGTCACCGAAGTGCTCGTGCTCCGCACCCCGATCAAAGCGGGTGTCATCCGCTCGAGCCGCAGGAGCCCGATCGGACAGATCGCCCGGATAGCCGGCGGCAAGAGATATGCGGCCGCGGCGAAGCCTCTACGACTCGGGCACTTCGCGGGGCACACGACGCCGTAGGCGTTCAGGTCACCCTGCTAGCAACTCGACCAGCGCGGTGGCCAGCCCGGCCCCGCGCCAGGCCGGATCGGCCACGACGGCGACATCGGCGACACCGTCCCTGGTCACTTCGTACCGGGCGAGGGCGATGCCACGTCCGGTACGAGGGTCCGCGGCGACGGGTGCGAAGCGCTTCTGGTAGTCCGTGCCGGCGTCATCGTCGGCCGGAGGGCGCCTCTGCGGCGATCGCGTTCAGCTCGGCGGCGAGTTGCCGGCTGAGTGGTTCCAGATCGGGGCAGCCGTCGGAGTCGGCCACGGCGGTCACCGCGAGCGAGCCGGCGTAGGAGAGCGCCACGAACGACACCGTGATGTTGGCGTTGCCGCCCACCACGATCGGGATCATCTCGCGGACCAGTGTCCCGCCGAGGCGTACCGGCCCGGCGGGGCCGCGCAGGTAGCTGACCAACGTGTGCAGGCGCCGCTGGTGGGTCATGTACCAGCGGTAGCCGCCCAGCGCGGCGAGCAGCCGGAACCCGCCGCCGAGCACGGTGATCGGCGCCGGACCGGCGGCAGCGGCACGACCGCGTCGAACATCGGCCGCAACCCTCGAAAGGCGTACGCCCAAGGGACCGGTGACCGGAACGGCGACCACGAGCGGGCTGACCGCGTTGCCGGCCGTGGCACCGCCGACCCGCGGCGTGCCCACCGGAACCGCCACCCTCACCGTGGCGACCGTTTCACCGCGCCGGGCGAGCGTGTCGTGCAGCGCCTCGGCCACGGCGGCCAGCAGGGCTGCGTGCACGCCCGCATGGTGGCGGTGCGCGGCGGTGCGCAGTGCGTCCAGCCGGACACGGGCGACGGCGACCCGGCGGCGCGCACCTGTCACCCGAAGCAGGGAGCACGGCTGCGCGCGTACCGCCGCCATCCCGCCGCCCGCTGCCATCGCGGTCCGCAGCCGCCGCAGGCTCGCCGGCGCCGCTCGCAGCGCCGCAGCCCGCGATCGCCAGGCGTCCGCCGCGAGGCGCCACGCTGTCGGGCGCCGGGATGGCGGCGGCAACGTCTCGGGAGAGTCGCCGTCCAGAAGCCGGCCGAGGGCGGCGAGGCCACCGAGCCCATCGCTGAGGGCGTGATGGACGACGAACACGACAGCGGTGCATCCGTCCGCAAGCCCGTCGACGAGCACCGCCCGCCACAGTGGCCGCTCCCGCGGCAAGGGCCGGAGCACGTGTGGCAGCACAGCTTCCAGCATCGCCCGCTCGCTGCCGGGGCCCGGACACTGCGCCGTGACGAGATGCCACCCCGCATCGAAGGCCTCGTCGTCGACCCAGATCGGCGCACCGCAGCCGGGTGGTGTACGCACCAGCCGCTGGCGCAGGCGCGGCACCGCTGCCGCCCGGTCGCGCAGCAGCCGGGCGAAGGCAGCGGCTCTGAGCCGCCGGTCGAGCAGCAGCACGACGGCGATCTGCTCGGGCACCGGGCCTCGGTCCATGGCGAGGAACGCCAGGTCGGCGTCGCTTACCCGGTCGACACGCGGAGGCGCCGATGAGTCACTCATGGCTCCAGCGTCGGCTCGTGCCACCGCACCCGCCAGGGCCCATGGTCCCGACGTCACGTGTTCGGCGCTCCAGGGCGTCGCGACAACATGCCAGAGCTCCCGCCGGCCGCCGAGCAGGCCGACGCACGCCAGGGCGCACGCGGTGAGGACCAGCCGCCGCGGAGGACGCCGTGACGCAGGCACGGTCGCTGGGAGTGGCGGCGGACAGTGTGCTGATCTACGACATGGAGGCGTACCGCACCGAAGACACGACCTGCCGCGAAGGGGTGCTGGCGTGCATGAGCGCCTGGACGGCCCGGCTGCACGACCACGGTTACCTGTCCGGCTTCTACAGCAGCATGAGTTCGGGCGTGGCCGACCAGGTGAACGCCTACAACCGCGCGGGCTACGTACGACCCGACCACCTCGACTTCGCCCGCTGGGACCAGATCGCCACCGTCACGGACACGGCTCTGCCCGCCGGCTACTGGTCCCCGCACCGGCGGGTCAAGCAGTACCGCGGCGGTCACGACGAGACCTGGGGCGGCGTCACCATCAACATCGACAACGACTACCTCGACGTCGCGCCGCTGCCGCCGGCTGGTCGGACCTGCTGGCCCTGACCACGAGCAGCAACACCCTGGTGCTCTACCCCGGCAACGGGACGCTGCTGGACACCGCTTCCGCCCGTACGGTGAGCACCGGCTGGTCCGGGATGGGTGCGCTGATCCGCATCGGTGACCTGGACCGTGACGGCCGTGAGGACGTCGTCGCCCGCGAGAACGCCACCGGCGACCTGTGGTTCTACCCAGGCACCGGGTCCGGCCTGGGCACCCGGAAACGGATCGGCACCGGCGGCTGGAACGGCATGCGCGAACTCACCGCGATCGGCGACTTCAACCGCGCCGGCCACCCGGACCTCACCGCGGTGCAGACCTCCACCGGGTACGTCTTCCTGTACCCCGGCAACGGGAGCACGCTGCAGGCCAGGGTGCGGATCGCCACCGGATTCACCGGGCGCACGCCGATGGCGTAAGCGGCCGCCTGGACCGCGAGTGTGTCTGTTACGGCTTCGGTGGAAGCAGAACCTCGGCGATGTCGCGGCGCGGTGCCGGGTGTCCGGGCCGGCCGTAGCCGAACCGCAGGGCGAGCTGCGGTACGCCCGCGCGGCCGAGCGAGCGGCGTAGCTGGTCGCGGGCGGCCGGGACCTCGATCGGCTGGGAGAGCATCGAAGTCGCCAGCCCGGCGTCGGTCGCGGTCAGCAGCACCTTCTGCACGGCCTGCCCGGCCACGACCTGATCGGTCGGCAGGTCGCCGGCGACACCGAGGATGCCGACGAGCGGCTCCGGCTCGTAGTCACGCCCGGGGGCACGCCTGCGGTCGGAGAAGGAACGCTGCGGGAGAAGGTCCTGTGGCTCGGGAGCGGGAGCTCCCGCGGTGATGAGAATGCCGTCCGTGGCGCCCTCGTCGTGCGTCCAGGAGGCCAACTCCGATTGGTATTCGGCGTCGCGGCGCAGCACGCGTTCGGCGCTCTGGGCGATCTCGGCGAAGCCGCTCAGGGCGGTCATCCCGACCAGCATCTCGAGCCAGGCGCCCTCGTCCCGGGCTGCCTCGATGAGCCGCGCCCGGGTCTCGGCGGGCACCGGGTTCGGCCAGAACGGCGCCCGGTTGCTGTAGCGGCGCGGGATCGCGGCGAACAGGTCGATCTCGGCGTACGTCGGCGCCCGCGCGGGACCGGGTGTCAGCCGGGCGATTAGGTTCGGTTCAGCCGAGTCGGGGCGCAGCTCAACCTCGGCGGGTGTTCCGGCGGCGGCCAGGGCGAGGCGCGCGTTGTAGACGGCCGCGCCGCAGGCGAGCCGTACCGCCCAGCCGGCCCGGTCGACTGCGAGTTGCCGGGCCGGATCCGCGAACACCTCGATCGTGCCGCCGTGCAGCCGGAACAGCCACGGTTGCGTGTTGAGCAACGAAGGTGCACGGATACCAGCGGCGGCCGCTCGCATCAGGTCAGCCTCGGCGTAAGCCCTCATGGTGGTTCTCCTTCCCACTGATCGACGCTCGTGCTCACCTACCTGATGACGATGATGGCGTCGCCTGCCGGGCGACGAGGTGACTCAGGCAGGGGATCCCGCGACGTGACGTAGCCGAGCCGGACCACCAGATAGGGCTGGCCGATGTCGGCGAGCAGGCCGCGCAGCAGGTGCCGGGGCCACTCGACCTCGACGACATCGCTGATCGGCGCCGTAGCCAAGCCGTCCGCGGTCGCTGCCAGCAGCAGTGCGGACAGCGCCTCACCGCCACGGAGCAGGCTCACCGGCCGGTCGTCGTCGCCGAAGACGATGACGTACGCCGCACCCTGATCGCGCGCGGCGCCCGCGGCGAGCCCGGCGGTGCCGTCGGGGGTGAAGTCGCGCACCGGCACACGACGCAGCTCTGGCCGCACCGCGGTCGCCGGCGGCACCCCGTCGCCGACGGGACTCGGACGGTGGGTCCACCGCCGCAACTCGGCGCGGTAGGCGGGGTCGTCCAGCTCGGCACCGCCGGCGAGCTCGGCGGAAATCGCCAGCATCGTGACCTGGTCGGGCCGCACCGCGTGCAGGTAGGCGCCCTCGAACTCGACCAGGCGGCGCAACCTGGCGAGCTCGGCTTCGGTCACCTCCCGATCGCCGAACGCACGGCGGTCGGTGCGCCGCAGCGGGATCGCGGCGGCCATCCGCTGCGCCTGCGGGTCCGGCGGCACCTCTTCGCCGAGCCGGATCCGAGCAAGCAGCTCGGGTTGTGAGCTCTCTGGTAGCCGTTCCACGGTCGCGGACCAGCCGGCGGCGGCCAATGCCGTGCGGGCATGATGCAGCGCGACGCCACAGCTGACGGTCAGCAGCCGGCCCTGCGGGTCGGTGGTGTCCAGCCTGCGGCTCTGGTCGGCGTACAGCTCGAGGGTGTCGCTGGTGATCCGCCAGTGCCACGGCTGGGTGTTGAAGACCGACGGTGCGTACAACGACGCCTGTGCGGCCTGCTCGAGCACGGTCATGATGGCAACCTCCGGTCCTTTCGCCTCTCATCAGACTGCCGGTCAGAGATCGGCTGCGTGCAGGGCCGAAGGTCCCGGTGCCACCCGGCGAACGGCATCTGCCACCTGACCGTCCTGCTCACGGTCAGCTCGAGTTCGCGGCCCACGTCCGTCAGCGCGTCGACTGTCGGGCGACTTGCGGCACCGCCCGACATCCAGCAGGTCAGGCTGGATGTTCACCCAGCAGCCGGGTGGCGAGTACCGCGGCCTGGGTGCGGCGTTCCAGGCCGAGCTTGGCGAGCAGGCTGGACACGTAGTTCTTGACGGTCTTCTCGGCCAGGAACATCCGGCCGGCGATCTCCCGGTTGGTGAGACCCTCCGCGAC